>DATBJU010000129.1:0-6861 GCA_036556265.1 Xanthobacteraceae bacterium | reverse complement strand
TTGGTGTCGATGCGGATCGCGGTCCCACGGCCCGAAGCCGCCACCCAGATGTGGTTGAAGGGCGTGGTGATGTCCGGATTGAGCTGGAGCTGGTTGTCGGCTCCCGGCGGACCGCTGTTGGTCGAGGTGTAGATGCCAGTGTCCCAGTCGGCATCGTTGGTGAAAGTGAAGGAACCGGCCCAGGCGCTGCCGCTGATGACGCCTGCGGAGACCAGCGCAGCCACGAGGCAACGGCGCTTGAAGCGCTTCATATGTCACTCCCTGTTCTTGTCAGTCAGCTACAGCCCAGGGTTGCATGCAACCCCGAGCCTCCCCAATCCGCGACGCCGCGGGCGGCGCGCGCTATAAACGCTATGCATAAAACGCGCCAACGCCTGGTCGTACGCAAAAACATGGGGTTAGCGCATGAGTGATGCCGGTCCGTCAAATTTTCCGACGGTACGCTAATCGCCAACAGGGCTATACCATCGTCTCGGCGAATGCGCCGGTACACGCCATCCGCCTCCGCCGCCCTGGCAGGCGACTCGCGGCCGCGTGGAGATCAACACGAATTTCTGCGGACCGCTCCGCGTGGGCTGCAAAGAATCTTTTACCGATGCGCTGATCGAGTCGACCCACCGGTTCATCGAAAAGATCGGCTACCAGGCAAACGCCGACGGCGGAAGATGCATCAAGGACTAAGTCTGGTGGAGGCGGCGGGACTCGATAACCGGATGCCGCCGGACGGAGTTGAACGTCCTCAGACTGTTTCCGGATCTCCGATATCCCCAACGACACTCCAAACGACAGGCCGAGCCACTAGCGCGGCGCCATGTGACTTTGCGAGGGTTCGACCTAGGGTTTCGTCCCTTCAGTTGCGTCGCGCGCCGGTTGCCTTGACGACCGGCGCCATGCGTTGCATCTCCGATTTGACGTAGGCGTCGAACTCGGACAGGGGGCGGAACCGCGGATAGATGGCCTGCCCGGTGAGCCATGCGGTGATCTTTGGTTCTTCGACCGTCGCCCTTATCTCACGGGCAAGCTGCTCGATGATCGGCCTAGGCGTTTGAGCGGCTACAACGAACCCGTAGTAGGTGGTGTAGTCGAAGTCATTCAGCAGGGCAGCGTGTTCCACAGTCGGTACGTCGAGTGGCGCAGGGTCGCGAAGTGGGGAGCGCGTCGTCACCCCAAGCGCCAACACTTTTCCCTCTTTCGCAGGTCCGACCAGGTACGGTACAGGGGCAATGACCATGTTGATTCGCCCGGCAAGGATATCGACGCGCACTTCCGGCCCCTTATACGGAATGTGGAGTAAATCGATACCCGCCCGGTAGGCGAGATAGGCACCGGCAAGGTGCGTAGTCGTCCCGATACCTGCCGAACCGTACGTAATCTTGCCGGGCTGCTTCTTCGCGAGAGCGATGAACTCGGCGAGATTATTCGCTCCGAGATTCGGGTGAACGAAGACGACGCTCGGTGCATCGCCGAACTGCAGGACACCGGCGAAGTCGTGCAGCGTGTCGAAGGGTAGGTTGTCGTAAAACAGCGGATTCAACGAATGCTGCGAGTTGACCATGAAGAGGGTGTAGCCGTCAGCTGGTGCCTTGGCCACTGAAGCCGCGGCAATGGTGCCTCCAGCGCCGGGCCGGTTTTGCACGATGACCTGCTGTCCAAAACGCTTGGCCAAATGGTCGGAGAGCATGCGCGCTAGTACATCTGAGGTTGTCGCAGGCGCAGCCGGAATAACGATTTGAACCGGTTTCGACGGAAAACGCTCTTGAGCGAACGCTGTACTGCTAAAAAGTAAAGTCGAGATGAGATAAACCGCGGCCCAACGCAAATTTGGCATAGTCCCTCCAATACGTACCGTAGCACCGCAGAAGTATCGACGTCAATGGATAGTTACATTGACATCGATGGAATGGGGGGTTACAAACGTGGCTTCTTCTTAAAGCCTCTGCATAGGCACAAAAAATGATGCGCCAGAATCTCGAAACGGAAGGCATCGCATTCCTAATGCGGGATACCTACAACGCATTTGCCCGGGACTTTCAGAAAGACCTCGCGGATGCGGGCATCACAATGAGCATGTTCTTTTTTCTACACGCACTTGCGCGGAGCGACGGCCTGTCCCAGCGAGAGTTGATGGACGCGGCAGGACTCTTGCAGCCCGCGACGAGCAGCGCGTTGAAGGAGATGGAGCGCATGCGCCTCATCTCGCGGCACGCCGACCCAGAGGACGGCCGGATGGCGCGGTTCTACTTGACCGCCAAGGCGAGAGCGCTATTCGAGAAGAAGATGCTCCCGGCGGGCGCGCGGCTGCGCGAACGTGCTCTCGTCGACTTTAGCGCGGCGGAAGTGCAGGTCCTGCGGACGATGCTGCGAAGAATGAAGGCAAACCTGGAGAAAGAACCCACCGTGCGGCCGGTGGACCGCAAGAATCAGGCAAGCGCCGCCGTTGCGCGGCGGTAACAGCGCGCTCAGTCTAGGAGCAATCGCAATGAAAACTGCAAGTCGAGACGTATTGGTCGCCGTTGATACAGGTGGCACTTTCACCGACCTGGTTATGTACGATCCGGACGCGCGGGAAGTTCGTTACACCAAGGCCCTGACTACTCACCGCGACCCGATCGACGGGATTCTCGACTGCACACGCAAAGCCGACGTCCAGCTCGATCGAGCCGCGTTGTTCAAGCACGGCACCACGCACGTCATCAATACCCTGATCGAGCGGTCGGGGAAGCCGATCGCGCTGGTTACGACACGCGGGTTCGGCGACGTGATCGAATTCGGGCGCGGAAACCGCACGGAGCCCTTCAATCTCTTCTTCCGCCGCGAGCCGCCGCTCGTTCAGCGTGAGCTGCGCTTCGAGATCGACGAGCGCGTAGACGGCCAGGGCAAGGTGCTCCGCGCGCCGCAGAGGGCCGAGGTCGAGGAGCTTGCAAGAAGTCTCAGGGGTCTGCCCATCGCGGGGGTCGCGGTTTCGTTAATCAACTCCTACCTCGAGCCCTCGCACGAGGGGCAGGTCACACGCTGGCTGCGCGAGCTGCTGCCGGACCTCTATGTCGCCAATGGCATCGACCTTACTCGCGAGTGGTACGAGTACGAGCGGACCTGCACCGCGGCGGCCAACGCTTATACCGGGCCAACGGTCGGACGCTACGTCGCCGCCCTCGACCAGGCGCTCGGCAAGCGCAGGTTCTCGGGGCAGCTGCTGATGATGGGATCGAACGGCGGCATCCTGTCGGCTCAGCACGCCGCCGCCGCACCGATCCTGCTGGTGGAGTCGGGGCCCGTCGGCGGCTGCATCGGTGCAGGCGCTTTCGGCAACGAGCTCGGCTTCAACAACCTAATCGCGTTCGACATGGGAGGGACCACTGCCAAGTGCGCGGTGGTGAAGAAAGGCGAATTTGCTGTCGAATCGCTTTACTACGCCGGCGGATACGGACGCGGCGTTCCGATCCGGGCGCCGGTGATCGACATGGTCGAGGTCGGCGCCGGGGGCGGCTCGATCGCCTGGGTCGATGGCCAGAACCGGCTCAATGTCGGTCCGCGGAGTGCGGGCTCCTCACCGGGGCCCGTCGCGTACGGACGAGGCGGAAAGGAGATCACGGTCACCGACGCGAACCTGTTGCTCGGTCGGCTGAACCCGGAGCGGTTCCAGGGCGGCGAAATGCGGCTCGATGTCGACGGGGCGCGGCGTGCGCTGGCGAACGGCCTCGGAGAATCGCTCGGCTACGGCGGCGAGCAGCGCCTGCTCGAGCTCGCCCGCGGCATCCTTTCTATTGCGGCCGTGAAGATGAGCGATGCGATCAAACGCATAACGGTCGAGCGAGGATTGGATCCGCGCGACTTCGTGCTCTTCTCGTACGGCGGAGGTGGGCCGCTACACTCCGCCGACCTCGCCCGCGAGCTCGCCATCCCGCTCGTTCTGATCCCGCCGGAAGCCGGGAATTTCTCGGCGGTGGGCATGCTTCTCGCCGACATCCGCCGCGATGAAGGGCGCACGTATCTGCGGCGACTGTCCGCCGAGAGCCTCACCGGTGCGGAGGCGGTTTTTGCCGCGATGGAATCCGAAATGAAAGCCTCCATCGCGGCCGATTTCGGCAACATCCCGGTGAGCTTCGAGCGGACCGCTGAAATGCGTTTCCTCGGTCAGTACCACACGGTACGCATTCCGGTCAGGACCGCGGCCTGCGACGAACTGCGCCGGACGTTCCACGAGATCTACCGCGAACGTTACGGCCACGCGATAGAGAAGTCGCCAGCGGAGTTTGTATCGGTTCACTGCGCGGCGCGGGCGCGGACGCCGAAGCCGACCATCGCCGGGCTTGCCGGCGAGCTCGCCAGCGTCCCACCGCGAGACATTCCGGCGCGACCGGTTTTCTTCCCCGAGCATGGCGGCACCGTACCGACCAAGGTGTTTTCGCGGCGCGCCCTGCCGATCGGCTTCAAGGCCGACGGCCCTGCGGTGATCGAAGAGTACGGCTCGACCACCCTGATCAGCCCGGCCGATCGATTCGAGATCGGGCCGTTGGGCGAGATTAGGATCCACATCGACCAGAAAGCAGGGGCATAGATCATGGACAGGGGCATAAACCGAGTCGAAATCGATCCCGTTCGGCTCGAGATCATTCGCAGCGGTCTGCAGTCGATTCCTGACCTCATCGAAGCGGACCTGATGCGCACCGCATACAGCCCGCTCGTCTACGAGTACAAGGATTATGCCGTTGGCCTGGTGGACGGCGCGGGCCGCCACATTTCCGTCGCGACGCACGGCGCGACCGGTCTGCTGATGAACATGCTCGGCCTTGCCGTTCGCGACGGCATCAAGATCTATGGTGGCGAGAACATGTATCCCGGCGACGTAATCATGACGAATTACGCCGGCACGATGGGCCAGCACCTGAACAACGTCGTGATGTACACGCCGGTGTTCGGCGCGAGCGACCGCCCGGTCGCCTTCATGTGCGTTAACGTCCACTGGGTGGACGTCGGCGGCACCTATCCCGGTTCCTGCATCGGCACCGACACCACTGAGCTGATCCAGGAGGGCCTGCAGCTACGCTCGGTCAAGCTCTTCCGGCGCGGTGAACTGATCGAGGAGGTGCTCCGCATCGTCGAATACAACACCCGGTTGCCCGAGATGGTGCTCGGCGATCTCTGGGCGCAGCACGCCGGCTGCGTCAAGGGCAAGCAGATGTTCGAGCAACTAATGAAGCGCTTCGGCGAGGACGTCCTATTCACCGCCATCACGCAGATCTGGCGTAACTCCGAGGTCGCCGCGCGTGACGCAGTGCGGGCGATCCCCGAAGGCACGTACGAAGCGACCTCCTTCCTCGACGATGACGGCGTCGATCGCGGCAAGCGCATTCCCGTCCATGTCAAGGTGACAGTCAAGGACGGCGAGTTCATCGTCGACTTTTCCGGCTGCGGCGACCAGGTGCGCGGGCCATTCAATGCCGGCATCGAAGGTGGCGCAGTGTCAGCCGCCTGCATCGCGTTCAAGTACCTCTTCACGCCAGACGAGGCGGTGAACGAGGGCGGTCTTGCTCCCGTCAAGGTGGTCGTTCCGCCGGGAAAATTCCTGAGCGCGGTGGGCAACGCGCCGCTCGGCCTCTATCAGACTCCCCAGCCTACGGTCGTTGACACCATCATCGCAGCCTTGGCACCGGTGCTGCCTTATCGCGTGGCGGCGGGCCATCACGGTGCTCATGACGTTCACGGATTCAGCGGCAAGAATCCCGCCACCGGAAACGTGTTCAGCTTCTTCGATACGGCGCACGGCGGCTGGGGGGCCTCTGCGCACGGCGACGGTTCCGGCCCCTTCAAGACCCTTCGGCACGCAGACAACAAGGACATCCCGATCGAGACTGTCGAGGCTTTATATCCCTTGCGCGTTGAGCACGTTCGCTTTCGACGCGATAGCGGCGGGCCGGGAAGGCACCGCGGAGGCCTTGGCATCGACAAGACGATTCGTGCCCTTGCGCCGGTATACGTGACCCTGGCCTTCGAGCGCTTCCATTGCCCCCCATGGGGCCTTAATGGTGGCCACCCTGGAGATCCGGCTCACGCCGAAATCGAGACCGCGGCTGCTGGTGTGAGATCAGTCCTGAAGGAAAGCCGGATCCCGCTGCAGCGCGACGATTTCGTCCACCTCCATACGGGCGCGGGTGGCGGTTACGGAAATCCGGCTGAGCGTGCTCCCGACGATGTGTGCTTGGACGTGCGGCGCGGGTTTGTGTCGCGCGAACAAGCAAAGACCGTCTACCGCGTCGTCATCGATGCGGAGGGCCGCGTTGATTCAAAAGCGACTAGCGCACTGCGCGGTGTCTCAGCATGACCATCTGGGCAAGGTTCGACAAAGACGGCCCAGAGTCGTATGGGGTCGTAGAATAACGGGCAGCGAATCAACGGTGCGGGTACGGAAGCGCAGTGGGAAATGCTGATGTTCAAGAACGAGGAACTGATCAACTACCTGGCGGCCCTGCAGGTCAAAAAATCGGTTTACGAGTACGTGGTCTAAGAGTCAGAAGTGGAACGCAAGTTCGCTCAGCGGCTGGACTAGCGCGAAGACATCAAGCTCTTCGTGAAGCTGCCAGGCCGGTTCGAACTCGATACGCCGGTCGGCAAGTGCAACCCCGACTGGGCGATCCTGAAACACGATGACAAGACGCTTTATCTGGTGCGCGAAAGCATCGCAATGCCCGCGCTTGGATGTGGGCTTGGTGGACTCGATTGGGAGCGAATAAGGCCGGCCATCGAGCGCGCGCTGGTCGGGGCGCCGGACGTTGACGCGCGCGTCTACGAGCCTGGCAGCCGATGAGGATCTTCATCCGTCCATCAAGACGATCAAGGCGTGACCGCGGAAAAAGAAAACGG
>DATBJU010000128.1:0-15193 GCA_036556265.1 Xanthobacteraceae bacterium | reverse complement strand
CGCTCCACCTGCAGCGTGTGGTGATCGATCACACCGATCGCGATCTTTTTCTCGGTGATGATCTTGCCGAACAGTTCCAGGTCCATTCCACCTGCGCTCACCGACTCGAACGTGATGACGTCTGCGTCGACCTTGTTCATGAGCTCCAGTGAATTCTTGTAACTCTGGACTTCGGCAAACATGCGCTGCTGCGACGGATTCCCCCAGCAAGAGTGGCACCACACCTCGGTCTTCGCGCGCAGCCCTTTTACCGTGCGGTTGAACACCTCGACGCTGTAGGCGGGATTGATCACGTCGTCGACGATGTTGCGCGCGGCGAGGAGGTGGATTTGCGGCTCCTCGAATTGAATCGCCGTGCAACCCGCGTCCGCCACGTCGTGCAGTTCCTCGTTCAGCGCGTCCGCGATCGCTTCGATACGGTCGCGCATCGTTTTATAGTGACGGTCGGCAACCGCGAATGCGACAAGCTCAGGACCGATCGTGCCGAACTTCACGGGTTTCTTCGTGAGCCGTTGTGCCGCCTTCCACATTGCCTTGTATTGCAGGTCGCCGCGGCCGACCTTGCCGACGATCGGAGGCATCACGCGCGCCTCCAGATAGTCGTGCAGAATGTGGCCGGGCGGGAACGCCAATCCGCCTTTGCCGGCAAGGGTTGGCAGCGCGTTGCGTCGGTCGAAGCCATCCATGTGCCGCGGCGGATAGGAGGTCCAGCTCATACCGCCCACGTCGGCATCGAAATGCGCGTCTCCGTCCGTGACGATGTCGAGGCCCGCGAGTTCCTGCTGCTTGAGATAGAGCATCACCGCGTCCGTGTATTGGTCGCGGAACTGGTTGGTCACCATCGCGTCGAGGAAGGTGCGGGTGCCGAGATTCTCCGTGTACCAGGCGGGTCGCGGCAGCGATCCGGTGATCGTCGTCGGAAGCATGATGTCTTTGGTCGCGCGGAGCATGATCTGCGAATTCCTCCCTGCCGAGTTCCCGGCTTGTCGCCGCGGACCTCTACATTGTAACTGTACGGCTGTCAGCCGCGACACCTTTGGCCGTGTGCCGAACGAAAAAGTGGGCAGGCGCGCGTCCCACATGGCGCGGGCGTCCAACGCATTCGCTCCAAAATCTGTCGGCGCATCGCAAGGAAAATACGCGGTATTCAGAGGCTTGACCGGATCGGTGGGCAACGCCCGCACGCCGGTGAATACTCACGTTCCGGTCACCTTTGCCCGTCACGTTCGGCGTGCGGGATGGGACGGAAGTGAAATGGCGGACTACGACCTCGCGATCATCGGCGGCGGGATCAACGGCTGTGGCGTCGCCCGCGACGCGGCCGGCCGCGGCCTGTCGGTCTTCCTCGCCGAGCAGGGCGATCTCGCCTCGGCCACGTCGTCGGCCTCGACAAAGCTCATTCACGGCGGCCTCCGCTATCTGGAGAATTTTCATTTCCGCCTCGTGCGCGAATCTCTGCGCGAACGCGATCACTTGCTCACGCTTGCGCCGCATCTCGTGCGCCCGGTCCGATTTGTCATGCCGCACGTCAGGGGCATGCGCTCTGCCTGGACGCTGCGCGCGGGTTTCGCGCTCTATGACTGGTTCGGCGCGGATGAGCGGCTGCCGCGGACCCGCGCCCTCGATCTCGCGGACGATCCCGCAGGCGCGCCGCTGAAATCCGGTTTTGGATTGGGCTTCGAGTACTCGGATTGCATCGCGGACGACGCGCGGCTCGTGATCGCGAACGCGATCGACGCCCGCGAGAAGGGTGCGGAAATCCGGACACGCACGCGTTGCGCGGCCGCCCGCCGCGAGGACGGGCGCTGGCATCTGGTTGTGCAATCGGGAGGCAAGCGTGAGACGATCACCGCACGGGCCCTCGTCAACGCCACGGGTCCCTGGGTTGCGCGCGTCATCGAGACCGTCGTTCGACGCCGTCCCGGCGGAAACGCGCGTCTCGTCAAGGGTAGTCACATCGTGCTGCCACGGCTGCACGCGCACGACCGTGCCTACGTCCTGCAGAACGATGACGGCCGTTTCGTCTTCGCCGTGCCCTTTGCCGACGACTTCACCCTCGTCGGGACGACCGAGATCGAGGTGTCGGGTGACGCCGGCGAGGTCGCGGCCAGCTCGGACGAGATTCTTTACCTCTGTCGTGCGGCGAGCGCCTTCTTCCGCGCGCAGGTCAAGCCGTCGAAGGTGAAGTGGACCTATGCCGGTGTGCGCACGCTCATCGACGACGGCAGCAGCAAGCCTTCGGAAGTGACCCGCGACTACTGGATCGACGTCGACGGGAGCTACGGCGATCCACCGCTGCTTTCGATTTTCGGTGGCAAGCTCACAACCTACCGTGCGCTCGCGGAGAAGATTGTCGACAAGCTGCGGCACTGGCTCGTATTCGGCCCGCCCTGGACCGCCCGCGAGCCTCTGCCGGGCGGCGATCTCGGGGCGCGCGGCGTTGATGGGCTGGTCGACGAACTGCGCGGCGTTCATCCATACCTTGCCGAGGCGCACGCGCGGCGGCTTGCGCGCACCTATGGAACGCGCGCCTGGAGCCTTCTCGGCGGCGCCAAGCGGCATGAGGATCTTGGCACGCGAATCGTCGGCAATCTGCATCAGCAGGAGCTCGACTACCTGCGCCGGCACGAATGGGCTGCGTCGGTGGAGGACGTGCTTTGGCGGCGAACCAAGCTCGGCCTTGTCGCCACCGCAAGCGAAGTTGAGGCGCTGCACGCCGCGATGGCCTCCGGCGAATCCGCGACAAAGCTCGCCGGTTGACTGGAGCCGCGGTTGAGCCGCGCGGACTTCCCCGCTAATCAAGCGTCGATGAACGTCGTCATCGAACAGGATGCGAAGGCCTCCGGCGCGCCGCGCGAGTTTGCGCCGTGGAAGGATCCCACGCTTGCGCCGCTCATCCGTTTCGAGCATGTCGCGAAACGCTTCGGCACAGTGACGGCGATCGACGATCTTTCGCTTGCGATCTACGAACGCGAATTCTTTGCGCTGCTCGGCCCGTCCGGTTGCGGCAAGACCACGCTGATGCGACTGCTCGCGGGTTTCGAAACGCCGACCGCAGGCCGAGTGCTCCTTGCCGGGCAGGACCTCGCCGGCGTTCCGCCCTACGAGCGACCGGTCAACATGATGTTCCAGTCCTAGGCGCTCTTTCCGCACATGACGGTGTTCGACAACGTGGCATTCGGCCTGCGTCAGGAGGGCATGCCCAAGGACGACATCGTCGCGCGCGTCGGCGAAATGTTGCAGCTCGTGCATCTGACGGGCCTCGAGCGCCGCAAGCCCGATCAGCTCTCCGGCGGCCAGCGGCAACGTGTGGCGCTCGCCCGTTCGCTCGCAAAGCGGCCAAAGGTCTTGCTGCTGGACGAGCCGCTCGCCGCTCTCGACAGGAAGCTGCGCGAGCAAACGCAGTTCGAGCTGATGGAGCTGCAGATCAAGCTCGGTACGACCTTCATGATCGTGACGCACGATCAGGAGGAGGCGATGGCGGTCGCCGATCGTATTGCCGTCATGGATCGCGGCCGCATCGTGCAGATGGGGACGCCAACCGAAGTGTACGAGCAGCCGGCCACACGCTACGTCGCGGACTTCATCGGCGATGTGAATTTGATCGAGGCAAAGGTGACAGGCCGCGACGAAAAGGGCGTGCTGCTGCAAAGCCCAATGGTCGCGGCGCCGTTGCGCGCGGTCACCGAGGCTGACGTCGCGGCCGGCGCGGCCGTGACGATCGCGCTGCGACCGGAAAAAATGAAGATCACGATGCGGAAGCCGGCCGACGCCGCGGAGAATACCGTGCGCGGCGTGGTCTCGGGCATCGCGTACCTCGGCGATTTCTCGATCTATCGCGTGACGCTCGAGAATGGCGTCGTCTTCAAGGCTGCGCGCCCGAACGTGACGCGGGTCAGCGACCAGCCCATCGGTTGGGACGACAGGGTGTTCCTCAGTTGGGCGCCGGAAGCCGGCGTCGTGCTGACGCGGTAGCGGGTCACTCCGATGGCGAGCCAAGCCGGCTTTCGCGGACGCGCGCTGATCGTCCTCATTCCCTACCTGTGGCTCTCGTTCTTCTTTCTTGTGCCGTTCCTCATTGTGCTGAAGATGAGCCTTTCCGACGATGTACTTGCGCAGCCGCCTTACGCGCCGGTGCTCGATCTTTCTGCCGGATGGAACGGATTGCGTGAATTCGCGGCCGCGCTCGATTTCGAGAATTATGCGTTCGTGCTCGGCGACTCGCTCTACGTGCTGTCCTATTTGCAGAGCGTGCTGATCGCGGCGCTCTCCACGTTCATCCTGATGCTGGTCGGTTACCCGATCGCCTACGCGATGGCGCGCGCGCCGGTCACATGGCGGCCGCTCCTGATCATGTTCGTGATGCTGCCGTTCTGGACCTCGTTCCTGATCCGCGTCTACGCGTGGATGGGCATTCTTGCGCGCGAGGGCATTCTCAATCAGGTCCTTGTCAGCCTGGGTGTTGTCGCCGAACCGGTCGACATACTCGCGACCAACGCGGCTGTCGTACTCGGCATCGTCTATTCCTACCTGCCGTTCATGGTGCTGCCGCTCTATGCCGCGCTTGGCCGCATCGATGAATCGCTGCTCGAAGCCGCCGCCGACCTTGGCGCGCCACCGTGGAAGAGCTTCTGGCTCGTGACGTTTCCGTTGTCGCTGCCGGGACTCGTGGCCGGCGCGCTTCTCTGTTTCATCCCCGCGGTCGGCGAATTCGTGATCCCGGATCTTCTCGGCGGCTCCGAGACCTTGATGATCGGCCGCACGCTCTGGACGGAATTCTTCGCGAACCGATCGTGGAGCACGGCCTCCGTGATAGCGGTCCTGCTTCTGATCGTCCTCGTCGTGCCGATGGTGTTCTACCAGCACATCCAGGCACGCTCCCTCGAAGCGGGCAGGTGAGGGGCATTCTCGATGCGCAAAGGTCTTGGCTATTTCAACGTGACGTCGCTCGTGCTGGGCTTTGCATTCCTCTATCTGCCGATCGTGCTGCTCATCACCTATTCCTTCAACGACTCGCGCCTCGTTACGGTCTGGGGCGGCTTCTCGACCCGCTGGTACGCGGAGCTCTGGCAAAATCAGCAGTTGCTCGATGCGGCGTGGGTCACGCTTCGCGTGGCTCTTGTTTCCGCCACCGTCGCCACCGTGCTCGGCACGCTCGCGGCTCTTGCGCTGACACGCATCGGGCGCTTCCCCGGCCGTACACTATTCTCGGGCATGATCTATGCGCCTCTCGTCATGCCCGAGGTGCTCACCGGCCTCTCTTTGCTGCTGCTTTTCGTCGCGATCGACCTTGATCGCGGCTTCTGGACCGTGACGCTCGCCCATATCAGCTTTACGATGTGCTTCGTCGCGGTGGTGGTTCAGTCGCGTCTCGTCAGCTTCGACCGCAGCCTTGAGGAAGCGGCCATGGACCTCGGCGCGCCGCCGCTGAGAACCTTTTTGAGCGTGACGTTGCCGATCATCTTTCCCGCGGTCGCGGCGGGCTGGATGCTCGCCTTCACGCTGTCGTTGGACGATCTTGTGATCGCGAGTTTCACAACGGGGCCCGGCGCGACCACGCTGCCGATGCGCATTTACAGTCAGGTACGCCTCGGCGTGACTCCGGAAATCAATGCAGTAAGCACGATCTTTATTGCGGCGGTCACATTGATCGTGATCGCTGCGACATTCGCAATGAAACGCCAACTGGTCTCCGAAGCACGCACCGCTTGAGGTTCCTCGATGCCGATGCCCTACGTTCAATCCGTGGAACGGGCCCTGCAAAGCGGGATCGGGCAGGGCGGAATACCGGGACGCGCTTACCTCGATCAGTTGCGGCGCACGGAGGAGGCGATTGCCGAGCTTCGCTCGGCCTACGCGAACCGCACGCTGCCGCTCCTGCGCCTGCCGGAAAAGACCGACGACCTCGCTCCGCTCGCCGAGACCGCCAGAACGTTGGCCGACGCGAGCGACATCGTATTTCTCGGCACCGGCGGCTCGAGCCTTGGCGGACAGGCGATTGCACAGCTCGCGGACTACGGCGTTCCCGGCCTTTACGCCCTGCGCAACGCGCCGCGGGTGCACTTCCTTGACAACCTCGACCCGCTGACCTTCGGAACGCTGCTCGAGCGCCTGCCGCTCGCGGCCACTCGCTTCGTCGCAATTTCGAAATCGGGCGGCACGGCGGAGACGTTGATGCAGACGATCGCCGTGATCACCGCGCTCGAACGCGCCGGCGTGACGCCGTCGGATCGGCTGGTCGGCCTTTCCGAACCTGCCAAAGGCAAACCCAAGGGATTGCGCGAGCTCCTGGAGTCGCGCGGCTGCCGTGTCCTCGACCACGACCCCGGTGTCGGCGGCCGTTTCTCGGCGCTTACGAATGTCGGTCTGTTGCCCGCCCTGGTACTCGGGCTCGACGCGAAGGAAATTCGCGCGGGTGCGCGCGAGGTGCTCCAGCCGCTCGTGCTCGGCCGCCCCGCGAAGGATATCGCGCCCGCGGTCGGGGCGGCACTTTCCGCATCGGCTGCGGCGGAGGGCAAGACGATTTGCGTCATGGTCGCGTACGCCGATCGCCTCGAGCGATTCACCAAGTGGTGGGTGCAGCTCTGGGCGGAAAGCCTTGGCAAGAACGGCAAGGGCGCTGCGCCGATCGCCGCGCTCGGACCCGTGGATCAGCATAGCCAGCTGCAGCTTTGGCTCGACGGTCCGCGCGACAAGCTGTTCACGATCGTCACCACCGGAGTTGCGGGCGTCGGTCCGCGCATGGACAAAGCGCTCGCGGAATCCGCCGGTGAGCCGGAACTCGCGGAGAAAACCATCGGCGATCTCATCGCGGCGCAAGGCCGCGCCACCGCCGACACGCTCGCGAAGAACGCACGGCCCGTTCGGACGATTCACATCGAGCAGCTCGACGAGCGCGCGCTCGGCGCGCTGATGATGCATTTCATGCTTGAGACGATCATCGCCGCGCATCTGCTCGGGGTCGATCCGTACGGGCAGCCTGCGGTGGAGCAGGGCAAGGTGCTCGCCAAGCGCTACCTCGCCGGCGAAAGCTGAAATCGGCATCGCCCCGATGATCCGCATCAACGACCGCATTTTCATCGACGAGAGCGAGATCGAGGAGACGTTCGTCCGCGCCTCGGGTCCCGGCGGGCAGAACGTGAACAAGGTATCGACCGCGGTGCAGCTCCGCTTTGACGCCCGGCACTCACCGTCGCTTCCGGACGAGGTACGCGCGCGGCTCAAGGGCATCGCCGGCCGCCGCATAACGAAGGACGGCGTGATCGTACTGGTGGCAACGCAGCATCGCACCCAGGAGCGCAACCGTGCGGACGCACTCGCGCGCCTGGTCGATCTGCTGCGTCGCGCAGCCGAGCGCCCGGTGCCGCGGCGCAAGACTCGGCCGCCGAAATCCTCGAAGCGCCAGCGACTGGAGAGCAAGAGGCGGCGTTCACAGACAAAGAGCCTGCGCCGCGTCCGCTCGTTCGACTGAGCCGCCGCTCCGCTATCACCGCAAGTCACAAGTCCCGGCGGCGTGGTCGGTCCTCGCGTGACCGCGATTGGGCCGGTAAACTCGGCGAAATCGCGAGTCGGATCCAGATGCCCGTCCGCCAATTGCCCGAGGCCGTCGTCAACCGCATCGCCGCGGGCGAGGTGGTCGAGCGACCGGCGTCGGTCGTGAAGGAGCTGGTCGAGAACGCGCTCGACGCGGGCGCGCAACGCATCGAGGTGGTGCTCGCAGGCGGTGGCGCGCGTCTTATTCGCGTCACCGACGACGGCGTCGGCATGAATCCCGACGACCTTGCGCTCGCGGTCGAGCGTCATGCGACCTCCAAGCTCGCCGGCGACGATCTCAACGCGATCGCGACACTCGGCTTTCGCGGCGAGGCGTTGCCTTCGATTGGATCGGTCGCACGTCTGTCGATCACAACGCGGATGGCGCGCGCGCCGGAGGCGACCGAAATCAGCGTCGATGGTGGGAGAAAGTCCCCGGTGAAGCCCGCGGCACTCGGCGAGGGCACACGTGTCGAGGTGCGTGATCTCTTCTACGCGACGCCTGCCCGGCTGAAATTCCTCAAATCCGAACGCGCCGAAACCGCGGCCGCATTCGAGGCCGTGCGGCGTCTTGCACTCGCGCGGCCCGACGTCGCCTTCACGATCGTCGCCGACGATCGCGCGCCCGTCACCTATCCTGCGCGTAACGATGATCACGAAGGCCGCCTCGCGCGCATGGCCGACGTGCTGGGCGGCGAACTGCGCGAGAATGCGGTGGCGGTCGAGGGCGAGCGAGGCGGCGCTTGCGTCACCGGCCTCGCCGGGCTGCCGACCTTCTCGCGCGCGAACTCGCTCGCGCAGTATCTCTTCGTGAACGGCCGTCCGGTGCGCGACAAGGTGCTGCTCGGCTCGGTGCGCGCGGCCTACGCCGATCTCCTGCATGGTGACCGGCACCCGGTCGTCGCACTTTTCCTCACGCTCGATCCACGCGAAGTGGACGTGAACGTGCACCCGGCGAAGACCGAGGTCCGTTTCCGCGATCCCGGCCTCATGCGCGCGCTTCTGATCCGCGCGCTCAAGGACGCGCTCGGTGAGGGCGCGATGCGATCGGCAACGACCGGGGCCAACCGCTTCGTCGCGTTCGCCCGTCGTCACTCCGCTGCCGGGTGGCGCGGCGCTGCCGCACCGGCCTTCAGGCCCGGATTCGCCGAAGACGAACAAGCGGCCTTTTCTGCGATCGCGACGCCGTCGGCCGATGTCCGCGCCGATCTCGCGCCGCCTGCAGCGGAACTGCTCGACAAGCCGCTTGGTGCGGCGCGCGCGCAGGTGCACGAAACCTATATCGTCGCGCAGACCCGCGATGGCCTCGTTGTCGTCGACCAGCACGCGGCGCACGAGCGGATCGTTTACGAGAAGCTCAAGGCAGCGCTCGAGCGGGATGGCGTCGCACGACAAATTCTCCTGGTTCCGCAGGTGGTCGACCTTGACGCGGATACCGCCGCGACGCTCCTCGAGCGCGCCGCCGAGTTGGCAAAGCTCGGCCTCGTCGTCGAGGCTTTCGGTCAGGGCGCAGTGCTGGTGCGCGAAGTGCCCACGCTCCTCGGCGATACGGACGCCGCCGCACTTGTGCGCGATCTCGCCGAGCACATGGCGGAGTGGGATCAGTCGCTTCCGCTCGAACGCCGGCTGCTCGCGGTCGCCTCGTCCATGTCGTGCCACGGCTCCGTGCGCGCGGGCCGTCGCCTCAAGCCCGAAGAAATGAATGCCCTCCTGCGCGAAATGGAGGCGACGGAAAATTCCGGTCAGTGCAATCACGGTCGGCCGACATATGTTGAGTTGAAGCTTGAGGACATCGAAAAACTGTTCGGGCGGCGCTGACTAATTTCCCTCCCCTGAAGGGGAAAGAAATTTGAGGATCGAGATTTCCGTCTCGTCGTAGTCGCGCCGCTCGAGCTGCTCGAACCCTTCGGGCGCGGAAAATTTGGCCTCCGCGGACTCCTCGACCACGACCAGCGCGCCGGGCAGAAGCCAGCCACCCGCGCGTGCGCTTGCGAGCGATTTCTCTGCAAGCCCTTTGCCGTAGGGAGGATCGCAGAAAACGAGCGAGAACGGCTCGACGGGATGCGCCGCGCCGAGTTTCGTCGCATCGCGCCGGAAGAGGCGCGAGACACCACCGAGCCCGAGCGCGTCCACGTTCGCTCGGATGATCGCGCGGCCTTCCGCAGAATCCTCGACAAACAGCGCAAAGCGCGCGCCGCGTGAGATCGCTTCGATTCCAAGCGCGCCCGTTCCCGCGAACAAGTCGAGCACGCGCGCGTCGGTGACGGGGTCGCCGTACGCGTGCGCGAGGATATTGAAGATCGACTCGCGCAGGCGGTCCGAGGTCGGTCGGATCGCGTTCGACTTCGGTCCCTGCAGCGTCCGCCCGCGAAATTTTCCGCCGACGACGCGCACCTAATGTTTCCTCGAACCGAAGTGTGAGCCGCGCGGTCCGCCACCCCTGCGGCTCGGTCGTCGCGGTCGCGTGCCCCGGCCGCCCCCGGCAGCAGGAGAGGGGACCGGCTTTTTCACCGCTGGGTTGCGCTCCGGCTCCGCCTCCCGCAATGGCGCCTCGAAATCGACGCCCGCCTCGCGGGCGAGGCGATGGCCGAGCTGCTCACGCAGGGTCCGCGTCTTCACTTCCTCGATCGCACCCGGCGCGAGCTCCGCGAGCTGGAACGGGCCGTAGGAGACACGGATCAGCCGGTTCACGTGCAGGCCGAGCGAACGCAGCACGTTGCGCACCTCGCGATTCTTGCCTTCGCGCAGGCCGATCGTGAGCCACACGTTCGCGCCCTGCGCGCGATCGAGCTTCGCTTCCACCGGCCCGTAGGAGATGCCTTCAACGGTGACGCCATGCTTCAGTCCGTCGAGCTGCTCCTGGGTGACCTGGCCGTTCGCGCGCACCCGGTAACGCCGCTGCCAGCCGGTTTCTGGCAACTCGAGCGCGCGTTTGAGGCCGCCGTCGTTCGTGAGCAGCAGCAGCCCCTCGCTGTTGAAATCGAGCCGGCCCACGCTGACGAGGCGCGGCAGCCCCGCTGGCAGTTTCTCGTAGAACGTCGGCCGTCCCTGTGGATCGCGGCTCGTGGTGAGCAGCCCGCGCGGCTTGTGGTAGCGGAAGAGGCGGGTGCGCTCGCGCATCGGGAGCGGCTTGCCGTCGACCAGAATCGCGTCGCGCGGCGACACATTCAGCGCCGGGCTGGAGATCGTCCGCCCGTTCACCGCGACCCGTCCGGCTGCAATCCAGGCCTCCGCCTCGCGCCGCGAGCAGAGCCCGGCGCGCGCCATCACCTTGGCGATGCGCTCGCCTGGTTGCGTCTCGGGGGCGTCCTTCTTGCGGGCCATGAGCTTCCGTGCGAATTCGGCGCCCGCGCCTAGCATGCTGTGGCGCCGGAGACGAGCATGGCCGAGCCGAACTTCATGGAGCTTGCGCTCGCCGAGGCTGAAGCCGCGGGGGAGCGAGGCGAGGTGCCGGTCGGATGCGTGATCGTGCAGGGCGGCGCCGTAATCGCCCGCGCCGGCAACCGCACGCTCGCCGACAGGGACCCGACCGCCCACGCCGAGATGCTTGCGCTGCGCGAGGCGGCGAGCGCGATCGGCGACGAGCGGCTCACCGGCTGCGATCTCTACGTGACGCTCGAGCCCTGCGCCATGTGCGCGGCGGCGATCTCGTTCGCGCGTGTTCGGCGTCTCTACTACGGCGCCGCCGACCCCAAAGGCGGCGCGGTGGAATCCGGCGTGCGCTTCTTCACGCAGCCCACGTGTCTGCACCGGCCGGAGATTTACGGCGGCATCGGCGAAGCGCGCGCCGCGGCCCTGCTCAAGGAATTTTTCGCAGCTCGCCGCTGAGTTCACGCGAGCAGCGCCTCGAGCTTGCGCTTCAGTTCATCCTTGATCGGCTCCGCCGCGCGCAAGATCGGTGCGACGCGAAAGAAATCAAGCGCACCGAAGGAATAGACCTTGGGTCGCAGCAGGATGTCGGGCGCGCTCGCCTTCAGTTTCTCCGAGACGATTGCATGCGTCATGATGTGGTTGGCCATGAACAAAGTCTCGAACGGCGCGGGCAGGGCCTTCTCCTTGCGCTCATCCATGCGAGTGATGTCGACGGCAATGACGATGTCAGCCTCGTTGCGCAGGAGATCGAAGGGCAGCGGATTGACCGCGCCGCCGTCGATCAGAACGCGGCCCGCGAATTGGACGGGCCGCACAAGACCCGGAATCGCGGCCGATGCAGCAACCGCGGGACGCAGTGGGCCGGAGGAAAAGACTACTTCTTGCCGCTCCCAATAGTCCGTCGCGACCACCTTGAGCGGGATTTGCAGATCGCCGAAGGTCTTCGGCAGAACCTCCGCAAAGAACTCGTTGGCGATCGCGAGGGCGTCCGCTTGAGGCGGTCCCGCACGGATGCCGGCCTCGCGCAGATGGCCCAACTGCAGCGCCACGAGCCTGCGCATTACACTTGTCGCGTCGCGCACAAAGTCGACCGCGAAACGTCGTATGTCCGCGGCCTTCATGCCGCCCGCATAGGCAGCGCCCACGAGCGCGCCGATCGAGGTGCCGGCAATCGCGGCGGGAGTAACACTGAGCTCGTCGAGCGCTTCCAGCACCGCGATATGCGCGACCCCGCGCGCGCCGCCGGAGCCGAGCGCGACCGCCACAGTCGGCGGCCGCTTTAGCGATTTCAGGAACTTGCCGAGCTTGGTTCTGCGCACGGCCCGCCTGCTTATGCCATGCCCGCGCGCCGCGCGAATCGCGCCGCCGTCGCCGCGAGTGGCCGTACCGCGTCGGCTCGCAGCGCAGCGTGGACGTTCGCGGCCGTGCCGTCGCGCACGCGGCCGACGACGCCCTGCACGATCGCGGCAAGGCGGAAGAAATTGTAGGCCATATAGACGTCGATCGATGCGCGCGGATCGAGGCCGGTGCGCTCGACGTACGCATCGACATACTGGTCCCGCGACGGAATTCCGAGCGAATTGAGATCGCGCTCGAACAGCGAGGCGAAGCCGCCGGCGTTCGGCATTTCCCACGGCATCAGATGGTAGGTGAAATCCGCGAGCGGATCGCCGAGCGTCGAGAGTTCCCAGTCGATCACTGCGATCACGTCCGGCCGGTCCTTGGCGATGATCATGTTGTCGAGCCGGTAGTCGCCGTGCACGACGCGCACGACCGATTGCTTCGGAAGATGCTCGGGCAGCCACGCCGCGAGCTGATCCATCTCGGAAATTTCCTGCGTCTTCGACGCAACGTACTGCTTGGTCCAGCGCGCCACTTGCCGCGCCATGTAGTCTTCGCCCTTGCCGTAGTCGGCGAGCCCGATCTCCGCCGGATCGAACGAATGCAGCCGCGCGATCGTCTCGCCCATCGAGCGATAGACCGCCGCGCGCTCGGCGGGCGATGAGTTCGGCATGTGCGGATCCCAGAACACGCGTCCGTCCGCATAGCCCATTACGTAGAAGGTTGTGCCGATCACGCCGTCGTCTTCGCAAAGAAGGAGCGGCTCCGGCACCGGAAAGCCGCGCGGATGCAACGCTGAGATCGCTCGGAATTCGCGGTCGACCGCGTGCGCCGACGGGAGCAGCTTTCCCGGCGGCTTGCGCCGCAGCACATAGCGCCGGCCCGGCGTGATCAGAAGATAGGTCGGGTTCGATTGCCCGCCTTTGAACTGCTGCACCTGCAGCGGTCCGGCGAAGCCTTTGAGCCGCTCGCGCAAGTATTGCTCGAGACGCGCCGCATCGAACGCGAGCGCCGGCGCCACTTCCGTGGTGCCGGTGTAGGTGGCCTGCCGGTCGAGCGGCTTCATGGGACCAATCTGCAACATCGTGACGAATATTCAATCCTTTCGATTTTTGCGCCTCCGTTTTGCGCGTCGTCCCGGACGCCGCGAAGCGGCGATCCGGGACCGGTCAGTTTCTTTTCGTCATGGCCGGGCTTGTCCCGGCCATCCACGCCTTGGCCGCTCGAGCAGCTGAAAGACGTGGATGCCCGCGACAAGCGCGGGCATGACTACGTATTCCCGCGACGGCACTCCGCCCGGGTTATGCATGCCCCCGCGATGCGAGGGGGATGGAGCGCCGGTCGGCGCCACATCAGTTCAAGTTGCGTCTTCTGGCGAGAAGACGCTGCGCCTTCCGGCGCTCCATCACGGCGTCTTAAACCCCGGGCCGCGCTTCTCAGAAGACCGTCACCGGCCTCCCTCTCAGCCAAGCTCGTGGCAGGCGGTCTTGGCGCTCTTGCCGGCAAAACGTCGCCGACAAGAAGCGCGCGTCCGCAGACGCTGCCGCCGGGCGGTGCCCACGGGGCTCCCGGTGCCGCGTGTGCGAAACGCAGGCAGCGGGCGCCGTTCTCGATCCGCACAACAGGTCGCACCGGTCGCGCCCCCTCGAGGGATCGAGATGGCAGAAATCTAGTGGCGGTCCGGAGAGTGTGGAAAAATTATTTTATTCGCGAATGAAATCAATGGCCGAATGTGGCGAGTGTGGGAAAAGTGGGTACATTCACCCCCGCAGAAATGGCAACAGCGCAGCGACCGTGTCGTCGGGATTCTCCTCGGCGAGGAAATGTCCGCAGTCGATCGCCTTGCCCTCAACCTGCCGCGCCCAGCGCCGCCAGACATCGAGCGGGCTCTCGCCCGCCGCCGGAATGCCGCGCGTGCCCCACAATGCAAGCACCGGGCACTCGATCTTGCGGCGCGCCTTCACGTCCGCGTCGTCGATCACGACATCGGTCGACTGCCCCGCCCGATAGTCCTCGCAAGTCGCATGCAGCCGCGCCGGCTGCGCGAAGAACGCGCGGTAGTGCTCGAACGCACGCGGATCGAAGATCGAGTTGTCCTTGCCGCCGTTCCAGGCAAGCATCTTCCATTCCATGTAGTCGAGCGGCGCCTTGCCAATCAGCATCTCGGGCAGCGGGTAGGGCTGCGCGAGAAACGTCCAGTGGAACACTTTCATCGCGCGCTTCGCGTTCATGTTCGCCCACATCTCCCAGGTCGGGATGATGTCGAGCACCGACAGCCGACTCACACGATCCGGATGGTCGAGTGCAAGCCGATAGCCGACACGCGCGCCACGGTCGTGGCCGACGACCGCGAATTTCCGGTGGCCGAGCTTGTCCATCACCTCGACCATGGCCTGCGCCATTGCGCGCTTCGTGTAGGGCGAGTGATCCGGCGCCGCTTCGGGCGCGTCGCTCTGCCCGTAACCGGGCAGGTCGGGAATGACGAGCGCGTGCTCTCTCGCGAGCGCGGGCGCCACGCGATGCCACATCACGTTGCTTTGCGGATAGCCGTGAAGGAGCAGCACGGGCGACCCTTCACCGCCGAGGCGCGACAAGATTTTTCCTGCGCTCGTCTCGATGAAGCGTGACGCGTAGCCGGGGAAGAGGTCAGCGAGTTTAGGCATGGATGTTCAACATGTAGCCCGGATGGAGCGAAGCGCAATCCGGGACAAGCGCGTCCCGTCCCGCATTTCGCTTCGCTTCATGCGGGCTACATCTTTCCTGCCAACGCCCGCCAGCCGATGTCACGCCGGCAGAAGCCTTGCGGCCAGTCGATCAGATCGACCGCCTGATAGGCGCGCGTCTGTGCTTCTTTCAGCGTTATGCCGGTTGCGGTGACATCAAGCACGCGGCCGCCAGACGCCACAAGCTTGCCGCCAGTACGCTTCGTGCCTGCGTGGAAGATCGT
>DATBJU010000127.1:0-13561 GCA_036556265.1 Xanthobacteraceae bacterium | reverse complement strand
GCTTCGTTGCCGGCTTCACCGTTGGTGCGGTGAAGTAGTCCCTATTCCGCGGCGGTCTCCTTCACGGCTGCCGCATGGATTATTCCCGAAGCTGCCAACCGCTCGATCTCTGCCTCCGAGAAGCCGTGTTCGCGCAGCACCTCGCGCGTATGCTCGCCGAACATGGGCGCGCCGCGTCGCACGCCGCTCGGCGTCTCGGAGAACTTCACCGGCGCTCCGATTGTCTTCACCGATCCGAGCTTCGAATGCCTCGCTTCCACGACCATCTCACGCGCAAGCGTCTGCGGATCGGCATGCATCTGCATGACGTCGAGGACCGGCCCCGCCGGCACCTTCGCGCGTTCGAGCGCGTCGAGCCATTCGGCACTCGACCGCGCGCGGAAATGCGGCGCCAGCACTTCGGCGAGAACGACCCGATTCTCGATACGTCCGGCATTCGTCGCGAAGCGAGCGTCCTTGGCAAATTCAGGCATTTCGAGGAGCTCGACCAAGCGCAACCAGGTCACTTGAGTGGCGGCACCGACGGTAATCCAGCCGTCGCCGGTCTGGAACGCTTCGTACGGTGCGTTGAGCGGATGCGCCGACCCCATGGGGCCGGGCGGAACACCGCTCGCGAGCGCGATCGCCGACTGCCAGTAGGTCTGCACGATACCCGCCTCGAAGAGCGACGTATCGACCAGCTGCCCCTCCCCGGTTCGAGTGCGCGCGTGGAGCGCCGCGAGAATGCCCATCGCCGCGAGAATGCCGGCGGTGATGTCTGTCACCGGCGAGCCGACCTTCACCGGCGGACGGCCCGGTCCCTCGCCGGTGATCGACATGAGCCCGCTCATGCCCTGGGCCACGAGGTCGAAACCGGCGCGGTCCGCGTACGGGCCGGTGCGGCCGAAGCCTGAAATCGAGCAATAGATGAGCCGCGCATTTTCCTGGCGCAGCGTTTCGTAGGCGAGCCCCATCCTCTCCATCACGCCGCGCCGATAGTTCTCGGTCAGCACGTCGGCATCGCGGACGAGCCGCCGAACAACACGCTGACCATCCTCGGTCTTGAGATCCACTGCGATACCGCGCTTGTTCCGGTTCATCATCATGAACGCGGCCGACTGATCCCCGACTGCAGGCGGAACAAAGTGGCGTGTATCGTCGCCGCCTGGGATTCTTTCGACCTTGATCACGTCCGCGCCCATGTCCGCGAGCATGACACCGCAGGCGGGCCCGGCCATCACATGGCAGAGCTCGATCACCTTGATGCCGGCGAGCGCGCCTTGCTGCTTCGTCATGGCACGACTTTAGCGCTGGAACAGGCTGCACGAAATGCTTGGGCCCGGCGCGTTTGCCGGGCCCACCAGATATTCAGATTGCAGACGGGCTAACGCGGGATGGGCGCAAAGTTTGCGTGCGCAACCACGAGCCACGCGTCCCCGCTCTTGCGGAATACGGTCATGCGCGGTGCGTAACCTTCGATCCGCTTACCGCCCGCTGTTTCACTGACCTTGAGCCAATAGCGCGCGATCAAATGATCGCTCGTCGACGTCACGGTCAGACGTTCCGCCGCCGGCATCGCGTCGATCTTTGGCAGGCCGCTGCGAACGTACTCCCCCGCATTATAAGCCGAGCCATCAGAACGCGTGATCTGGAACTCCGGAGCGAGCACTGCCCGCACAGCGGCGACATTACCGCTCGCGACCGTCTTCAACCATGCGTCGACGGCCCTACGGCCCTCGCGCTCCACCTCGCCGATGCGCATTGCTGCCGGCTTCGGTGCCTGCGCACTCGCAGCGGCGTTCGCAGCCATGCCGGACTCGCGGAAGTGCCAACCCGCCGCAATGCCGACCATCAGCGCCAGCACCGCTACGAACACGAGATGCCACTGCCCGCCCCGCCGCGCCGACTTGCGCGAGGACGACCTGCGCTTCGCGGGCTTGCGCCTCGCTGACTTTTTCTTTCTCGACTTCGCCATCGCATCCTCCGACCGGCAGAATCAAAATCCGGACTGCACCGGGACGATACGAAGCGATGGTTAACGGAATCTGCCGGCGACTTGGACGCGGACGGAAGGTGCGATTAGACGGAGCTTCCTTGCGTCACCGTATGTATTAACGAAACGTAAATTTTACGACACGCGACGAACCGCGCCCACAACAAGAGGCCCTGCGCCTTGGCGGCAACAGGGCCCTCTCTGGTGGAGCTGGTTGCGGGGGTAGGATTTGAACCTACGACCTTCAGGTTATGAGCCTGACGAGCTACCGGACTGCTCCACCCCGCGTCAGCCGTGAATTCCGTCCCGCGCCGGGGGCGCTTCTAAGCCCTTGTCTCGCTTAGTCCCGTCTATGGCCGCCAACCGCGACCGCGCGGATGGACGCTATGTAACAAGCGTAACCCCAATTGAAAAGGGCGCCCGCCCGGTTTTTTCGTCAAACTGCCATGAGAAACGCCCACGGAGCCGATCGATGGGGAGCAGGTCGGGCGCGCAAAGGAGGAGGATGACCGGCGATCCGTTACACAGGATCGCGCACGGCGTCCTGGCCGAAGCGCTTGCAGCGATCAAAGACCGCAAGCGCGGCGACGTCGCTGCCATCCACGACTTTCGCAAGGCCATGAAGCAGTGGCGCGCGCTGCTGCGATTGCTCGAACCCTCGCTCGGCGAGCACGCACGGCGCCTGCGCCTTCGCGCGCGCGATCTGGCACGCGAGTTCGCACGGCCGCGTGACGCCAAGTCCGCGCTCGACGCGCTCCGTGACGTGATCAAACATGACTCGCGCCTATCGCCGCTTGCCTCGCAAGCGATCCGGAGGCGGCTTGACGACGTGCGGCGTCACGCCGAGACCTCGATGCTCAGCGGCGTCATCCGCCGCCGCATCGCTGCAGCAATTCGAAGCGCGCAACGCGCAGTCGACCGCTGGCCGGTAGCGGAGATCGGCTTTGCCGACATCGTCGACGGCCTGACCAAGTCGTACCGCCGCACCCGCCGCGTGATTCCGGACGATTGGAATGGCGCATCGGCCAAAGACCTCCACGAGCTGCGCCGTCGGGTGATCGAGCATCGCTACCAGATGGAGCTCATGCGGCGGCGGTGGCCGTTCCTCCGAACGACTCAGACCGAAGAGACACAACGCCTGCGTGACCGGCTCGGGCGCTACCAGGACCTGGTCATCCTTTCCGGCCTCACCGTACCCGGCCGACTTCTCGCACCCTGGCGCTCAGGCCTGTCAAAGCCGATTGCCGATCGACGAGCCGTCCATCTCGCATCCGCAGCAAAACTCGCCCACCGCCTGTTCTCCGAACGACCCAAGGCCTTCTGCCACCGTTTGCGCGCGGTCCGACCGAGAGGGCGATCAAATTCCAGTCATTATTGACGCCCCGCGAACCCGCCTTTGCGGCCGAATTCCGCCCGGCCTGCTCGCGCGACGCTTGTCACGGGCGCGCCATGTTGAAAGGCGATTGAGGCATCCGCTACCGTTAGGTTGGAAACCCGCGTCCGCCACCCCCTCGGTGCCGGCGCCCATGGACGAGGTTGGCATGGCGAGTACCGCATCCCGCGCGATCTACGTCGCGCTTGCAGCTGTTTGCCTGGCGACGATCGCCAGCGTTCACGCGCAGCAGCAGCCGAAACCACAACTCGACGTCCACTTCGTTCCTACGCCGGAGGAAGTGGTCGACCGCATGCTGGCCATGGCGAAGGTCACGAACAAGGATTTCGTCATCGATCTCGGATCTGGCGATGGCCGTATCGTGATCGCCGCAGCGAAGAAGTACGGCGCGCGTGGGCTCGGCGTCGATCTGGACCCACAACGCATCAAGGAGGCGCAGGAAAATCTTCAGAAGGCCGGCGTCTCCGACAAGGTGGAATTCCGCCAGCAAAACCTGTTCGAGACAGATTTGAGCAAGGCCACGGTTCTGACCATGTACCTGCTGCCACGCCTGAATCTGCAGCTTCGTCCGGCTCTGCTCGATTTGCGGCCCGGCACGCGCCTCGCCTCTCATGCATTCGACATGGGCGACTGGCGCGCCGATCGCCACGAGAGGATCGACGGCCGCGACGCGTACTTCTGGATCGTGCCGGCCAAGGTCAAGGGCCGTTGGCAAGTCGAGAGCGGCGGCCGCAAGTTCGAGCTTGATATTTCGCAGCGTTATCAGATCGTCGAGGGCGTGGCGCGCACGGCAGATCGCACCGTGCCCCTGCGTGAGACCAACCTGCGCGGTGACGAAATACGTTTTGTCATCGAACTCGACGAGGGTAAGCCAGAGACGTTTCGCGGGCGCGTGAACGGCGACAAGATCGAGCCGCTTCCCATTGAAGCGGGCGATGCCGCGCCGCGCGCCACCGGAGAGTGGCGCGCTGCACGTACCTCCTGACGGCGAGTGCAGCAACGATTGTGTCACCCACACTAACAACGCCGGCGAGCCGCAGCGCGGCTTGGATTTGACGGGGAAGCGCGATGTCCAAGGCCACGACCCACAAAGAAGCAAGACCACTGAAGACGCTCTCCGTTGTCGCCGGCGCGGCCTTCATGATCGGCATCGTCATCGGCATCGGGATCTTCCGTACGCCGTCCTTGGTCGCCAATTTCACGGGCAGCGGCACTTTGTTCATCGCCGCGTGGGCGCTTGGCGGAGTGATCATGCTGGCTGGCGCGCTCTGCTACGCCGAGCTGGGCAGTGCGCATCCCAATGCGGGCGGCGAGTACCATTTTCTCTCCCGCGCCTACGGCCCAAGCGTCGGCGTGCTGTTCGCCTGGGCGCGCTGCACGGTAATCCAGACCGGGGCGATCGCGGCTGTCGCCTTTGTCTATGCGGACTACGCGTCGAACATCGTTCCGCTTGGCACCTATGGTGCTGCAATCCACGCGGTACTCGCCTTGGTCGTCCTCACCGGCATCAATTTGATCGGAACGCCGCAAGGAGCGCGTACACAGATCGCGCTGACCGGCCTCACGATCGTCGCGCTGCTCGCAGTAATCCTCGCCGGAATCTCAAGTTCGGGCTCAGTCGCCCCGTCGCCTGCAGCACCCTCCAGTCCGTCGTTCGGAATGTTCGGACTCGCGATGGTGTTCGTCCTGCTCACGTATGGCGGCTGGAATGAGGCAGCCTACCTTTCCGGCGAATTGAAAGATGTCCGTCACAACATGGTCCGCACCCTCTTGCTCGGTACCGCGGTCGTTGTGGCCGTCTATCTTCTTGCCAATATCGCCTATCTCAACGTGTTCGGCATTGAAGGACTGCGCAAGAGCAGCGCCGTCGGCGCGGACCTCATGCGTATCGTCGCTGGCGATGCAAGCGCGATCGTATTCAGCTTGATCGTCTGCGTCTGCGCGCTGAGTACGCTCAACGCAACGATCTTCACCGGCGCCCGCGGCTACTATGCGCTCGGCCGCGATGTCCCACCCGTTCGCAAGCTCG
Organism: Xanthobacteraceae bacterium; assembly: GCA_036556265.1. Taxonomy (GTDB): domain Bacteria; phylum Pseudomonadota; class Alphaproteobacteria; order Rhizobiales; family Xanthobacteraceae; genus JAUSIF01. The sequence continues at coordinate 8,167 of DATBJU010000127.1, read as the reverse complement.
GCGTCTGGGAGGAGCGCGGCGACAAGCCCGCGAACGCACTGCTTCTTCAATTCGTGATCTCGCTCGCGTTACTCTTGTTCGGATCCGTCACCCGCGACGGCTTCGAGGCAATGGTGGCCTACACCGCGCCGGTGTTTTGGTTCTTCCTGCTTCTTGTCGCGATTTCCGTGTTCATATTCCGCAACCGTAGCGGCACGGCCGAGCTGCCGTATCGAATGCCGCTCTACCCATTGCCGGCGCTTATTCTCGCTGCTGCAGCGGTCTGGATGATCTATTCGAGCCTTGCCTATGCGGGCGTCGGTTCATGGGTCGGAGTTGTGGTGCTGATCGCCGGAATTCCGCTTGTTCTCCTGGCCCGAGGCCGCACGGTGACGGAGGCGGCGGAATAGGACGCTGTGTATTCCTGTGGCAGCGCCGAATGGAACACCGACCGAAGTTCGGGGTTCGATAGTGGGACCTGCTGCCGCACCTTGCCGTGAGGATCGCATAATGTGGAATTGGCCCGTTGCCCGCGCGCTTGCCTTCGTCTTCGTTGTCGGCCTGACGCACGCCACCTCTGCGCAGACCTCGGCGCGTCTCGACGTTCCGTACGTGCCGACGCCGCCGTCGGTGGTGAAGCGCATGCTCGAACTCGCACAGGTCGGCAAGAATGACTTCGTGATCGATCTCGGATCGGGCGACGGCCGCATCGCGATCGCCGCTGCCAAGGATTTCGGTGCCCGTGCCCTCGGCGTTGATCTCGATCCGCAGCGCATCAGCGAGGCCAACGAAAACGCAGCCAAAGCCGGTGTCACCGACCGTGTCTCATTCCGTCAACAAAATCTGTTCGAGACGGTGATCAAGGACGCAAACGTCATCACGATGTACCTGCTCAGCAGCGTCAATCTCCAGCTGCGCCCGCGCTTGCTCGAGGAATTGCGTCCCGGCACGCGGCTCGTCTCACATGCCTTCAGCATGGGCGACTGGCATGCCGACACGTACGAACAAGTCGATGGGCGCGAGGTGTTTCTCTGGATCGTGCCGGCCAAGGTCGAGGGTCGATGGACCGTGCGGGATGGCGCTCGCACCTTCACGATGCAGATCGAGCAAAAGTACCAAGAGCTCAAGGGTAATGCGACGATCGACGGACGCTCGGTGCCGCTCGTCAACGCGAAGCTGAATGGCGATCAGATCGTATTCACTCTGGAAATCGGCGGCAAACCCGAGACCTTCCAGGGCAAGGTCGACAGCGACAGGCTGGACGCGACCGGCGGACCCGTCGCGACCAAGCGCGACTGGAGCGCAACCCGTGCCGCCGGCGACAAGAAGGGCTGACCGCCCGCTCATTCATAGCTTGAACACCGCCTCGGCGTTCGTCTGAAAGAATGCCTTCCTTTCCTCCGCGCTGATCGGAAGCTCGTCCATCGCGGCCACTTCTTCCGGGGCGAATTGATACGGGTAGTCCATCGCGTAGAGTACCCGATCGTTCCCCAACACCGACCGGCAGAACATCACCGCCGGTGCCCAGCACATGCCGCTCGTCGTGATGTAAACGTTCTCCCGCAGGTATTCGCTCACCTTGCGCTTGAGCGGCTGCAAGACCTCGTAGCGCTTCGACATCACTTGCGCACGGTGCATGTAATCGAGCCGCGGCATCCAGAACGGCATGCCCTCCCCGAGATGCCCGAACACGAGCTGCAGCTTCGCGAAGCGGTCGAACACCCCGCTCGTGATGATCGTAAGCAGGTGCAACCCGCATTCGACCGCGAACCCGTAAATCGCACCATCCAGCCCGCGCTCGATGAACGGCTGCGCCATCGCCGGCGGCGGACCGCTTGGATGCACATAGATTGGCACCTTCAGCGCCTCAGCCGCTTCGAAAATCTCCCAGAACTTCCGATCGTTGAGAAACTCGCCGCGCGTATGCGAATTGATCACCGCTCCCTTGAGGCCGAGCCTTTTCACGCCGCGTTCCATCTCCTTCGCGGCCGCTGGCGGATCCTGCGGCGCGACCATCGCAAGTCCGGAAAATCGGGTCGGGTATTTGCGGATCGCCTCGGCGACCTGGTCGTTGCTGGCCGCGGCATAGCTCACGGCCGTCGGGGCATCGAACACCTGCACCCCCGGCGCCGTGTGCAACAGGAGCTGCACGTCGATGCCGCTCGCATCCATGTCCGCGATACGATGCTCGCCGAGGTCGAGCATTCGCTCGAGCACCTGCGTAACGCGTTCGCTGCGGCCGCCACCGTAATGTTTCCAAAGGCTTTCGAACGCCGGGTCCTTCAGCGATCCATCCGCGACGAGCCGCATATAGCGGTCGAATAGCTCCCGCATGATCCACGCTTCTTCGGTGGCGATACGCTTGTATGGCGCCTTCTTGATCTGCGGGTTCGCTTGCGGCGTCACGCGGGACCTCCGGGATCGTTCGATCGCTTAATGCATGAAACAAAATGCGGCTTTGGAAGCAAGCGCGACAGCCTCCTCGCCGTCGTTTCCCCGGTATTGGGACCCGCTATCATGTGCCAACGAGGACCAAATGCTTGGCATAGCTGGACTTCGCCCCATCGGCAGGATCGGCGCGGCGCTCGCGCTGGCTCTTGCGTGCGGCGGCTTCGAGGAGAACGGCTTCGAATTCTACATCCCCTACGTTCCGACTCCTCAATATATCGTGGAGCGCATGCTGGCGCTCGCGGAGGTGAACGAGCACGACTACCTGATCGACCTCGGCTCCGGCGACGGGCGGATCCCGATCACCGCCGCCAGAAAGCATGGTGCGCGTGCACTCGGCGTCGAGATCAAGCCCGAGCTCGTGGGCCTGGCCAGCAGGTTGGCCGCGGAGGCCGGCGTCGCCGACAAGGTCACGTTTCGCGAGCAGGACCTCTACAAGACGTCGATCACCGATGCCTCCGTCGTCACGCTTTACTTGCCGCCGAGCGTCAACCTCAGACTGCGCCCGCGCCTGCTCAACGAGCTGAAGCCGGGGGCGCGCATCGTCTCGCAATCCTACAACATGGGAGGATGGCGCGCCGACGTTCAAATGGACGTGCGGGGCATCGAGATCTATCTCTGGATCGTCCCGGCGCGCGCCGCTGGACGGTGGAATGTCACCAGCGCCGGCCGGGAATTTTCGCTCGCGATCGAGCAACAATTTCAGGAGATCAAGGGGAATGCCACCGTCGGCGGCCAAACCATGCCCTTGCGCAACGCGACGCTGCGCGGCGATCGGGTCGAATTCGCACTCGATTTCGGCGGCAAGGAGCCGGAGCGCTTTCGCGGCCGCATAACCGACGACGTGATTGAATCGGACCCGGCCGACAAGGCCGCGCCCTGGCACGCGACGCGCGCGCCCACCCGATCACGCTAGGTTACTGATCCTGCGCCGCGACCGTGTTCCTTCGCACCGCGAGCAGCAAATTCGAATCGAAGCCGCGGAAGCGATAGCCGATTCCGAACTCGAGCTTTGGCGGTCGGTTCTGTTTGAACAGCTGCGCAAGGAGCGGCTGGTACATGCCCTGAAAGATTGGAATTGGGCCAAGGTAGGCGCCGAACGGTTTCAGGTCCCATTCCTCGCGCTTGAACTGCGCGAGGGGAATTCCCGTGTCGTCCTGCACAATCGATTGGCTGTGGTCGAGCAGGAACTTGCGCGTGCGCGAGAAGTTTCCGCCGTGCAGCAGATAGGATGCGCTCTTCACGAGCGCGTCGCCTGGCGCGAATTTCTCCGCGAACTTGAGGAACCCGCTGTGGTTCACGCCGGAGTCGGAAAGATCGGTGCTGAAATAGTAGAGCGTCTGTTGGCGGCCGCCCTTGTCTGTGAACGCGATCTTCACGCCGGAATTCGTGACGAAGGCTGCGCGCTGATCCGTCGGCTGCACGTTGCCTTCCTTGTCGAAGCGGACGAGCGTCACCTCACGGATGGTTTTTCCCGAGCGGGCAAGGAAGATGTACAGAATCGGCAGCGTCCCCCGCAGCTCGCCTTGGTGCAGCCTGCTGCCCATGTCGGACGTGATGAAGTAGCTGATGTTCAGGATCGTGTTGAGCGACGCGCGCAGATACGGCAACGAATGGCGCGTGCGCTCGTTGATCGCCGGGATCGGACCGACCGGCTCGAGCCCGACCAGGATGTAGGTCGACGCGCGCGGGAAGAACGCATCCGCATAGATGAAGTCCGGCCCGCTGAAGGTGTAGAAGAGCGTCGAGCGCGTCTGCTTGAGATTTTCATCGGACCAGGCGCGCACTTTGGAAAGCTGCTGTGCGTTGAGCTTGTCCCACGCGCTGTCGAAATAGCGCGCGTGCTGCTGCCAGTTGGGGTCGCGCGTGTACCTCGCGATCTCCGACTCGGCCGCGGGTTGCATTCCGGCCAGGAACTTTGCGGCGTCGTCCGCGCTCGCGGGGCCTTGGGCAAGGGTGGGCTGCGGGACGGCCAGCACGGCCATCAGGGCAAGAAAAACGGCGGCCTTCCAGGTACGCAGCATCTGTTTCAGCGCCTCCGGGGCGCTCCTCTGAAAGCAGGCATCCAGGGAAGTACTCGGGTTGGCCGGCCGATCCGCCGGCAGGCGCCCACCCCAGCGCCGCACCGACTCGCCAGCGACCTCTCCCCGCCTCGCCGCCTCCTTTACCATGGTCTGGTCGCGATTCAATTCTAGGTGAACGCCGGACGATTCGCTGGCAAGGTGGGCAACGGGGCGGGCCAAGGTCAGGATATGGCTCGAATCATGGGGCGAAACCCTCGCCCGTTCCGGACCGGGTTGAGGCCGCGGCGGCTGACCGTTGCGGTTGCGGCATGCATTGCCGCAGTGGTGTTGCCCCAGAGCATCGGTGTCGACCGGCAGGCGGCCGCGCAGGAACGCCGCCAGGTAACCCCCGCTCCGGCGCCTCTGCCCCGCCCGCGTCCGGCACCCGAAGTATCCTCGGTGGTGAAGCAGACGCGGACGCGGCTCGTCGAGTTCGAGCTTTCCCCCTTCCCCTACGAAGGCATCAATCCCGCCACCGGACGCCCGTTCATCAACGTCGACGAAACCGGCCGACGCGGCCACGCCGGTGCACGTGGACGCGTCTACTGGGAGGACGAAACCTACAGCGACCAGAGGGTGCTCGTGCACATCCCCGAGGGCTTCGACCTCAAGCGTCCCGGCATCATCATCGTCTTCTTCCACGGCCACGGTGCGGCAGTCGACCGCGACGTGCGCGACCGGCAACGGATCGCGGAGCAGATCTCCGGTTCCAACGCGAATGCCGTCCTCATCGCGCCGCAGATGGCTGTGAAGGCGGCCGACTCGAGCGCGGGAATCTTCTGGGAGCAGGGCTTGTTCGCGCAATTCCTCAACGAGGCGGCCGAGCAGCTCGGGTTGCTGTCCGGCGTTCCCGGCGCCACGCGGACCTTCGATCGCATGCCGGTCGTGCTCGTAGCGTACAGCGGCGGCTATCTCGCGACCGCATGGAGCCTCCATCACGGCGGCGCCAACAACCGCGTGCGCGGCGTCGTGCTGCTCGACGCGCTCTACGGCGAGCTCGACAAGTACGAGCGATGGATCACGACCAATCGCAATACGTTCTTTGTCAGCGCCTATCTCGGCTCCACCCGCGCGCGCAATCTCGAGCTGCGACGAATCCTCTCCGAACGCCTACCGGTCTCCAGCGCGCTCGGCGAGCGATTGCGGCCTGGCAGCGTCACGTTCCTTGCCGGCGGCGCGGACGACAATCACGCCGACTTCGCCAATCGCGCCTGGGGCAGCAACCCGATCACCGATTTGCTGAACCGCCTGCCCGAGTACCGGCGCAACTAGTTTCAGTTCATCTCGAAGAGATCCGGCGTTCCGGCCGCGGGCGACCCTTCGATCGCGAGCATGCGCCGTTTGGTCTTGACGCCGCCTGGCGCCGAGAAGCCGCCGAGCCTCGTGCCCGCGCCGACTACACGGTGGCACGGCACCACGATTGGAAACGGATTCCGTCCCATCGCCGCGCCGACCGCTTGCGCCGCGGACGGATCGCCGAGACGCTTCGCGAGCTCACCGTACGTCGTGATCTGTCCCGGTGGGATCGCACGCGCGAGTTCATACACGCGCCGCTCGAACGGCTGCACGTGCTCCATGTCGAGCCTGATCGCGCAAAGATCGCGCCGCTCGCCGCGCAGCAGTGCAACGATCTCATCGATTGCCTGCCGAACCGACAGCGGAGGTTCACTCTCTGCGGCACCGGGATGCCGCCGGCGCAGCCGCGCCCTGGTCGCGGCCTTGTCCTTTCCCGGCAGCTGCACACCCACTACGCCCCGCTCGCCCCATGCGATGCCGCACGGGCCGATTGCGGTGTCGAAGGTGGCGAAGTGGATGGAAGGCATGCCAGCTACCTATGGGTACCTCTCTCCGGTTTCAATTATCTGCGGCGGCCGCTACTGACACGAGTTGTCACCAGCACGATCGCCCCCCGCTCATTCCGAACGGAGCACACTAAATCGCGAGCGGCGCGCCGTGCAGGTCCTCGGCGCGCTCAATCTTGACGAGTACCCCAAATCCCTTCTTCTCCGCGTCCGCCTTCTGCTCGCCTTCGACGATGCGGCTGTAGATTTCGTCGCGTATGGGCCCCGACTTGTAGACCTTCGCCACACCGTAGAACCGCGCCACGCCGCCTTTCGGCAACAGTGTCTCCCGCAGCGGCCGCTTGCGGAAGAAGATCGTCACCTTCGTGCCGTCCTGGATGTGCGCCGAGGTCGAGCCGCGGCCGCGCTCCCAGATGCCGACGTGCTCGTCGTCGTAAACGAACACGCTGCCGCGCACCGTGATCTGCGCGAAGCCGTCCGGCAGCACGGTCCCGACCAGACACGTGTGCTCCGGCAACGCCGTGTTGATGTGCTCGTGCAGGACTTTAGGAATCATGACCGTCCCACCCCTAACTCGTTGTTTGCAAAGCGATGATTACGGCACCGTATGGCGCCACGCAACGACGCGGGGGAAAACTGTTAGGCTCACCGTCGCGAAAACGGTGGGACCGCCGAACCAAAGGGAGGAGCGCCATGGCAGTTGCACGCGTGAGCAAGATCACCGCCTCGTCGCCGAGCGGCTTTCAGCAGGCCTTGGAGGAAGGAATGAAGCGCGCAGCCAAGACGCTGCGCGGCATCACCGGCGTCGAGGTGATTTCGCAGAAATGCAAGGTCGAGAGGGGCAAGATCACCGAATATCGAGTGAGCATGGAAGTCACGTTCATCCTCGACTAGCGCTCAATGACCGGCGGTGTCGGACGCGGTCAGCCAACGCTTCGCTCCCGGTTCTTGAGGCGGCCGGGCCCGCCCTTCCCATTTTTCCCTCCCCGCTCACGCGAGGACGGAGCGCCGGGAGGCGCCCAGGATGCTTGCGAGGCACCCTTGACGGGTTGGCGAACCCGCCGCACGCCCACGGCCCGTCCGGTTACCCGGACCTGCCGCTTTCGGGGCGCGCTCGCCCAGTGACGTAGGGCGAGGGCACCTCCCGGCGTTCCACTCGGTCCGCGCGGCCACGTGTTGCCGCGGGAACCGCCATGTGCTTATATTCCTAGACCGGAGAAGTCAATCGAAAACGAAAACGCCGCCGCGGATTTCTCCGCAGCGGCGCTCGGTCTTGCGTTTGTGAATAGGGCTTCTGCTTCTGTCTTTGGCAGGCCTGGCAACGACCTACTTTCGCGCACCTTAAGGCGCACTATCATCGGCGCGGAGGCGTTTAACGGCCGAGTTCGGAATGGGATCGGGTTCAGACACCTCGCTACAGCCACCAGGCCGGCCAAAGACAGGAATCAGAGGTCAGTAATCAGTAATCAGAGGATTACAGATTCCAACATCTGTGCAGAAGCAAGCCAGTCATTCTGATGCGTCGCGCGGTTTCAGCGACCGAAGTCTGATTACTGACCTCTGATCACTGATCCCTGATGTGCATTGACAATGAGAGCAATCAAGCCGTTCGAGCGATTAGTACCGGTAAGCTGCACGCGTCACCGCGCTTCCACTCCCGGCCTATCAACGTGGTGGTCTACCACGGCTCTCAAGGGAGAACTCGTTTCGAGGTGGGTTTCTCGCTTAGATGCTTTCAGCGATTATCCCGTCCGCACATAGCTACGCAGCACTGCCGCTGGCGCGACAACTGCTCCACCAGAGGTGCGTTCATCCCGGTCCTCTCGTACTAGGGACAAATCCTCTCAATTCTCCGACACCCACGGCAGATAGGGA
>DATBJU010000126.1:0-10968 GCA_036556265.1 Xanthobacteraceae bacterium | reverse complement strand
CGCAAACGGCGGCATCGGCGTCATTCCACACGTGATCGAGCGCGTGCGGAGCCGCGACGGAAAGATCGTCTACGCGCGGAGCGCGTCTGGTGTCGGCACGGTCGTGTCGCCGCGCCACGTGCCGATGATGAATCGCATGCTGGAAGAGACATTGCTCACCGGCACCGCGCAGCGGGCGCGCATCCCCGGCTGGCCGGCCGCGGGCAAGACCGGCACCAGCCAGGATTTTCGCGACGCCTGGTTCATCGGCTACACGGGCCGGCTCGTGACCGGCGTCTGGCTCGGCAACGACGACAACTCGCCGACCAAACGCGCGTCCGGCTCGAACTTGCCGGTCGACGTGTGGAACCGCTTCATGCGTGTGGCGCACGAGAACGCGCCCGTGGTCGCCCTGCCCGGGGCAGTGGAGCAGCCCGCGTTCGCCGGCGCGCCGCCGGCGCCGATCGAGGAAGGTCCGTCGCCGCGCGGCCCCGCGCATGAAGACGCGCCACTCGACAACTGGCTGCTCGAGCGCCTGTTCGGACGACGGTAGATCTCAGTTCGCCGCGCCGTAGCGGTGCAACGAATTGCCTTGGGCCTTGAGCCACGCTTCGGCGCGGCGGCGATCCGGGGTCAGCTGGTCGACGACCCGCCAGAACCGCGGCGAGTGATTGAGCTCGCGCCGGTGCGCGACTTCATGCGCGGCGAGATAGTCGAGCACGAAGGGCGGTGCGAGGATCAGCCGCCACGAATAGGAAACCGACCCGTCGTGCGAGCAGGAGCCCCAGCGGCTCGCGGTATCACGCACGGCAATTCGCTCGACTGTGACGGCAAGCGCGGCGGCGTGCCGGCGCGTCGCGGTGGAAAGCTCTCGCCTTGCCTCGCGCTTCAGGAAATCGGTGATGCGGCGGGCGAGGTGCGGCGCTCGGCCCGCAACGCAGAGAAGCATCGCGCCATCGGCGGTGCTTTCGGTCCACACGGTGCCGTGCGAGGCGGGCCGATGCGCGACCCGGTGCGGAACGCCGCGCAACGGAATCGTCGCCCCCTCGGTGAACGGTATCGGATCGGGAATCTTTTTGATGCGCGCCGCGATCCAGTCGGCGCTCCGCTCGGCGAACGCGCGCGCCTCGCGCAGGGACCCGCGCGGCGGGATCGTCAGCACCACTTCGCGGCTCTTTTCCAGGACGCGGAGCGTGTAGCGGCGGGCGCGCGGATGCCGTCGAAGCGTCACCTCGAACGCTTCGTGCGCGCAGGAGACGACAAGGCGCCGTTCGCCCGGGTCGGGTTCCTTGCGAAGGAAGAATGGGAGCGAAAACTGCATACCGCCTGCGCCGAATCGAATCGCGTCGACTCTAGGCAATGCGAAAGCTGCTTCCGAGGCAAGCCTTGCCTCAGGCGGCCTTGAATTTGCGCCTGGCCTGATGCTGGGTGCGGATGAAGTCGGCGATGCGCGGCGCGATCTCCGAACGGAAGCGCGAGCCGTTGAACACGCCGTAATGTCCGACAGAAGGCTGCATGTAGTGCGCCTTCTTGTCGGCCGGGATGTTCACGCAGAGCTTGTGCGCCGCCTCCGTCTGCCCGAGACCGGAGATGTCGTCGTGTTCCCCCTCGACCGTGAGCAGCGCAACGCGACGGATCTTCGCCGGGTCGACGGGGACGTCACGGTGGGTCATCTCGCCCTTCGGAAGGGCATGGCGGGCGAACACGGTTTCGACCGTCTGCAGATAGAATTCGGCGGTCAGGTCCATGACCGCAAGATACTCGTCATAGAATTCGCGGTGCTTGTCCGCGGAGTCGCCGTCGCCGCCGACAAGATGCTCGAACATCTGCCGGTGCGCGTCGAGATGCCGCTCGAAGTTCATGCTGATGAAGCCGGTAAGCTGCAGGAAGCCTGGATAGACCTCACGCATGAAGCCGGGATGCGGAAACGGCACCCGCCCGATCACGTTACGGCGGAACCAGCCGATACCGCGTGTTTCGGCGAGCCGATTGACGGCAGTCGGGTTAACCCGTGTGTCGATCGGACCGCCCATGAGGATCATGGAATGCGGGACGTAGGGATCGCTCTTCGCCTCCATGACCGCGATCGCCGCGAGCACGGGGACGGAGGGCTGGCACACGGCGATGATGTGGCAGTCGCCACCGAGACGATGCAGCATCGAGATGACGTAGTCGATGTAGTCGTCGAGATCGAAGTGGCCCTGCGACAGCGGCACCATGCGCGCGTCGACCCACTCGGTGATGTACACGTCGTGGTTCGGCAGGAACGCTTCGACCGTTCCGCGCAGCAGAGTCGGATAGTGGCCCGACATCGGCGCGACGAGCAGGACTTTTGGCTGCTCGTGGCGCAGCGGATGATCGAACACGCGCTCGAAATGCAGAAGCCGGCAGAACGGCCGCTCCCAAATGGTCGAAATCTGCACCGGGATGCGCTCGCCGCCGACGATCGTGGAATCGATGCGCCAATCCGGCTTCGCGTAGCGCCGCACCGCGCGCTCGTAGATCTCGGCGGTCGCCGCGACCGATTTTCCAAAGGTGGTATGCGCGAATGGATTGAGCGGGTTCTTGAAATAGAGTCGCGTCACATCGGCGAGCGCACGCGACGGATTGAGTACGGCCTGGCTCCATTCATAGAGCCAGTAAAGTGGCGTCGTAAGTCGCGCGCCGCCATCGCCCGGCAGATGGGGCACTCCGCCAAATTCACCGATCGGCATTCGTCTCTTTCCCGTGCCCCGTCGACCCAGCCCTGCTGCGTTGCAACATAGGTGCCGTGGTGCAGGGCGTCAATGTAAAGAGCCAGCGTAAAGATGGCGTGAGCGTAGGTTTTCCCGCGGTTTCACTCGCCGATTTGCAGCAGGGAACCGGAGCGGCGCGACGCGCGCAGTAGCCACATGAAGCTGATCGCGCCCGCGGTGAGCCAGATGAGGTTGAGACCGAGCGCCCACAGCATGAGATCGGCGCGGAACGCGTGATCGATCACGAGGGCACGCATGCCCTCGAACACGGCGGTCGGCGGCAACGCCCAGGCAACTGGTTGAATCCAAACCGGCAGCGTCGTCACCGGGTAGTACACGCACGTGAGCGGAAGAAAAAAGAACATGAGACTCCAGGCGAGGCTCTCCGCGCCCATTCCATGTCGCAGCACGAGTCCGGAGCAGAACATTCCGACCGACCAGCTCGTGAGCAGAAGATTGGCGAAGAACGCCGCCAGCGCGACTCCGAGCGCCCACAGATTGAATCCGAAGAACAGAATCGCGAGCAGCGTCACCGGGATGAGGCCGATCGAGAGCCGCACGACGCTCATGACGATCAGCGCCAGCACGAACTCGCTGGCCCGCAATGGGCTGATCATCAGGTTCGGCATGTTGCGCGACCACATCTCCTCGAGAAACGACATCGAGTAGCCGATCTGTCCGCGGAACAAGATGTCCCAGAGGAGAAACGCGGCGAGGAACGTACTCACGGTCGCGGCGAGCGCGCCCGGCTGGCGTGCGATGCCGATCTGCAGGAATCCCCACATGAACATCTGCACGGCCGGCCAGTAGATGAGCTCGAACAGTCGCGGCCACGACGAACGCAGCAGATACCAGTGCCGCAGGATCATCGCGCCGACGCGACGCGGGGAGATGGCGAGCGCGCTAGCGTTCACGAGGCGGCCTCGCGCATGGGCTCGCGCCGGTTGCGCACGACGTCGAGAAAGACTTCCTCGAGGTTTTGCCGGCCGTAGCGCGCGAGCAGCTGCGACGGCGATCCGTCGTCGACGATGTTGCCCCGCTTCATCATCAGCACGCGATCGCACAAGCGCTCGACCTCGCCCATGTTGTGCGAGGCGAGCAGAATCGTCGCATTCTTGCGTTCGCGATATTGTTCGAGATGTCCGCGGATCCAGTCGGCGGTATCGGGATCGAGTGACGCCGTCGGTTCGTCGAGCACGAGAAGATCGGGCTCGTTCACGAGCGCCTTGGCGAGGGCGACGCGGGTCTTCTGCCCTGCTGAAAGCTTGCCCGCCGGCCGGTCGATGAATTCCGCAAGGTCGAGGTCAGCCGCGAGCCGATCGATCCGTTCGCCGATATGCGAGACGCCATAGAGGATGCCGAATACGGTGAGATTCTGCCGTACCGTGAGCCGATGCGGGAGGTCGACATACGGGCTCTCGAAGTTCATCCGATGCAGCACGCGATAGGGCTCGCGCACCATGTCCGCGCCGAACACGAGCACGCGACCGCTGGTCGGCGCGACCAGGCCCATGATCATGCCGATCGTCGTGGTCTTGCCTGCGCCGTTCCCGCCCAGGAGGCCTGCGATGCAGCCGCTCGCAATCACGAACGACACGCCGTTCACGGCGACGGCCTCTCCGTAATGCTTGGTCAGCGCTTCGGCCTTGATGGCAGGCTGATTCATGACGGCACGGGTTATTCCGTGTCCACGGGGCGAGGGCAAGGCGTGCCGTGCACCGAAAAGCCCCACCCTGCTGTGGTTAAGGCTTCGCCCGATTCATGGTTCCGGTTGGCTGGCGGGGCGCCTAAATAGGGGCGATGGCGAAGGTCGGCGACCGCTTGATCGAACCGCAGCCCTACGGGCTGCGCCTGGGAACGCTCGTGCGGCTGCGGTGGCTCGCGGTGGCGGGCCAGGCGGTGACGCTCATTGGCGTGCACGTCGGCCTCGGCTTTCCGCTCCCGATCTGGCCTGCGCTCGCGTTTGTTGCACTGACAGCCGTGACGAACATCGTCTTGCGGGCGCGCAAGCCGCGGCCGCGGCGACTCGATGAGCGACAGGCCGCATTCATCCTCGGCTTCGATATCGTGCAGCTCGCGCTCCTTCTCTACCTGACGGGCGGTCTCGCCAATCCGTTCAGCATCTTGTTCCTCGCACCAGTGCTGATCTCGGCGACCGCGCTCTCGCCCCGCACCACCGTATTGCTGGGCATACTCGCAGTATCGCTCGCGACCGCGCTCGACTTTTTCCACTATCCGCTGCCCTGGTACCCGGACGTCGCCTACTCGCCTCCGCGGCTCTTCATGATCGGCATGTGGGCTTCCGTCCTTGTCTCGGTCGCTTTCATCGGCGGTTACGCCTTCGCCGTCGCGAAGGAAACGCGCCAGCTTTCCGAGGCGCTCGCGGAAACCGAGCTTGTGCTCGCGCGCGAGCAGCATCTGTCCGCGCTCGACGGACTCGCCGCCGCCGCGGCGCATGAGCTCGGCACCCCGCTCGCCACGATCGCGATCGTCGTGCGTGAACTCGAACGCGAGCTGTCCCAGGATTCACCCTATCGGCAGGACATTGCGCTCTTGCGCGAGCAAAGCGAACGCTGCCGATCCATCCTGCGCACGTTGACCTCGCTCGGCTCCGGCGACGCACCGTTCGACCGCATGCCGCTCTCGCATCTGCTCGAAGAAGTGATCGCCCCGCATCAGCCGTTTGGCGTTGCCATCAAGATCGATCTGCCGCCTTCGCGCGCCGGGGAGCCGGTGGTCGCGCGCAACCCGGCAGTGATGTACGGCCTCGGCAATCTGGTTGAAAACGCAGTGGATTTTGCCAACGAACGCGTGATCGTATCGGCCGACTGGAACGCCGATCAGGTGAGCCTCGTGGTGACCGACGACGGGCCGGGCTTTGCACCCGATGTGATCAATCGGATCGGCGAGCCGTACGTCACGATGCGTGGGCGTCGCCGTCCCGGCGAGGCGGACACGCCCGGCGGCCTCGGGCTCGGCTTTTTCATCGCGAAGACGCTGTTGGAGCGCACCGGCGCGATCCTTTCGTTCGAAAACCGGGCCTTGCCGGACACGGGCGCGATCATCCGCGTTCGCTGGCCGCGCTCCGCATTGGAAGTTAACCCCAGTCAGGAAGCGGTTTCGGCCACTTCGGCGCAGAAGAGCACGAGTTCGCCGACGACCCTTGTCACGGGCGGCGCAGAGAACTAAATCATTCTTGGAATGCACACAGGGTTAGTGATGCCCGACGCCCGTGCTAACGAGCCGAAGGCTGATCGGCGTCTCCTCATCGTCGACGACGACAAGTCATTTCTGGATCGCCTCGCGCGCGCGATGGAGAGCCGCGGCTTCCAGGTGACGACGGCTGAGTCCGTTGCCGACGGCCTCGCTCAGGTCGCGGCCGCGCCGCCTGCCTTTGCCGTCGTCGACATGCGGTTGAACGACGGCAACGGCATTGAAGTGATCTCGGCGCTGAAGGAAAAGCGGCCCGACGCGCGCGCCGTGGTGCTTACCGGCTACGGCAATATCGCGACCGCCGTCACGGCGGTGAAGCTCGGCGCCGTCGACTATCTGGCGAAGCCCGCCGACGCCGACGACGTGTACGCGGCGCTCACCGCCCCGCCCGGCCAGAAGGCGGAGCCGCCGGAAAAACCCATGTCGGCCGATCGCGTCCGCTGGGAGCACATCCAGCGCGTCTACGAGCTGTGCGGGCGGAACGTCTCCGAGACGGCGCGGCGTCTGAACATGCATCGCCGCACGCTGCAGCGGATTCTCGCGAAGCGCGCGCCGCGCTGATCATTCCGACAAGAAATCAAAGCGGCGGTTCGGTCAATCCCGGATCGTGCACGGCCGCGAGCCGCGCTGCGGCCGCCCGACCGAAGCGTACGAGCATCGCCTTGCGCCGCGCCGCCGCGAGCGGGTGCAGAGGCGCCTCGCGGATGAGCGTGCCGCCATACGCGTCGGCGACGACGAGTCCCGTGTCGGTTGGCAGGATCGACGCCGGAAACTCGGGAGCCACCGCGAACAGCAGCCGATCACAATACTGGCGATACTCCTGCCACTTGCGGTCGGCACGGAAGTCCGCGACGCAAGATTTGATTTCGACGATCCAGAACTCGGCGCCGGGGTCGAGCGCGACGAAGTCGGCGCGGCGTCCCGAGCCGAGCGGCAATTCGGTGACAGCGGTAAGGCCGAGCGCGTGCAACAGGCGCAGCGCGCCGCGACGGATTGCAGGCGCAGCCTCATGCTGGAGGAGCTCGGCCGGCTCGAAAGCGAGCGGGGCGGATTCGGTCATCTGATTCTCCCCGTCCGATCCTAAGCGAGACGGCCCCGCCGGCAAACCAAGGCTTGCGCGGGCCGCACCTTTCGCCGAGTGTTCACGGCATCAGGGAAGGGGCTGTGGCCGCGATCGACTACGAAGCCGAATACAACAACCGGGCGCGCGTGCCCGAACACCCCGCAATCTTCGCGCGGTGGGCGCGTGCGGCGGAGGACTTCCGCGCGTCCCATCGCAGCGCGGAACTCGGCATCGCTTATGGCAGTAGTCGTCGGGAGAGGATCGACCTCTTTTGGCCGCCGGCGGGACGCGATGCGCCGCTCGCTCTCTTTATACATGGCGGGTACTGGCGGTCGCTCGACCCTTCGGCCTTCAGTCATCTCGCTGCCGGCGCAAACGCCAGCGGTATCGCGTTTGCGCTCGTCGGCTACGACCTGTGCCCTTCAGTGACCATGGAGACCATCATCGATCAGGTGCGCGCGGCCGCGCTCTTTCTCTATCGCCGGCATGGCCGCCGCCTGGTGGCATCGGGCCATTCCGCCGGCGGGCACCTGAGCGCCTGTCTCGTCGCGACCGACTGGAGGCGGCTCGGCGCTGACTTGCCCGAGGATCTCGTGCCGGCCGGGCTATCGATTTCCGGTCTGTTCGATCTCGCGCCTTTGATGCACACGAGCATGAACCAGGACCTCCGCATCGACGCGGGAAACGTCGAGCGGATTTCGCCGCTGACTTGGAATGTCGCGCGCGATCGCGTGTTCGATGCCTGGGTCGGAGGCGATGAGAGCGGCGAATTCCTGCGCCATAGCCGGGAAGTTGTCGCCGTCTGGCGTCGCAAGGGCGTCTCGACGCGCTACGTCGAGGTGCCGCGCGCCAATCACTTCACCGTGCTTGATCCGCTCGCCGATCCTGCGAGCGCGATCTCCGAACGCCTCGCCGAACTCGTGAAAGCATCCGCCTGAGCCGTTCCCAGAGGAGGCGTTGCGGCTGCTGAGGTGATCGGTTAAGTCAAACCGACGCGCCCGTAGCTCAGCTGGATAGAGCGCTGCCCTCCGAAGGCAGAGGTCAGAGGTTCGAATCCTCTCGGGCGCGCCATTTCCTGCCGCTTATCTGGTTGGTTGCGGGCGATCCGGGGCTGTCCTCGCGAGCCAGTATGCAAGCGCTGGCATCAGCGCCAGTTCGGCCACGAGCGACGCGAGTACGACCGGATCGAGAAGCACGTCAGACCGCATGACGGTCAAGCGAGCGATCCCGCCGGCAAAGATCAATGCGAATGCGAGGTACAGCATCGGCTGAAAGTATTTCAGGTTGAATGGCGCGAGGAGAAACAGAACTCCAACGCCCGTCCAGAGGCCGCCGAGGAAGCGGATGTGGTTGTTCTGAACCAGTTGCTCGTGCGTCAGGACGAGCCCGCCTGCGTCCTGAAATCCTCCGAAGACGCTCTTCATGCCGCTGAAGACCGCAAACACGCCGCCGAGAAAGAGCAGAACCCGAAGCAGAATCGAGCTCACGACTAGGTCTCCGCTTTCTTTTCTTTCCCGCGGTCCCCGATGAAGTCAGTCCAAGCCAGCAGCAGTCCGGAAATCACGAACACGAGGTGAATGACCACGAGCCACATCAGCTGGCGCTCGTCGAAGCTCTTGTCGATGTTCATGAATGCCTTGAGCACCTGGATCGCGGAGATCGCCACGATCGACGCCATCAGCTTCTGCTTCAGCCCGGAGAAGTCGATCTTGGTCATCCATTCCGGCCAGTCCGGATGACCTTCCGGATCGATTTTCGAGACGAAGTTCTCGTAGCCGGAGAACACAACAATAAGAACCAGGTTCGCAGCGAGCGAGAGATCGATGAGGGCGAGCACGCCGAGGATCACGTCCGCCTCGGTCGCGCCGAGGACGCTTTGCAGAAAAAGCCAAAGCTCGCGCAGGAAAGTGAACATCAGGACGAACAGGCTCGCGAGCAGGCCCAGATAGAACGGAGCCATCATCCAGCGGCTTTGCGAGATCAGCCGCTCCAGCAGGCGCTCGATCATGTCTGCCCCCGCGCGTGTTCAGTTCGCCGCGACGCCGGTACCGATCTGACAGGCGACTCCCGTGCCGCCAAGACCGCAATAGCCGTGCGGGTTCTTGGCGAGGTACTGCTGGTGGTAGTCCTCGGCGAAATAGAACTCCGGGGCGTCAAGAATTTCCGTCGTGATCGGCCGGTAGCCTTTGGCGCGGAGCGCCTTGTCGTAGCCCTGCTTCGCCGTTTCCGCCGCCGCGCGCTGCACCGCGTTGTAGACGTAGATACCCGAGCGGTACTGCGTGCCGACATCGTTGCCCTGACGCATGCCTTGCGTCGGATCGTGTGCCTCGAAGAATGCCTTGAGCAGTTCCTGATACGTCACCTGCTTCGGATCGTAGACGACGAGAACGACCTCGTTGTGGCCGGTCGCGCCCGTGCAGACCTCTTCATAGGTCGGGTTCGGCGTGTGCCCAGCCGCGTAACCGACGGCACTCACCCACACGCCCGGAATTTTCCAGAACGCTTTCTCCGCACCCCAAAAACATCCGAGCCCAAACAGGGCCTTCTCGGTGCCGGGCGGATATGGCCCCTTGAGCGGCCGGCCCGATACGAAATGCGTTTCCGCGGTCGGAATCGGCTCCGGCCTGCCGGGCAGCGCCTGATCGGACGAGGGCATTTGCAGCATCTTTCTGAGAGAAAACATGCGCGCTCCTGCGGATTTGTCGCCGCGAATATAGTGGAACCGCGGCCGCTCCGCACTGCCGGACAGGATCACGTTTCGGGCAAATGCTTCAGTCGCGCGAGGAATAGCCGATCGGCCGCGGCCGCCGTCGCCCGAGCACGACCAGGACGGCTCCAACCGCGCCGAGCACCACCCACAGCGGCGCGTAGAGCACGTAGAGAAAGACCGGGTCCCAAAGCCGGGGCGACAAGTCACGTTCGATCATCGTCTTGAGCCACTCGAGGCTTGCCGGATGGATGGCGAGCCAGGCTTCGACCATCGGCATGATGACGATACGGCCGGCCGTGATCGAGCGCGTCCCGTCGATCACGAGCGCGATGAAGGCGCCGGCGAGCAGCCAAAGCCCGATGAAGCGGAATAGAAATCGAAACATGCGATCCGCACCTGCGTCTCACCTAAACCGCGCGCGTCTGCGGCGCAACCGCTTCGGTTGCCCGATGCATCAGCTTGTTTCGCCGCGACCCGGCAGTATATTCCGGGCGCTCGCGGAGGGGTGGCCGAGTGGTTTAAGGCGCCCGCTTGGAAAGCGTGTGTACGGGAAACCGTACCGTGGGTTCGAATCCCACCCCCTCCGCCATTTGCTATTCCGCAATTGTTCGACGACGGCAACGTCCCGATTCTAAATATTTCAGATCCATCCTCGAACACGCCAAGATGGGGAGGCCGAGTTGGCGGACGTTTATCCAGCCACGCGCCACAGCGTGCTGTAGTTGATCACAGGTCGCTCGAACTGGACACCAAGTTTCACTAGTTCGCCTGCAGCCTCTTGCATTTCGGGGAGTTGGCCCAGCTGCTTGGCCGCGTCCAGGTCGTCCCAAAAGCTCACAAAGACAATGCTGCTCGAATCCCGATCGATCGCAGCGTAGCTCATGCGATGACCGCGCAGTCGCCGCATGGCTGACTCTAGCGTGGATCGCGATGCCGCGAACGCGCTGTGAAGCGGCTCATAGCGTTCTGGTGGGAAGTTGCCACGCGATATGCGAACGATGGGAGTCATGGATGATTTTCCTTCCGAGCGAACCCGTGGCGTCTTTTCATCTCGATACCAGCTCTATTTGTCTGAATCCTTCGATTCCGTACTTGCCGTCGGTGTGCTGAAGACGCTCGCGCCGCCGGGCGTCATTCGCGGTGGCAGCGGGGATTTGACGGTCAATACGCCAGGGCTCAGTTGTGGGCCTGTCGTAGCACCTCCGGGAAACCCCGCGACACCCGCGCCGGTTTGTACCAATCCACCGATGATGCCGACCGTCAACTCT
>DATBJU010000125.1:0-2066 GCA_036556265.1 Xanthobacteraceae bacterium | reverse complement strand
TGATCGGCGCGAAAAAGATGGCGGCCAGCATGCCGAGCACGGGTGCCGTAAGACCTGTGGGACCGAGCGCGGACTGGATTTGCGGCAAATATATCCAGCCGAGCACTAGCCCGGCGAGAACCCAAACCACCGCAAAAATGGTTGCGATCATATAGGACGTGCGCGCCGGTCGGTGCTGCAGCGTGCGCAGGATCTGACCGATCGACTCACGATCGTCATTGGCCGGCAGGCGCAGTGCGCCTTGCTCTTGCGGTCCCGCCGTGATGCCGTCGAACGGATCGTTCTTTGCGGTGGATGGCGACTTCACCGTACGCCATGGAGCATCGGACGCCGGTTCATCGATCGGGGTTACGGGAGCTGCTGGAGAGGAGACGGGCTCCGGCCCGGGAGCACTGTCCCGTATGGTGAGCGCGTCCTGGATGGCCGACAGCGCCGCCTCTGTCGGGTCCTTCATCTTCTTCGGGTTGTTTGCCATGTCGGTCGTCGCCTCGCATTACGCTTGGACCAGAGCAGCGGCGGGAATATCCCGACCGCGCCCCATGAGCACGTCAATACTGATCGCCGTCGGATCCCCCTCGGGCAGCCGGCAGTCACGCACCGGCACAGACATTCCACAGCCGTTCGGCTATCCTATCGGCTCGCCACGCCGAAGGATACTTCTTGTTAAGCACTCTTCTGCAATCAGCCTTAATACTGGGCCGGCTATGGCAAAACCGCCACAAAGCAAGGACCGCAACCGCGCCTCCGCGTCCGGTGATTTGTCCCGTCACATTGCGGCCATCATGCGGCCGACCGAGGCGCAGCGCCGCTATCTCGAGCGCGGATTGACTCAGCCTGGGGGAAAGCTTCCGCTTTTCGATCGCGATGGCCGCGAAGTGCCGAGAAGAACAATAGAATCCTGCATGGCCCATGGCTGGGCCGCCCCATGGCTCGACAATCCGATCAAGCCGGATTGGCTCGTTTGTCGGCTAACCACTGCCGGGTATCGGGCGCTCGGACGGCAGCCGCCGCACGAGGATCCCGCCGCGCAACCCAAATAGTTCCCTCACGCCTCTCATCCGCGAGAGTCGCGCGGCCGCCTGATCGGGCGGTCGAGACTCCAGGTGCGCAAGTGCAACATCGAGCCCTGCCCGCCGCCATGACGAGGCGATATCCGCAGCTCCCGAGTGCGCCCTCGAGCGACGGCCGCCTCACTGGCGCGCATAAACGCGAGCGGCTATAGCACCCCGGCACTGTCCTCTCGCTCAGTCTCGTACCTGCGCATGCCGAAAATCACCTACATCGATCACGAAGGCACCGCTCGCAGCGTCGAGGGCGAAATCGGCTCGACGGTGATGGAGACTGCGATCAAGAACGGCATTCCGGGAATCGAGGCCGAATGCGGAGGCGCGTGCGCCTGCGCCACCTGTCATGTCCACGTCGATGAGGCGTGGCGCGCAGCGGTCGGCGAGCCTTCGCCGATGGAAGAGGACATGCTCGATTTCGGCTACGACGTGAGGCCGAATTCGCGGCTGTCCTGCCAGATCAAGGTGAGTGCCGAACTCGACGGCTTGATCGTACGCACGCCTGAGCGGCAGGCTTGACGTATGACTGAACCGATCAAAACCGACGTATTGATCATCGGCGCGGGACCATGCGGACTCTTCGCCGTGTTCGAGCTCGGATTGCTCGATATGAAAGCCCACGTCATCGACATTCTGGACAAGATCGGCGGCCAATGCGCCGAGCTTTATCCGGAGAAGCCGATCTACGACATTCCGGGAATTCCTTACATCACCGGCCAGGGCCTTTGCGATGCACTGATGGCGCAGATCAAGCCGTTCGGCGCGACCTTTCATCTCCAGGAAATGGTGGAGAGCATCGAGACAATAGGAGATCCGCTGTTCCGCGTGACCACCGATCGCGGAAAGATTTTCGAGATCAAGGTCATCGTGATCGCTGCCGGGGGCGGCTCGTTTCAGCCCAAGCGGCCGCCAATCCCCGGCATCGAGGCCTACGAAGGCAACTCCGTTTTCTATTCCGTGCGACAGATGGAGGCCTTCCGCGGCAAGCGCGTATTGATCGTC
>DATBJU010000124.1:0-16495 GCA_036556265.1 Xanthobacteraceae bacterium | reverse complement strand
GGCCCTCGCCCGGGATGACAGACTACTCATCAGTGCCCCGCGGCCGGTGCGCCCGCGCCCCACACGTAAATGAACGTGAACAGGAACAGCCAGACGACGTCGACGAAATGCCAGTACCAGGCCGCGGCCTCGAAGCCGAAGTGATGATCCGGCTTGAAGTGGCCGAGGTAGGAACGGATCAGGCAAACGCTCAGGAAGACCGTGCCGATGATGACATGGGCGCCGTGGAATCCGGTCGCCATGAAGAAGGTCGAGCCGTAGATGTACCCGGCGTAGGTGAAGGTCGCGTGCGTGTACTCGTAGGCCTGCACGCCGGTGAAGGCGACGCCGAGGATGATCGTCAGCCACAGGCCCTGGATCAGTCCCTTGCGGTCGTTCTCGAGCAGCGCGTGGTGCGCCCAGGTCACCGTGGTGCCGGAGGTGAGCAGGATCAGCGTGTTGAGCAACGGCAGACTCCAAGGATCGAACGTGCCCTTGAAGCGCGCATCCTCGGTCGGCTGCGGCGGCCAATGGCCGCCCGTGAGCTCGTCGCGCAGGTATTGGTGCGGATCGCCGGCGAGCAAGGCCGCGTCGAAGTAGGCCCAGAACCAGGCGACGAAGAACATCACCTCCGAGGCGATGAAGAGGATCATCCCGTAGCGGAGGTGGAGCTGAACGACCTTGGTGTGGAAGCCGCGATGCTCGGCTTCGTTGATGACGTCGCGCCACCAGGCGATCATCACGTAGATCACGCCGATGATGCCGGCGATCGCGATCAGCGGTGTCCCGCCCCGCACCCAGTAGACGCCGCCCATGGTGATGGCGAGCGCGGAGATCGCACCGATGATCGGCCAGGGACTCGGATCGACGAGATGATAGTCGTGGTGTTTGGTATGGGCCTCGGCCATTCCCGCTCTCCGTCGCTCCCTATTTGGGCATGATCTTTTCCGAAAACCGGTTCCCACTTTTCGGGATCATGCCCCGGTCGTCCAATCCTATGAGCATGGCGCCGGGCGAGCCGCAAGGCCGCGCCCCGGCCCGCTCCCGCGTCACATCGGCGCTTGCGAGCCGCGGCGGGCGGCCACCGGATCCGGCTGCTTTTTTACCGGGAAGAAGGTGTAGGAAAGCGTGATGTTCTTCAGGCCGCGCAGGTCCGGATCGTCGGCGATCGCGGGATCGATGAAGAAGGCGACCGGCATCTCCATCCGCTCGCCGGCCGTGAGGCGCTGGTCGGTGAAGCAGAAGCACTGCAGCTTGTTGAAATAGGCGCCGGCCTGCGGCGGGCTGACGTTGTAGGTCGCGGTCCCGACCGTCGACTGCGCGCCGGCATTGCGGGCGACGTAATGGACGAGTTTGGTCTCACCGATCGCGATCTCCACTTCGCGCGTCTCGGGTGCGAAGTCCCAGGGGAGGCCGCCGGCGACATTCGAGTCGAAGCGCACGGTGATGCGCCGTGCGATCGGCGCGTCGGGCGCCTTGGCGGCGACGAGCGGCGTGCCGCCGAAGCCCGTGGTGCGGCAGAACCAGTCGTAGAGCGGGACGGAAGCATACGCCGCGCCGACCATCGCGACGACGAACGTGCCGAGCGCGAGCGCGACGCGCGCGTGGCGGCGCGCGAGCGCAGCACCTTCGGCGCGGGCGGCTCGCTTCTGCTCGAGGCCGGAGGTGGACATCGCGTGCCTCAAATCGACCGGTTCAGGACGTTCGGCCCAAGCTTCACGACCGTGACGACATAGAACAGGATCGCGAGTGCCGCGAGCACAAGAGCAAGCACGACAGAGCGCGTGCGGCGCCGGCGGCGCTGCTCATCGGTCAGTACGATCCCTTCGCGGTCATCGGGCATGGCTCATCCGATCAAGGGTTCGATCAGCAGGAGCGCGAACAGCAAGAAGAGATATAGGATCGAAAAGCCGAACAGCCGATAGGCGGCGCGATCGGCCGCGGGGCGCTGACGGCTGCGATAGACGTCGATCGCCGAAATCACCAGCGCCGCGCCGAGCAGGGCGGCGGCTGCGCCGTAGAGGGTTCCGGAGAAGCCGAGCAAGCTCGGCGCGACGCCAAGCGGCGCAAGAATGAGGGAGTAGATCAGGATCTGCCGGCGCGTCTCGGCATCGCCCGCGACCACCGGCAGCATCGGCACGCCGGCGCGTGCGTACTCGTCACGCTTGACGAGCGCGAGCGCCCAGAAATGCGGCGGCGTCCAGAAGAAGATGATCAGGAAGAGGAGCACGCTTTCGAGCCCGATCGTGCCCGTGGCCGCAGCCCAGCCGATCATCGGCGGGAACGCGCCCGCGGCGCCGCCGATCACGATGTTCTGCGGCGTCCAGCGCTTCAGCCACATGGTGTAGATGACGGCGTAGAAGACGATCGTGAACGCGAGCAGCGCGGCGGCGAGCAGGCCGACGAACAGGCCGAGCATCAGCACGGACGCGACGGCGAGCACGAGCCCGAAGCTCAGCGCTTCGCCGGGCGCGACGCGGCCCGCGGGGATCGGCCGGCCGACGGTGCGCGCCATGCGCGCATCGATGTCGGCGTCCCACCACATGTTCAGGGCGCCGGCCGCGCCCGCGCCGATCGCGATGCAGAGAAGTGCCGCGAAGCCGAGCACGGGATGGAGGTCGGCCGGCGCGCGCACGAGGCCGACGAGTGCCGTGAACACGACAAGCGACATCACGCGCGGCTTCAGGAGCTCGAAGTAGTCGCGAACATCGGCGAAGTCGGCGAGCGGTTCCGCCGCCGGCGCGGCGCGCTGTGTCGCGAATGAATCGGTCACGAGCGACATGGCTCGGGATCACCTCCCGGCGCTACTTGATCCGCGGCAGCACCTCGAAGGAATGGAACGGCGGCGGCGAAGGAAGCGTCCATTCGAGCGTGGTCGCGCCGACGCCCCACGGATTATCCACCGCCCTCTGCTTGCGCGCGAAGGCGTGGATGATGACGATGAAGAACACGACGACGCCGAGCGCGGAGATGTACGAGCCGATCGACGAGACGAAGTTCCACCCTGCGAACGCGTCCGGATAGTCAACGTAGCGGCGCGGCATGCCGGCGAGGCCGGAGAAGTGCTGCGGGAAGAAGACCAGGTTGACGCCGATGAAGGTGAGCCAGAAGTGCAGCTTCGCGAGCGGCTCCGAATAGGTGTAGCCGGTCATCTTCGGGAACCAGTAGTACCAGCCGCAGAAGATGCCGAAGGTAGCGCCAAGCGACATTGTGTAGTGGAAGTGCGCGACGACGTAGTAGGTGTCGTGCAGCGCACGGTCGATGCCCGCATTCGAGAGCACGACGCCGGTGACGCCGCCGAGGGTGAACAGGAAGATGAACCCGATCGCCCAGAGCATCGGCGTCGCGAAGCGGATCGAACCGCCCCACATGGTCGCGATCCAGGAGAAGATCTTGATGCCGGTCGGCACCGCAATCACCATGGTCGCGGCCATGAAGTAGGCCTGCGCGCCGGCGCTCATGCCGACCGTGTACATGTGGTGCGCCCAGACGACGAAGCCGATCACGCCGATCGCGACCATGGCGTAGGCCATGCCGAGGTAGCCGAACACGGGCTTGCGCGAGAACGTGGAGACGACCTGGCTGACGATGCCGAACGCCGGCAGCACCAGGATGTAGACCTCAGGGTGACCGAAGAACCAGAACAGGTGCTGGAACAGCACCGGGTCGCCGCCGCCCTGCGGATCGAAGAAGGTGGTGCCGAAGTTGCGATCGGTGAGCAGCATCGTGATCGCGCCGGCGAGCACCGGCAGCGCGAGCAGCAGCAGGAACGCCGTCACCAGCACCGACCAGACGAACAGCGGCATCTTGTGCATCGTCATGCCCGGCGCGCGCATGTTGAAGATCGTGGTGATGAAATTGATCGCGCCGAGAATCGACGAGGCGCCCGCGAGATGCAGCGCGAAGATCGCGAGATCCATTGCGGGTCCCGGATGTCCCGCGGTGGACGAGAGCGGCGGATAGGCGGTCCAGCCGCCGCCGAAACCAACACCGCCGGCAGGACCGTCCACGAACATCGAGGTAACGAGCAGGATCAGCGCCGCGGCGAGGAACCAGAACGAGATGTTGTTCATGCGCGGGAACGCCATGTCGGGCGCGCCGATCATCAGCGGCACCATCCAATTGCCGAAGCCGCCGATCAGCGCCGGCATGATCATGAAGAACACCATGATCAGCCCATGCGCGGTCACGAACGAATTGAACATGTGCGCGTTCGCGAAGATCTGCATGCCCGGCTCTTGCAGCTCGAGCCGCATGCCGACCGACAGCGCGCCGCCGATTACTCCCGAGAGGATCGCGGAGAGCAAATAGAGCGTGCCGATGTCCTTGTGGTTCGTGGAGTAAAGCCAGCGCCGCCAGCCGTGAGGCGTATGGTGGTCGTCGTGGGCCGCTGCCGCATGAGCCATGATCTACCTCGTTCCTCGCAGTACGCGACGGATCAGCGCCGCGCCTCCGCCATCACGACCGGGCCATCGCCCGAGGTCGTGGCATATTTCTTCTTCGCGTCCGCAAGCCACGCGTTGAACTGCTGTTCATTCACCACGCGAACCGCGATCGGCATGAACGCGTGATTGCGTCCGCACAACTCGGAGCATTGCCCGTAGTACATGCCCTCGCGCGTCGCGCGGAACCAGGTCTCGTTGAGACGGCCCGGAATCGCGTCGATCTTGATGCCGAACGACGGCACCGCGAAGGCGTGGATGATGCCTTCGGCCGTGACCTGCATGCGGACCGTCTTGTTCACCGGCACGACCATCTCGTTGTCGACGGCGAGGAGCCGCAACTGACCGGCCTTGAGATCCTTGTCGGGGATCATCGTGCTGTCGAACTGGAAACCCTGGTCGGGATACTCGTAGGTCCAGGTCCACTGCGCGGTGCCGGTCGCCTTCACGGTCAGATCGGACTTGGGAATGTCCAGTTGATCGAACAGGAGCCGGAACGACGGCACGGCGATCACCACAAGGATGAGCGCCGGGATCACGGTCCAGGCGACCTCGAGGGCGGTGTTGTGGGTGGTCCGCGAAGGATTCGGATTGGCGCGCTCGTTGAAGCGGACCATGACGATCAGAAGCAGCAACAGCACGAACGCCGTGATCACCGCGGCAATGATCGTCACGAAGGTATGGAAACCGTGGATCGCCTCCATGATCGGCGTCACGGCCGTCTGAAAATCGATCTGCCAGGGGGACGGCTGGCCGGTGCCGGCTGACGCTCCCTGCTCGAGCCCCACGAGTGCCAATGGCGCAAGCACAAGGCTTGAAGCAATCGAGCGCAAGCCGAAGGAATTCCGCATCATCGTGTCGGTCTCTCCGTGGGCCAGTGGCGCGAACGTCGCGCGGCCGCATCCGTTGAAGCCCAAGCTATCATTTCGGGATCGGGCTCGAAACGAAGGGTTCGGCGGCGTGTTGCCGCGCGTATTCGCACCGGCTCGACCCAAGCGGTAGGGCGGTGCCCATGAACCACAAATCCCATGGGTCGGCAACGCAATGACGGCGCGGCTTTTTGACGGCTGCCGGCCATTTGCGCGTGGCCACGACCGCATCTGTGTGCCGCAATCTTGACATCGACCCGGGGCGTTGTACCCCGTTTTTCGTACGGGCTGCGGCGGGTGACCGCGAGCGATTCGCCGGCCGGGAGAACGGTCTATGACACGCTTCCGCCTTGGCGCATTGGCGCTCTGCGGCGCGATGGCGATCCTGGGCGCGGAAGCGTCGGCGCAGGGCGTCGTGCGATCGGTGCACGGCGACTGGCAGATCCGCTGCGACACGCCGCCCGGGGCGCAGTCCGAGCAGTGCGCGCTCATTCAGAGCGTCACCGCGGAAGACCGGCCCAACGTCGGGCTCACCGTGATCGTGCTGAAGACCGCCGATCAGAAGAGCCGGCTGATGCGGGTGCTGGCGCCGCTCGGCGTGCTCCTGCCCTCGGGCCTCGGACTGAAGATCGATCAGACCGACGTCGGCCGCGCCGGCTTCGTGCGCTGCCTGCCGAACGGCTGCGTCGCCGAGGTCGTCATGGACGACAAGCTGGTCGGCCAGCTCAGGGCCGGGCAGTTCGCCACCTTCATCATTTTCCAGACGCCGGAAGAGGGTATCGGTATTCCGCTCAGCCTTTCCGGTTTTGGCGCGGGCTTCGACAAGCTGCCCTGATCAGGCAGCGCGCAGGCGCGGCGCAAGACCGAAATTCACGACCAGCGATAAGGTGGCGGCGGTCGCAAACACCATCGCCATCGGGAATGCCGTGCCGTCGTGCAGCAAGCCGACGACTATACTGATGAGGGCGCCGACGCCGAACTGGAGCGAGCCGAACAGCGCGGTGGCGCTGCCCGCCGCGCGCGGATAGTGCTCGGTCGCCAGCGCGAGCGCGTTGTTCGGCGCCGCGCCGACCGTGGTGAAGCAAATGAACACGGGCAACAAGATTCCCAACAGCCCGCCGAAGCCGGCCAGCACGTTGATCAGCAGCGCCATCGCGCCGATGAAGTTCACGATCAGCGCGGCCGTCAGCATCCGCACCGGTCCGTAGCGCAGCACGAGCCGGGCATTCACCTGCGTCGCCAGCAACAACCCGACGGCGTTCGCGCTGAAGACGAACCCGAACTGCTGCGGCGACAGGCCGTACAATTCGATCAGCACGAACGGACCCGCCAGGATGAACGCAAACAGGCCCGCATACACGGCGTCGACGGCGAGCGTCGGCGCGAGGAAACGGCGGTCCGCGAGCAGCGCGAGATAGGCGCGCAGCGCGCCGACAATGCCGGCCGTGGAGCGGCGTTCGGGCGGCAGGGTTTCCGGGAGGGCGAACCAGACCATGACGAGGGTGAGCAGCGACAGACCGGTCAGAAACCAGAAGATGCCGCGCCAGCTCGACTGCTCGAGGATAAAGGCGCCGAGCGGCGGCCCGACCACGGGCGCCACGCCGAACACCAGCATGAGCATGGAGAGAAAGTGCGCGGCCTCGGCGCCGTGATAGAGATCACGGGCGATCGCGCGGGCGATTACGATCGCGGCACAGGCGCCGACCGATTGCACGAGGCGCGCGGCCCACAGGCTCTCGATGTTGGGCGCGAGCGCGCAGGCGATCGAGGTCAAGCAATAGATCACGAGGCCGACCAGGAGCGGGCGACGTCGCCCGGCCCGATCCGAGATCGGGCCGACGACGAGCTGGTTGACGGCGAGGCCGAACATGAAGACGGACAGCGTTGCCTGCGCAGCGGCCGCCGTCACGTTCAGCTCGCGCGCGATCGCGGGCAGCGACGGTAGATACATGTCGTGTGACAGGGGCCCGAACGCGATCAGCGCACCGAGAATGAGGATCAATCGGGTGCGCATCGGCATTCGGCGATGACCGTCGGCTTGTGCGGGCAGCGAACGTCGGTCGTCGCGCCGTGCCTGCGGTGCACGATTTTCCGCCCTCGCGCAATGGCGCGCGAGCCGCCGAGCGACCACGTGCCGCGCGTTGACAATACGACAACGAAGAAGCGCCCGCCGGGGGGAGCCGACGGGCGCCAGGTACGGCAGCCGGGGAGTGGGTGATGGCCGCCGGAGCGATCAAGAACGGGAAGCCGTGCGCCTCTTGTCACTGCTGAGAACGACGATCAGCGCGCGATTGCGGGCGCGGCGGCGCGGGCGCGACTCGTTGACGTGGCCGGCAAGCAGCTCCGTGGGGTCGCGATAGAGCGGCTCGGCAGCCGCGCTACGCAGATCGCTGCGGTCAAGGCCGATGTCCTTGAGCATGCGATCATCGCTGCGCGCGAGCTGGCGCAGCACGCGCCGGCCGGCGTAGGCACGGGTGACCGCTTCCACTCCGCGGGCGACCCACCAAAACGCGCCGCCGAATGGCAGCGCGACGGACTCGCGCTCAGCTTCCTGGCACTCGGTGAGGGCATTCATGGCAGGCTCCTTCAGGCTTGACCGAGTGAAGAGGGCGACGCTCCCGCGCGTGCCACCGCGCGCGACCCAAAAATCACCCGGAATGATTCAGTTGCTGGAACCTATATGGCGCTGCACCATTGATGAGTGAAACGAATGTTTTTAATCTGACCCATCAGCGGGGATGATGAACCGTTCGGAGCCGCCATGACCGCCCTTCTCGACATCGACCAGCTGCGCACGTTCGTTGCCATCGCCGAGACCGGCAGTTTCACCCGCGCCGCCGAGGTCGTGCACAAGACCCAGTCGGCGGTGTCGATGCAGATGAAGCGGCTGGAGGAGCGCATCGGGCGGCCGATCTTCGAGCGCGACGGACGTGCGTCGAAGCTGACGGAAGACGGAGAGCGGCTGCTCGACTACGCGCGGCGGATCGTGAAGCTGAATGCCGAGGCGCTCTCCACGGTCGCCGGTGCGGGACTGACCGGCAGCGTGCGTCTCGGCGTGCCCGACGACTACGCCGACCGCTATCTGCCGGAGATCATGGCGCGCTTCGCGCGCAGCCATCCGGATGTGGAGCTCACGGTCCTGTGCGAGCCGACGGTGGAGCTCGTCGATCTCATCGATCGCGGGGAGCTCGACCTCGCGATCATCACGCACGAGGCGGCAAACCGTCCGAGCGAAGTGATCCGGCGCGAACGGCTCTTGTGGGTGTCATCGAACCGGCACGCCACGCACCTTGAGGAGCCGCTCCCGCTCGCGCTCTCGCGCGGCACGTGTCCATGGCGCCGCGCGGCGATTCCCCGGCTTGAGGAAATCGCCCGCCCCTATCGGGTCCTCTACAAGAGCGGCAATTCGGCTGCACTCAGCGCGGCGGTGCTCGCCGGTCTCGCGGTATCGGTTTTTCCCGAGTCCGCGCTGCGGCCCGGGATGCGCGTGCTCGGTGTGGCGGAGAATTTCCCGCCCCTCCCCGTCTTCGAGATCGGGCTGTTGCGCAACTCGCATGAGTCGTCCGCGCTAGCGGACGCGCTCGCGAGCCACATCATCCAGGGGCTCGACAACCTGACCGATGCCGCCGCCGAGTGAGGCGCGCGCTTCCGCGTCACCAGAAGGTCCGATCATGCCACACGACGCGAACGGACTCGGCATTCTCGTTCAGATCCTGGTCCTGCTCGCGGCCGCAGTGATCACGGCGCCGCTCGCGCGCCGTTTCGGCCTGTCGGCGATCGTCGGATATCTCGCCGCCGGCATCGCAATCGGACCGTGGGGCCTGCAGGTCTTTCACGAGCCGGAAACGGTGCGAAACATCGCCGAGTTCGGCGTGGTGCTGCTGCTGTTCGTCATCGGTCTCGAGCTCAAGCTGTCGCGGCTGTTCGCAATGCGACGCGCGATCTTCGGGCTCGGCGCGGCGCAGCTCGCGGTGACCGCCGCGGTGCTCGGAACACTCGCGATGCCGACGTTCGGCATGCGCTGGCAAGGCGCGACCGTCGCCGGCATCGCGCTCGCGATGTCGGCAACGGCAATCGCGCTGCAGATTCTCGAGGAGCGCGGAGACCTGCAAACCGATTACGGCCAGCGGGCGTTCGCCGTGCTCCTGTTCCAGGACATCGCGGTGGTGCCGCTGCTCGCGCTGCTTCCCCTCCTCGCCCCGTTCCACGCGGACGACAGCGATTTCGCGGATGGAGCGCGTGCCGCATTGATCGGCGCGCTCACGATCGGCGCGCTCTTGCTCGCGGGCCGCCATCTTCTCAATCCGTTCTTCCGCCTGCTCGCCAATACCGGTGCGCGGGAAGCGATGACCGCGGCGGCGCTCCTTGTCGTGCTCGGCGCCGCGCTCGGCATGCGCTTCGCCGGCATGTCGATGGCGCTCGGGGCGTTCCTCGCAGGTTTGCTGCTCGCCGAATCGAACTTCCGCCATCAGCTCGAGGCCGACATCGAGCCGTTCCGCGGGCTGCTGCTCGCGCTCTTCTTCATGAGCATCGGCATGTCGATCGACCTCGGCGTGGTCATGCAGTATCTCGGTCTGCTGATCGCCGGCGCGATCGCGGTCGCCGCACTGAAGGCCGGAATCGTAGGAGTCCTGTTCGGCGCCACCTGCCGCGACCGCAGCGACGCGTTGCGGGCGGGCGCGGTGCTGACGCCGGCCGGCGAGTTCGCCTTCGTCCTGCTTCCACTCGGTCAATCGATCGGCGTGCTCACCGCCGCCCAGGCGAGCCTGCTTGCGGCGCTCGCAGCGCTGACGATGCTGATCGGGCCGCCGATCGCGGCAATCTCCGAGCGGCTGCTCAGCCGCTACCGGTCGGGCGAGGAGGAGCGCGAGCCCGACGATTTTTCCGACGCACGCGGCTCGGTGATCATCGTCGGCTTCGGCCGCTTCGGGCAGATCGTCTCGCAGGCGTTTCTCGCGCAGCGCGTCGACGTCACCACGATCGACAAAGACGTGGAAATGATCCAGAGCGCCGGGCGGTTCGGCTTCAAGGTCTACTACGGCGACGGCACACGGCTTGACGTGCTGCGGGCGGCGGGCGCGGCGAAGGCGCGCCTGATCGCCGTCTGCATCGACGATCGCGATGCGGCGACGCGCATCGTGGAAATCGTCAAGATCGAGTTTCCGTTCGCGCAGATCTATGCCCGCTCGTACGACCGGCGGCATACGCTGGAACTGCTCGCGAAGGGCGTCGACTACGAAATGCGCGAGACGATCGAGTCCGCGCTCGCGTTCGGCGGCGAGGCATTGCGCGCGCTCGGCGTCTCCGAGGAGGACGCGCTGGCGGCGATCGAGGACATCCGCAACCGCGACCGGGAACGCCTCGCGCTGCAGCAGGCGGGCGGCATGTACGCGGGCCTCGACGTGCTGCATCGGCCGCGTGTCGAGCCGGAGCCGCTGACGGGTCCGCGCCGCGAGGGCCGCGCGCTCAATCCGGAGGCCGCCGACGCGATCAAGCGCGAGAAGAAGGCTTCGGCTTAGCGCGGATCAAACTCAACCCTGTAGCCCGGATGAAGCGAAGCGAAATCCGGGAATCCGCATCACGCTGCACGGCCGCCCCCGCATTTCGCTTCGCTCCATGCGGGCTACGGGAGATCAGCGCCGCCCTAATACGCGAGGCCGGTAAACACGGGATCGACCGACCCGTGCCAATCGTTGCGGAACTTCTCGATCAGTTCCTCGGCGGGCGTCTGTCCGCGTTCGATCAGCGCCTCGAGCGGTACGAGGAAATGCGTCTCATCGCGCCCGCTGCGATCGAGGCGCGCGCGGCGCGCGAGTCCCGTGCGCGCGAGCGATACCATTTCGCCGGCAAGCGTGCGCACCTTGCGGCCGCGAATTTCCGCGTTGAAGCCGAGGCGCGGGACATCGTCGCGCAATTTCTGGCGTTCGGCGGCGGTCCAGTCCTTGACGATATCCCACGCCGCATCGAGCGTGTTGCCGTCATAGAGGACACCGGCCCAGAGCGCCGGCAGGGCGCATAGTCGCGAGGACGGGCCGCTGTCCGCGCCACGCATCTCGAGATAGCGCTTGAGGCGCACCTCGGGAAACGTCGTCGTGAGATGGTTTGCCCAGTCCGAAATCGTCGCGCGCTCGCCCGGCAGCGCCGCGATCTTTCCCGCCATGAGGTCGCGAAACGACCGGCCCGCCACATCGATGTAGTGGTCGCCGCGCTTCACGAAATACATCGGCACGTCGAGCGCGTAGTCGGTCCAGCGCTCGAAGCCCATGCCGTCCTCGAACGCCCAGGGGAGCATCCCGGTGCGGGCAGGGTCGGTATCGCGCCAGATCTCGGAACGATAGGAGAGAAAACCGTTGAGCTTCCCCTCGGTGAACGGCGAGTTCGCGAACAGCGCCGTGACCACCGGCTGCCAGGCGAGGCCGACGCGCAGCTTCTTGACCATGTCGGCTTCGGACGAGAAGTCGAGGTTTACCTGGACGGTGCAGGTGCGGAACATCATATCGATGCCGAGCTTCCCCACCTTCGGCATGTAGGCGGACATGATCTTGTAGCGGCCCTTCGGCATCGCCGGCGTCTCCGCGCGCGTCCATTTCGGACTCATGCCGATCCCGAGAAAGCCGACGCCGAGCGGCGTTGCCACTTCGCGCAGCTGCGCAAGGTGCGCATGCACTTCACTGCAGGCATGGTGCACGGTCTCGAGCGGCGCACCGGAGAGCTCGAACTGCCCGCCCGGCTCGAGCGTGATGGCGCCGCCGCCGGTGACGTCGGCGAGCCCGATGATGTGCTCGCCCTCCATGATCGGCTCCCAGCCGAGCAGATGGCGCATGCCCTCGAGCAATGCGCGAATGCCGCGCCGGCCCTCGTAGGGGATGGGGGAGTGGCCGGCGAGCGTGAACGGAAGCTTCTCGTGCTCGGTACCAATCCGGAATTTGGCCGGGGGCTTCACGCCCGCCGCGATCCAGGCCACGAGCTCGTCGCGCGACTCGATCGGAGTGAGGTCGATTTGGTCGCGGGCCATGCAGACAGGCGCTCCGGGCGGTGGGCGGGGGTAGCCGGGCGCGGGACGATACACAAGCCGGGGAACCAAGGAAATTCGGCGGCCGCCTCACCTATTCGAGGGTCGCCTCGGCGAGCCAGCCCGTCACCGCCTGCAAGGCTTCGGCACGGCTGCCGGTCCTGTGCTCGGCCTCCCGATAAACCGCGATTTGCACGTCCGCGCTCGTCCCCTGCTTCAGAATCGCGCGTGCCGACGCAACTTCCTGCTCGCAGCCGAGCGCGCGGGCGTCCTCCCGCAATTGATCGATCAATTCTTCGACAATTTCCGGAATCGTGACGGCGCGCCGGGATCGATGGTCCACGAAGCTCCCGTGAATGCCATAGCGCTGGGCGCGCCACTTGTTCTCGTTCGCGATCGCCGCATCGACGACCGTCAGATCGGCGTTGACCGTGGGATGGCGGACCAGATGACGCACGAGCGATCGGTAGAGGGCTGCGATCGCAATCGTGTCCGACACGCGCGTGCAGCTGTCGGGCGCGCGAAGCTCGAGCGTGTTGTGTTTCAGCGACGGCCGCAGCGCCCACCAGACGAAGCTCGAGTCCTCGATCACGCGCGCGTCGACAAGCGTCGCGATGTAGTCGTCGTAGTCGGCCTTGCTCTCGAACAGCGGCGGCATGCCGGTGCGCGGCAGCTCGTCGTAGGCAGCGAGCCGATAGCCCATCAGCCCGGTGCGGCGCGAGCGCCAGAACGGAGACGAGGTCGCGAGCGCGATCAGCAGCGGCACATAAGGCGTCATGCGCCGCATGACGTCGACGCGCAGATCCGGGTCAGGCAATTCGACATGGACGTGCAGCCCGCACAGCAAATTGCGCTCACCCACCATCTGCAGGTCGTGCATCACGCCGTCGTAACGGTGCGCCGGAGTGAGTTGCGCGTCGGACCAGGTTGCGGTCGGGTGCGTGCCGGCAGCAAAAAATGAGATGCCGTGGCTGGAGCCGACTTCGCTCACGATCCGGCGCGCGCGCCGCAACTCGTCGCGGGCATCCGCGAGCGAGGCGGCCGGTTGCGTCATTACCTCGAGCTGGGCCTGGAGCATCTCGCGGGTGACCGTCTTTCCGAGATCGCGCTTCAGCGCGAGAATGAAGGCGGCCGGCATCTTGCGCTGGATCGCCTTGGTCTCGGCGTCCACCACAAAGTACTCCTCCTCGATCCCAAATCGGTATTCGTCCGCCATGAAGGCCGTTCCCGCCGTGTTGTCGACCGTCGAGATCTTGAGCAAGACCGTTCGATTGTGATGGATGCCGCCACGCCGCGGCAATCGGCAATAGGCGGGGCCGCCGATAACGCCCATTCGTGGCGAAAGTTTCCCTCCTTAATCCTACATACGCCAGTGTGCGTGTGCGAAATGGGCGATTAGCGCCAATCGCCGCGCGCCGCCTGCACGAGAGCAAGGGCCGCGACTGCGGCGGTATCGGCACGCAGTATGCGCGGGCCGAGCGAGAGCCGCACAACGCGGCCGCGCGCAAGCAACGCGCGCCGCTCGGCTTCCGTAAAGCCGCCTTCGGGCCCAATCAGCACGACCGGCGGTCCGACGGGCGCTCCGGCGAGCACCGTGAGCGGATCGCCGGTATCGGCTTCCTCATCGCAGAAAATGATCACGCGTTCGGCGGAGAGCGCTGCAAGCCAGCGGTCGAACGGCAGCGGCTCCTCGACGCGCGGGACTGCGAGCACGCCGCACTGCTCCGCCGCTTCGATCGCGTTCGCGCGCATGCGCGCGAGATTCACGCGGCTCGCCTGCGCGTGCTGCGTGAGAACCGGCGCGAGCGCCGCCGCCCCCATTTCGACCGCCTTCTGCACCATGTAGTCGAGCCGCGCGTGCTTCAGCGGTGCAAAAGCGTAAATGAGATCGCCGTGCGCCGTCTGCGGCCGGGTACGCTCCTCCACCAGCAGCGAGGCGCGGCGCTTCGCACCGGTGAGCCGTGCGCGCCATTCGCCGTCGCGACCGTTGAAGACGAGCACGGCAGCCCCGGCCGCGAGACGGAGCACATTTTGGAGATAGTTCGCCTGGTCGCGGTCGAGGGCGAGGCCTGCACCCGCCTGCAAGCCGGCGTTCACGAACAGGCGGGGGGTGCGAAAATCATGACTCGCCATGCCTTTACCCTTGGGCGCAAAATGGCCTGCCGCGATCTTGCCCCAACTGGCAGGCTTTTGTTACGCCTTGGGCCTGTGGAGCGTTGCGAATGAACAGCCGCCACGTCGTATGTTTGATTGTTCTGGGGCTCGCGGCTCTGGGTGTTCGCCACGCCGTGGCGCAACAGGATCCATTCCAGAAAAGCGCCTGCGAGGACGAATTCGTCAAGCTCCGGACCGATCTTGAGAAGCGCGGGATCGCGCTCAAGGCGGCGGGGGAAAAGAAGGCGGCCGCGCCGGAATTCTGCAGGCTGCTGCGCAACCTCACCGGCACGGAAGTGCAGATGATCAAGTTCCTGACCGAGAAGAAGTCGGCGTGCGGAATTCCCGATCAGGTCATCAAGCAAGCGACCGACAGCCACACGAAGTCGGTCGCGATGCGCGAACAGGTCTGCAAGGCCGCGGCGGGTCCGCCGCCGCCGCCGCCAAGTCAGGGACTGAGCGGCGCACTCGGGACGTCCGCATTCGGCGCCCCGCCGCCGGAAGCGGGCGGCGGCAGTGGTGTATTCGACACGCTGACCGGCAACGTCCTTAGGCAATGAACGGTCGCGGCGAGCCGTCGCTCGCGCGGGTCGCCGACTCGACCGGCAACTGGGTCGATCGCATCGCACCGACGTGGGCGCGCCCATACCTGCGGCTCGCGCGCATGGACCGGCCGATCGGCGCGTGGCTATTGCTTCTGCCGTGCTGGTGGTCGACGACGCTCGCGGCGATTGCTTCGCGCCGCGCTCCCGACATCACATTGCTCGCCCTGTTCGGCGTCGGTGCCGTCATCATGCGCGGCGCCGGATGCACCTGGAACGACATCATCGACCGCGACCTGGACGCGCGCGTCGCGCGCACGCGTTCGCGGCCGATTCCATCGGGCCAGGTCACGGTGGCGCAGGCTTTCGTGTTCGCGATCGCGCTCTCGCTAATCGGCTTCGTCATTCTGCTGCAGTTCAATGCCTTCGCGATCGCGACCGGCATCGCTTCGCTCGCGATCGTCGCGCTGTACCCGTTCGCGAAGCGCGTGACGTTCTGGCCTCAGTTCGTGCTGGGGCTGGCGTTCTCGTGGGGCGCACTCATGGGCTGGGCGGCGGTCTTCGGTCGCCTCGATCTGCCGGCGTTCATTCTGTACGCCGGATCGATCGCATGGGTGATCGGCTACGACACCATCTACGCGCATCAGGACCGCGAGGACGACGCGATCATCGGCATTCGCTCGACGGCGCGCCTGTTCGGCCTGGAAACGAAGACCGCTCTCTCGATCTTCTATGCAGCCGCCGTGAGCCTGGTCACGCTCAGCGTGCTCCTGTGCGGCGGCGGAATGCTGGCATTCGCGGGCGCGTTCGCGTTTGCCTTGCATCTGGTCTGGCAGATCCGCAGAATCGACGTGAACGATCCCGCACACTGCCTGCGTCTGTTCCGGTCGAACCGTGACGCGGGGTTGTTGCTATTTGCCGGATTGGCGCTCGATGCCCTCGCCGCTTCCCCGGGAGCGCTGCTCAGTCCGGCGCAATAATTTCGCGCTCGCCGCGGTGGGTGGGCATTTCCTCCACTGTGCGGATGCATCTTCGGCGGCGGAACATCTTCGGCCGGCGTGCGTACAGCGGTGTGCGGCGCAGACGGCGCGGCCGATCGATGCCAAGCATCAGCAGGCCCATCATTTCGAATGGCTCGTGGAACGAGCCATCGCCGTCGTCGACGAGAAGCTTCTTGCCGAGCATCTGGCCCCAGAGCTGCCAGTCGGCGACGATATGATCGGTGTCGGCGGCGACGTGCAATGGGACGCTAAGCGCGCTGTCGGGATGCTCCAGCATGATCGCGATCGCGCCGGCGTCGTGCTCATCCGCCGGGATCAGGCGTACCGATACGCCGAGAAAGACGGACAGCGGCAAGTTCAGCCGCATCAGCACGCCGTGCACGGTGCGCGACAGCAGAACGCGATGGCGATCGATCTCGATCGTACGCGTGCGGCTGTCGGCGCTCGCGTCCGCGATCGAAAAGCGGATCGGCAGGGTGCGCGGGGCGGGCCGCCC
>DATBJU010000123.1:0-20570 GCA_036556265.1 Xanthobacteraceae bacterium | reverse complement strand
CCGGGAAAAGTCAGCTCCGCTGCGGTCGGCGTGCGCCGCGCCCGGGAAACGCACTCACTCCATCTTCGGCACCTGCGACGCGCCTGATTTGCGCGTCCAGGTCTGCGGCCGTTTCAGGAAATCGTGCAGCGTCTTGCCGTTCTCCGGCTGGAAGCGGTCGGTCCTCACTTCGAATCCATCGATGCGGTCGAGCCGGAAGGTGCGGAAGTCCTCGCGCAATTCGCACCAGGCGGAAAGCAACCAGACCGGACCGAAGTAGGCGAGGCAGAGCGGCCGCACGGTGCGGCTCGATTCCTCCGAAAGCGCGTTGCGGTAGCGGAAAAAGACCTTGAAGCGGTTGCGCAGCGCCCGGCGCAGCTCGGCCATGTCGAAGGTGATCGGCTCCATGTAGTGCTGCTGGGGAGCCATCAGGGCAGTGTTCGCCATGTAGCTGCGCAGCCGCTCCGGGATCACTGCCTCGACCTTGGCGATCACGTCGGAGGCCGCGGCGGCGAGCTCCGCGTCCGCCCAGGACTCGACGATGCGCGCGCCGAGCACGAGGGCCTCGATCTCCTGCTCCTTGAACATGAGCGGCGGGAGGTCGAAGCCCGCGCGCAGCACGTAGCCGACGCCGGCCTCGCCCTCGATCGGCACGCCGCTCGCGACGAGATCCTGGATATCGCGGTAGATGGTGCGTTCGGAGACCTCGAGCGCCTCGCTCAGGTCGCGCGCCCGCGCCAGCTCTTTGCGGCGCATGAACTGGATGATCTCGAACAATCGGTCGGCGCGGCGCACGCTCACACTCGCTGGCTGGTGTCGGCGCGATTTTCGTAGCGTAACCCTCCTGACACCGCGTTGTCAGTAGAGTGTCAGGCTGCTGACAGCAGGCTGTCAGGGGCTCTGCGCGACATAGGGGCGACGGAAAAGGAGACCCCCCATGGCACACGTACAACTTACGACCGCGCCGGCGTCACTTTCAGCATGGATCGCAGGGAGGCTGCGGAAGGCCTTCGAACGTCTACTGGAAGCGCAAGGCCGGCGGGCAACCCGCGACATCCTGCGTTCGCTCGAGCACCGCACCCTGAAGGACATCGGCATCCATCCGAACGAAATCGACTCGGTCGTCTACAGCGAGCGCAACGACCGGAAGCGCCGGTACGACGCCGACTGGACCGGTCGGCTTCCGGATTAGGTCGCCGCAACTCGTCCCGGACGCGGTCAATTCACCCGCGTCCAGGACTGGTTCTTGCAGATGAGGCCGGCGAGTGCGCATCCCTGCAGCCGCAGCGACGTGGCGCTCTCTTGTGTGAGCGTGCCATCGTAGGTCTTGCCGTCCTCGGCGTTGTAGACCTGTCCGACCCACTTGTTCGGGCCAGCGGGCTTCGCGCCGAGCAGGATCGCAACGCCGATGAGCGGCCGGCTGCGCTTGCTCGCGTCCGCGTTTTTCTTGTCGAGCTTCGGTTTGCCTGTCTCTGTATCGTCCGGCTCCTTCAGCCAAACGATGGTTCCGCACAGGCCGGCGCCGCAGGGGGCGACGCGCACGCGCGAGCGGTCGTTCTCGGTGAGCCAGGTGCCGAGAGGGTCGGCCGATGCTTGGCCGACATACATCAAGGCGAAGGACGCCAGGATCATTGCGAAGGCACGCGAATCGATCTTCATGCGACGCCTCCTTGGTCGTTCTCGACCACTATCGCGAAAGCTCGCGTCTCGCAAAAAAAACGAGCCGCCGGTAGGCGGCGGCTCGAAGGAGTGAGGAGGTCAGAGTTCGATCAGAGACGTTCGGCGCCGGGAGCGTCGTCGTCCATGTCGGTCCGGCGCCAGCCCATGCCGCCCCGATCACGGTCACGCGGTCCCATGTTGGGGCCCATGTGGCGGCCCTCATCGCCCATATCTCCGTGGCGGTGCCAGCCAGGCCCGCCGTGCTGCATGCCGCGCATGCCGGCGCGCGCGAGCATGTTGAAGCGCCGCTTCTGCGCGTCATCGAGCGTCTTGTAGAGCGGCTCAGTGGTGTCGGCGAGCCGCTTCAGATCGGCGCCGCCTTCGCTGAGGCGATCCGCTCCGCGGCGCAGGCGATCGATCGGATTGGGCAGCTCGCCGCTCGTGGCGCGCTGCTCGCGCTCGGCGCGGAACTGCTCGCGACGGTCGATGCGCTTCTTGGCGAGCTCGCGCAGTGTGCTTTCAACCGGCGGCCAGAGTTTTTCCTGTTCGGCGGAAAGCGCGAGCCCCGCTTTCAGTGCGGCGATGCGCGCGTCGGCGAAAGCAGACATGTCGCTTGCGCTCATTTGGCGGTGCCAGCGGCCGTAGCCCCAGCTGCCCTGGTGCGCATACGCGTGGTAG
Organism: Xanthobacteraceae bacterium; assembly: GCA_036556265.1. Lineage (GTDB taxonomy): Bacteria > Pseudomonadota > Alphaproteobacteria > Rhizobiales > Xanthobacteraceae > JAUSIF01. The sequence continues at coordinate 18,254 of DATBJU010000123.1, read as the reverse complement.
GCGACGGCGGAGCCGCCGAGGGCGAGAACGGCGACGGTCGCGATGATCAAAGCCTTCTTCATGGATCGCGTTCCTTTCGGATGAGCAGGGTGCTCGGCAAGTGAAGCGGGCAGGATCATGTGAAGGGTGTCTCCCCCATTCAAATGAAACTTCGGTAATGCAGATGAAATTTTTTTAATGCGGCAAGTGCCGCAATTCGGCCTGAAAAGGTCAGCCTGGGCCAATCATCTTTTCCGGGCGCACCAATTCGTCGAATTCCTTCTCGGTGACAAACCCGAGCTTAACCGCTTCCTCGCGCAGGCTGGTGCCATTCTTGTGCGCGGTCTTGGCGACGAGCGCCGCCTTGTCGTAGCCGATCTTCGGCGTGAGTGCGGTGACGAGCATCAGCGACATCTCGAGCAGGTGCGCGATGCGCTCCTTGTTCGCCTTGATGCCGGTGACGCAATTGTCGGCGAACGAGCGGGAGGCGTCAGCGAGCAGCCGCACCGACTGCAGCAGCGCATACGCCATCACCGGCTTGTAGACATTGAGCTCGAAATGGCCCTGCGAGCCGGCAACCGCGACGGTCGTGCCGTTCCCGATCACCTGGCAGCACACCATGGTTAGCGCTTCACTCTGCGTCGGGTTCACCTTGCCGGGCATGATCGAGGAGCCGGGCTCGTTCTCCGGCAACGACAGCTCGCCGAGACCGGAACGCGGGCCGGAAGCGAGGAAGCGGATGTCGTTCGCGATCTTGAAAAGCGCGGTTGCGATCGACGTGAGTGCGCCTTGCGCCGAAACATACGCATCGTGTCCCGCCATCACCTCGAACTTGTTCGGGGCGGTCACGAACGGGAGCTTCGTGAGCTCGGCGACCTTCTTCGCGAATGCCGTGTCGAAGCCTTTCTTCGCGTTAAGTCCGGTGCCGACGGCGGTTCCGCCCTGCGCGAGCTGATGCAGTTCGGAGAGCACAGGCTTGAGACGCGCGATCCCGGAAGCGACCTGTGCCGCGTAGCCGGAAAATTCCTGCCCGAGCGTGAGCGGCGTTGCGTCCTGCGTGTGCGTGCGACCGATCTTGATGATGTCGGCGAATTCTTTCGCCTTCTTGTCGAGCGCCGTGCGCAAATGCTCGAGCGCGGGGATCAGCTTGCGCGTGATCTCCTCGGCAGCCGCGATGTGCATCGCGGTCGGAAAGGAGTCGTTCGACGATTGCGAAAGATTGACGTGGTCGTTCGGATGGACTGGCTTCTTCGATCCCATCGTGCCGCCAAGCATCTCGATCGCGCGATTGCCGATCACCTCGTTGGCGTTCATGTTGGTCTGTGTGCCGGAGCCGGTCTGCCAGACGACGAGCGGGAAGTGGTCGTCGAGCTTGCCGTCAACCACCTCCTGCGCGGCGGCGGCAATCGTGTCGGCGAGCTTGGCGTCGATCAGGCCCATGTCCTTGTTCACAAGCGCGGACGCGCGCTTGACGATCCCGAACGCGCGGATAAGCGGGCGGGGCATGCGTTCGCCGCCGATACGGAAGTTCTCCAGGGAGCGTTCGGTCTGCGCACCCCAGTAGCGGTCGGCTGGGACCTCAATCGGTCCGAAGCTGTCGGTTTCGGTGCGGCTTGCAACCATGAGCGGTGCGACTCTGCGGCAGGCGGACGCTTCTACCATGCAGGTTGGGCGGCTGAAAACGCGACGCTTGGGAGAAAAGACGCAGGTCGCGGTGGGCGACGCCGTTCCTCGGTTGGTCCGAGCCCTGCAATCAACGGTCGATAGGACTTGCGATCCGACGCGCGGGCTTTAAGCTGCTTCCCGTCCGCATAGAATCCTAAATGCGAACAAGCGGACGACGTTTCTCGTGCAGCGGTCTCCAACGGGGGGTGGAGACAGGCGATGTCCGAGCGCAGCTTTTCATATCGTCCCTGTCGCCCGCCGCTTCGCGCGTGCCATCGAGCGTGCGCGAGCGTCTTCGCTCGCGGACCTCGTTCGATTCATGCGCGCTCCCGACTCGAACTTGAGGTCAGAGTATGAAGAGTCCGGTCGTCAAGCGCTCGATCGTAATCGCCGGTCACAAGACCAGCGTCAGTCTCGAAGACGCGTTCTGGGATGCGCTGAAGGAGATTGCCGCGCGGCGCAAGGCAACGTTGTCCGATCTCGTGGCGGGGATCGATGCGTCGCGCACGCAGGGAAATCTTTCGTCGGCGATCCGTCTGTTCGTTCTGGATCATTTTCGTTCGTCGGCAAGAGCGGAAGCGCTGCCCGACAACGCCGCCGTGAGGCAGGGTGCCGCGAACGGCTAAGTTCGCGTCGAATTGATCAAGGATTTGATCAGGCAAGCGGGTTCGCGCCGCTCGCGGGTCGCAGCCGCGTTGAACGGCACGGCATGCTCCCCTATAACCGGCCCCGAACGGGCGCAGAGGCGCCGGAGGTTTTCATGCCTTGGAAGAACCAGAGTGGCGGGCCGTGGGGCGGCGGGGGGCCGCGCGGGCCGTGGGGTTCGGGCCCGCAATCGGGCGGACCAACGCCGCCCGACCTCGAAGACCTGATCCGTCGCAGTCAGGACCGGCTGCGCAGCTACCTGCCGGGCGGGCTCGGCGGGCGCGGCGGCGTGTTGATCGTGCTGGCGCTGGTCGCCTTGTGGATGTTTTCCGGATTCTATCGAGTCAATACCGACGAGCAGGGCGTGGTGCTGCGCTTCGGAAAGTTTGTCTATCTCACGCAGCCCGGCCTGAACTACCACTGGCCGTACCCGATCGAGACGGCGCTCACGCCGAAGGTCACGCGCATCAACCGCATCGACGTCGGTATCCGCATGCTGGAAGATCCGCGGCGCGGCACGACGGCGCGCGACGTGCCCGCCGAAAGCCTGATGCTCACCGGGGACGAGAACATTGTCGATGTGCAGTTCTCGGTCTTCTGGCTGATCGGCAACGCGCCTGACTTCCTGTTCAACGTGCAGCAGCCGGAAGGGACCATCAAAGCCGTCGCCGAGAGCGCGATGCGCGAGGTGATCGGCCGCAACCAGATCCAGCCGATCCTGACCGGCGCGCGACAGGCGATCGAGACGGGCGTGCAGGATCTCATTCAAAAAACACTCGACGACTACAAGGGCGGAGTGCGCATCACGCAGGTGCAGTTGCAGAAGGTCGACCCGCCGCAGCAGGTGATCGACGCGTTCCGCGACGTGCAGGCGGCGCGCGCAGACGCGGAACGACTGCAGAACGAAGCGCAGGCATATGCCAACCGCGTCGTTCCTGAAGCGCGTGGTGACGCGGCACGCATCATCCAGGCGGCCGAAGCGTATCGGGAGCGTACCGTGCTGGACGCGCGGGGCCAGGCGGATCGCTTCGTGAAGATCTACGACGAGTACGCGAAGGCGCCGGATGTCACGCGGCGGCGCATGTATCTCGAGACCATGGAACGGGTGTTCGCCGGCATGGATAAAGTGATCGTCGACCCGAACACGTCGAGAGGCGGAAGCGGGATCGTGCCGTACCTGCCATTGGGTGAGCTCGGGCGGAGCGCGCCAGCGCGACAGCCTGCGCAACAGCAGCCGCAGCGGCCGACGAGCGTCACGCGGGGAGGCAGCCAATGATGCGGGGCATCGCAGGAGTGCTCGCCGTCCTCGTGGCGATTGCCGTCGCGCTCGGCTACACGTCGCTGTTCTACGTGCATCAGACCGAACAAGCGCTGGTGCTGCGGTTCGGCGAACCGATCCGCGCGCCGATCACCCAGCCGGGCCTGCAATACAAGGTGCCGTTCGTCGACGCGGTGGTGTTCATCGACAAGCGCATTCTCGATCTCGACAATCCGGTGCAGGAGGTGATCGCGTCCGACCAGAAACGGCTCGTGGTCGATGCCTTCGCGCGCTATCGCGTGACCGATCCGCTGCGCTTCTATCAATCGGTCGGCACGATCGAGGGTGCATTGTCGCGACTTGCGACCATTCTCAACTCGTCGCTGCGCCGGGTGCTCGGCGAATCCACGTTCATCCAGGTTGTCCGCGACGAGCGCGCCAATCTCATGAGCCGCATCCGCGAGCAGGTGAACCGCGAAGCGCAGCAGTTCGGCATCGCTGTAGTTGATGTGCGTATCCGCCGTGCCGATCTTCCGGACGCAAACAGCCAGGCGATCTATCAGCGCATGCAGACCGAGCGGCAGCAGGAGGCGGCCGAGTTCCGCGCCCGCGGCGCCGAGCAGGCGCAGCGTACGCGCGCACGCGCCGATCGCGACGTGACCGTGCTGCTCGCGGAATCCAGCTCGAAGTCGGAGCAGATCCGGGGCGAAGGCGATGGGGAGCGCAACAAGATCTTCGCCGACGCGTACGGGCGCGACCCGGATTTCTTCAGCTTCTACCGGACGATGCAGGCTTACGAGGCCGGCCTGAAACAGGGTGATACGCGCCTCTTGCTTGCGCCGGATTCCGACTTCTTCCGCTACTTCAACGACGCGTCCGGTCGCAACGCGCCGCCGCCCGCGTCGGGAGCGCCGGCGCGCTGAGGGCGGATGGGCGATTTCGTCGCGGCGCTCGGTCTCGTGCTGGTGATCGAGGGACTGGCGTTCGCGGCCTTTCCCGCCGCGACCCGGCGCGCCATGGCGATCATGATGGAGACGCCCGACGGAAGTTTGCGTACGACGGGCGTTGTCGCCGCGATCGTCGGCGTGATCGTAATCTGGTTCGTGCGCGGCTAGGATGGTGCAGCCGCCATTCCGCCGAATTCGCGCCGCAGGTAAGGAGGCCCCTTGCGCCGGGCCAACCCCGGGCGCAGCGTAAGAAGTTCAATGGAATGAGGATCGATCATGTCCGGCTCGCTTGAAGCCTGTTTTCCACTTTTTCGCCGCCGTGCCGCGGGGTTTGCGCTCGTGGCCCTGCTTGCCGCAGCGGCCGGCAGCGACGCCGTGGCCCAGCGGCGCGGACCTGATTCGGTCGCGGACGTCGCCGAAAAGGTGCTCGACGCGGTGGTCAACATCTCGACCTCGCAGACCGTCACGGCGCAACAGGGCGTGCCGATGCCGCAATTGCCGCCCGGCTCGCCGTTTGAGGATTTCTTCGAGGAACTTTTCAAACGGCGCGGCGAGCAGGACAACAACAACCGCATGCGGCGCGTGTCGTCGCTCGGCTCCGGTTTCGTCATCGATCCCGCGGGAATCCTGGTCACCAACAACCATGTGATCGCCGATGCGGATGAGGTCTTCGCCAATTTCAACGACGGCACCAAGCTGAAGGCGGAAATCGTGGGCCGCGATACGAAAACCGACATCGCCGTGCTGCGCGTGAAACCGGAAAAGCCGCTCGTCGCGGTTTCGTTCGGCGACTCCGACCGGCTGCGCGTCGGCGATTGGGTGATGGCGATCGGAAATCCGTTCGGGCTCGGCGGATCGCTGTCCGTCGGCGTCGTGTCGGCACGCAACCGCGACATCAACGCGGGACCGTACGACAACTTCATCCAGACCGACGCGGCCATCAACCGCGGTAATTCCGGCGGGCCGTTGTTCAACATGGAAGGGCAGGTGGTTGGCGTCAACACCGCGATCATCTCGCCGTCCGGCGGCTCGATCGGCATCGGCTTCTCGATCCCGGCGAAGACGGTCGTGGGCGTCATCGGTCAATTGCGTGAGTTCGGTGAGACGCGCCGCGGATGGATCGGCGTGCGCATTCAGCAGCTCGACGACCAGATCGCGGAGACGCTTGGGATCGGCAAGACCCGCGGCGCGTTGATTGCCGGCGTCACCGATGACGGCCCGGCGGCCAAGTCCGGCATGAAGTCAGGCGACGTAATCGTGAAGTTCGACGGGCAGCAGATCCGTGAGATGCGCGACCTGCCGCGCGCGGTGGCCGGCACGGCGGTCGGCAAGACCGTGGAGGTGGTCGTCAATCGCAAGGGCAAGGAAGAGACGCTGAGCGTGACGCTTGGGCGGCTGGAGGACAGCGAAAAGCCGAAGCAGGCGTCGGCGAAAGGCCCGACGACGGATCAGCAGAAGTCTGTCACACGCCGGCTGCTCGGCCTCGAGTTGTCGACGCTCACCGACGACATGCGCAAGCGCTTCAAGGTCAGGGAGAACGTGAAGGGCGTGCTGATCGTGTCGATCGAAAAGAATTCGCCGCTTTCGGAACAGCGCGTGCAGCCGGGTGACGTGATCCTCGAGATCACCGGCGAAGCGATTGCGTCGCCGGCCGACCTGCAAAAGCGGATCGACGCGCTCAAGAAGGACGGGAAGAAGACGGCGCTCTTGCTGCTCTCCAACAACGAAGGTGAGCAGCGCTTCGTGCCGGTGCAGATTCCTTAAGTCTCGGGCAACGGGGCCTCATGGTTCGAGACGCGTCGCTGCGCGACGCTCCTCACCATGAGGGTCATATTGCATTCAACCTCATCCTGAGGAGCCGCGCGTCCTTCGTCCGCCCTCGTCCTGAGGGCCGAGCGAAGCGAGGCGTCTCGAAGGACGAGGGCGGCTCAGGATGAGGGCGCGGCGTCTCGAAGGATGAGGTCGCGCTACCGGGCTCGTTATCGTCAATCCAGGACGTGGCTGACCATTCCGTCGGCGAGCTTCGGCTCGAACCATGTCGATTTCGGCGGCATGATCCCGTTCGCGTCGGCGACCGCCATCAGATCGGCCATCTGCGTCGGGTAAAGGGCGAACGCGGCCGCCATCTCCCCGGAGGAGACGCGACGCTCGAGCTCGTCGAGGCCGCGCGCGCCGCCCACAAAATCGATGCGTTTGTCGGTGCGTGGATCCACGACGCCGAAGAGAGGCTCGATGACGTTGCGGGTGAGCAGCGTGATCGGCAACCGCTCAATCGGGCTCTCGCTTGATGCAAGATCGGGGCGGATCTTCAGCTTGTACCAGCGGCCGCCCACGAACAATCCGAACTCGCCGGACGCAGCGGGGCGAACCTGGGCCTTCGACTGCTCGACGGAGAAGCGGTCGCGCAGAGCGGTGAGGAGCTGTTCCGGTGTGCGGCCGTTCAGATCCCGCAGCAGGCGGTTGTAGTCGAGGATCGTCATCTCGTGGTGCGGGAACAGCACCGAAAGGAAATAGTTGTGCGATCCGCTCGCGCCCCGGCGCGCACGGGCGACGCGCGCGGCTGCGGCGGTACGATGGTGGCCGTCGGCAATGTAGATCGCGGGCAACGCGTCGACGGCGCGGGTCAGCGCATCGATCGCCGCGGCGTCGGTGATCGTCCACAACTGGTGACGCACGCCGTCGTCCGCAATCACGTCAATTTCGGCCTCGCCCACGGCCGCGCGAGCGAGTGCGGCGTCAATCTCGGGCGCTGCGGGATAACCGATCATCACCGGTCCGGTCTGCGCGTTGACCGCCTCGATCTGGTGAACGCGGTCGTCTTCTTTCGTCGGCGTCGTCAGCTCGTGCTTGCGGATGCGGTTTGTTTCGTAGTCGGCGATTGACGCCACGGCGGCGAGACCGGTCTGCGAGCGGCCTTGTCGCGTCAGGCGATAGATATAGTAGTGCGGCTCCGCGTCGCGGATGAGCACGCCGGCTGCGATCATGCGCCTGAGATTTTCCGCAGCCTTGGCGTAGACAGCCGGGTCGTACGGATCAATCGCCGGGTCGAGGTCGATCTCCGGCTTGGAGACGTGCAGGAAACTCCAGGGTTTGCCTTTGGCGCGCGCGCGCGCCTCGGTGCTTGACAGCACGTCGTAGGGCGGCGCGAGTACCTCGGCGGCCCGACCTCGGGCGGGATGGAGGGCTCGGAAGGGCTTGATGAGTGGCAAAGAAAATCTCCACTGAGGGATGCCGCGCAGTCCTGATTGCAGGTCCGACCGCAAGCGGCAAGTCGGCGCTTGCGCTCGCGCTCACCGAGCGGGCGGGCGGTGCGATCATCAATACGGACTCGATGCAGGTCTATCGCGATCTGCGGGTGCTGACCGCGCGGCCAACGCCGGACGAGGAACGGCGCGTGCCGCATCTGCTGTATGGGCATGTGGATGCAGCCGAGAGCTATTCGACGGGGCGGTGGGTCGCGGATGCCGAGAGTGCACTCGGGGAGGCGGTGGCGGCCGCGCGGCTGCCGATTTTCGTTGGCGGCACGGGGCTTTACTTCAGGGCTTTGACCCAAGGTCTATCGGCAATGCCGCCGGTGCCGGCGGATATCCGGGCGCGTGTGCGCGGGGACGCCGAAGGAGCGTCAACGCGGGAGTTGCACGCAAAGCTTGCGAGCCTTGATCCACACACCGCAGCGGCGTTGCGACCCTCGGACCGCCAGCGCGTGATCCGCGCGCTTGAAATCTACGCAGCCACCGGGCGGCCGCTCGCCGAATGGCAGGAAAAACCGGGCGTGCCGCTCGTCCGCCCGGAGGAGACGGTTGCTGTTTTTCTCTCGGTCGAGCGCAAAGAGCTGTGGCGCCGGATCGACGCGCGCTTCGACGCGATGCTTGCGGGCGGCGCGCTTGACGAAGTTCGGCGGCTCGCGGCGCGCAAGCTCGATCCGGCACTGCCGGCGATGAAAGCCCATGGCGTGCCGTGGCTTATGCGGCATCTCGCCGGTGAGATTTCACTTGAAGAGGCGGTGGCGGGAAGCAAGGCCGACACGCGCCGCTACTCGAAGCGGCAGGAAACCTGGTTCAGGCACCAGATGAAAGGCTGGAGCTGGGTTGCGCCGGAGCGGGCCCTCGAGCTTCTGCTGGCCGCGGTGCGCTAAGCCCGGGATGCAATTTCGCCCGCGCCGACTCGCGCGGCCAAAGCCATTGCGCGGCAAGGCTCGCAACTGCAACGCCGAGACCCGTCGCCAGCACCCACCAGGCCGGACGGATCGAGAACTCGAACATCAGATTTGCTGCAAGAATTCGGCGCGGTGAGATGCCGGTGAGCGTGCCGTACCAAGCGACCTCGAACAGCGCCGTCGCGAGGCCCGAAAAGACTGCCAAGGCAATCAAAGCGACGAAGCCGACCTCACGCCGCCAGCGCTGCACGCCGCGCCAGGCGAGCAGCCAGATCAGGAATCCCATCATCAGGGTCGGCTCGTAGATGTCGAGCTTCTTCTGGAGTGTGAAGTGCACGATCGCGAGGATGCCGATGAAATAGACGAGCCGGTGCAGTGTGCCCCAGCGCTTGCCGAGCCGGCGGACGGCGGCATCGGTGGAGGTCGAGCCGAGCGCGATCAGACCGATCAGCGTGGTGAAGCCGATCGTCAGATAAATGCGCAGGACGATCTCGGTGGCGACGACACCGAGCTTGAACTTCTGATCGATGATGTAAAGCGTGAAGTGGAAGATCGCATAACAGGCGGCCGCGACGCCAAGTGTGCGGCGCGTGTTGATCAGCTTGGGCCAGTTGAACAGGCGGCGCGCGGGCGTGATCGCGAGCGCGAGCAGGATGAAGCGCACGGTCCAGCGCCCCGAGAAGAGCGTCAGCTCGTTGATCGGTCGCGCGGCCGAGAAGAGCGTAGGCTCGTTAATCGGCCGCGCGCCGAGGTCGCCGAGGACGACCCGTCCGATCAGCCAGAGCGCGGGCGCGATCGCGAGCGCGAACGCGGCGATCTTCTCGGGCGACCACCGGCCGGTCTTTTCGCGGAGGAAGGGCATGCTTCGATCTCAGATCACGGGCCGACTACGCTGTCGCACGCGAGTGCGTTACCGAACTCTAACGCCCGGCTCGTTCACGATCGCGTAGCGACGGCCGCACTTTTTTCGAGTCGACCGACGTCGAAATAGGGCCTTCGGCTTGACGCGGCGGCCGCTTGTGGATAGTGTGACACGCAACTTTGGTACCGAAATCAGCAGCCATGCGCAATTTTGTTGCGATTATCGTAGTAGGGAGGCGCGCCGCCTGAGAACGGCCGACGGGCTGTTTTTGGCTGGCGCGCAAGGGCCCCCAGGGCCCTTTTTTATTGGGCCCTTTTCGATTCTGAAGGGGTCTGTGAGCTAACCCAAAGTGGGTAGACGGAGCGGACGATGACGAAGGAAATGACCGGCGCGGAAATAGTGATCCAGGCCCTCCTCGATCAGGGCGTGGAACACATTTTCGGCTACCCGGGCGGCGCGGTGCTGCCGATCTACGACGCGCTGTTCCAGCAGGACAAGCTCCGCCACATCCTCGTGCGGCACGAGCAGGGGGCGGTGCACGCGGCCGAAGGCTACGCACGCTCGTCGGGCAAGGTCGGCGCGGTGCTCGTCACTTCCGGACCGGGTGCCACCAATGCCGTCACCGGCCTCACCGACGCGCTGATGGATTCGATTCCGATCGTCGTGATCACCGGCCAGGTGCCGACGCATCTCATCGGTAACGACGCATTCCAGGAATGCGACACGGTCGGCATCACGCGGCCGTGCACCAAGCACAACTATCTCGTGAAGAACGTCGCGGATCTTTCACGCGTGATCCACGAAGCGTTCTATGTCGCAGCAAACGGCCGGCCGGGTCCAGTCGTCGTCGACATCCCGAAGGACATCCAGTTCGCGAAGGGCGATTACATCGGTCCGCGCAACATCCAGCACAAGACCTATCGTCCGCGGCTCAAGGGCGACATCGAGAAGATCAAGGCGGCGGTCGAGTTGATGCGCCACGCGAAGCGTCCGCTGTTCTACACGGGCGGCGGTGTCATTAATTCCGGCTCGGAAGCTTCGGTGCTCCTGCGCGAGTTCGTGAAGCTCACGGGCTTCCCGATCACCTCGACCTTGATGGGTCTTGGCGCGTATCCGGCCGCCGACCCGCAGTGGCTCGGCATGCTCGGCATGCACGGCACCTACGAGGCGAACCTGTCGATGCACGACTGCGACGTGATGATCTGCATCGGCGCGCGTTTCGACGACCGCATCACCGGCCGGCTCGATGCGTTCTCGCCCGGCTCGAAGAAGATCCACGTCGACATCGACCCGTCGTCGATCAACAAGAACGTGCACGCGGATGTCGGCATCGTCGGCGACTGCGCGCACGTGCTCGAGGACATGGTGCGGCTCTGGCGCGCGGGCTCCGTCACGCCCGACAAGAAGGCGCTCGCCGCATGGTGGAAGCAGATCGACGAGTGGCGCGGACGCAAGTCGCTCGCGTACAAGAATTCGAAAGAGATCATCAAGCCACAATATGCGATCCAGCGGCTCTACGAGTTGACCAAGGACAAGGACGTCTACATCACGACCGAGGTCGGCCAACACCAGATGTGGGCCGCGCAGTTCTACCGGTTCGAGGAGCCGCGGCGCTGGATGACGTCCGGCGGTCTCGGCACGATGGGCTACGGGCTGCCGGCCGCGGTCGGCGTGCAGATGGCGCACCCGAACTCGCTCGTGATCGATATCGCGGGCGAGGCGTCGGTTCTGATGACGATGCAGGAGATGTCGACGGCGGCGCAGTACGACCTGCCGATCAAGATTTTCATCATCAACAACCAGTACATGGGTATGGTGCGCCAATGGCAGGAGTTGCTGCACGGCGGGCGCTACGCCCATTCCTACACGGAGGCGCTGCCCGACTTCGTCAAGCTTGCCGAGGCTTATCATTGTGTCGGCATCCGCTGCACGAAGCCGGGCGAACTCGATGGCGCGATCAAGGAGATGATCAAGGTGAAGCGGCCGGTGATCTTCGACTGCGTCGTGGATCAGAACGAAAATTGCTTCCCGATGATCCCATCCGGCCGCGCGCACAACGAGATGATCCTGGGCGATGCCGGGGTGAATCCGGAGGATGCCATTACCGAGGAAGGGAAGGTGATGGTGTGAGCGCGAGTGCAGGCACCTCTTAACCCTCTCCCCTTGTGGGAGAGGGTGGCGAGCACCACCGATCTCGGGTTTATCCGAGATCGGCGATACAGCTGCGCAAGTCGGCAACAGCCGACTTGCGTGGGTGCGAGCTGGGTGAGGGGTGCGGGCGCTGAAGTTTTTACCCCTCACCCGGTCCTCGATCGGCTCCGCCGATCTCGGACCACCCTCTCCCACAAGGGGAGAGGGTGAGAAGGTTCGCAACGCAGAGTCAGATGTCATGTCCACACAAACCGCCGCGACAAGCACACACTACCCGGCTGCGAAAGAGACGCAGCAGATCGAGCACCGCACGCTGTCGATCCTGGTCGACAACGAGCCGGGGGTGCTCGCGCGCGTGATCGGCCTGTTCTCGGGGCGCGGTTACAATATCGACAGCCTCACGGTGTCGGAGACCGAGCACGAGAAGCACCTCTCGCGCATCACGATCGCGACCCAGGGCACGCCGATGGTGATCGAGCAGATCAAGAACCAGCTCGAAAGGCTGGTCCCTGTGCACCGCGTGGTCGATCTCACGGCGGGGCACACGGCGATCGAGCGCGAGCTCGCGCTCGTCAAGGTGCGCGGCAAGGATAACAACCGGGTCGAGTCACTCCGGCTCGCCGACGCATTCCGCGCGCGGGTGATCGACGCCACGACCGAGAGCTTCGTGTTCGAGCTCACCGGTAAGCCCGACAAGATCGACCAGTTCGTGGTGCTGATGGCCCCGCTCGGGCTCGTTGAGGTGTCACGCACCGGCATCTGCGCGATCGCGCGCGGGCCGGAGGGGATGTGAGCGGCTCGGTTGCCGATTGTGCTGAGCGTCCACTCCATTTAGAAGCAGCGCCGAAACCGTCCATTCGCTGGGGGTACTCATGCGCGTTTATTACGACCGCGACGCCGACCTGAACCTGATCAAGGGGAAGAAGGTCGCGATCATCGGCTATGGGAGCCAGGGCCACGCGCACGCGCTGAACCTGCGCGACTCCGGCGTGAAGGATGTCGCCGTCGCGCTGCGCAAGAGCTCGGCCGGCGTGAAGAAGGCGGAGGGCGAGAAGCTGAAAGTCATGGAAGTGGCGGAGGCCGCGAAGTGGGCCGACGTCATGATGATGCTCACGCCGGATGAATTGCAGGCCGACATCTATCGCGAGCACATGCACGGCAATATGAAACAGGGCTCGGCGCTTATGTTCGCGCACGGGCTCAACATCCATTTCAATCTGATCGAGCCGCGCTCCGATCTCGACGTGATGATGGTGGCGCCGAAGGGGCCGGGCCACACCGTGCGGTCGGAGTATCAACGCGGCGCGGGCGTGCCGTGCCTCATGGCGATCCAGAAGGACGCGTCGGGCAACGCGCACGACCTCTGCCTTTCCTATGCATCGGCGATCGGCGGCGGGCGCGCCGGCATCATCGAGACGACGTTCCGCGAGGAATGCGAAACCGATCTGTTCGGCGAGCAAACAGTGCTGTGCGGCGGGCTGGTCGAGCTGATGAAGGCGGGCTACGAGACGCTTGTGGAAGCGGGCTACGCGCCGGAGATGGCGTACTTCGAATGTGTGCACGAGGTGAAGCTGATCGTCGACCTGATCTATGAAGGCGGTATCGCCAACATGAACTACTCCGTGTCGAATACGGCGGAGTACGGCGAGTACGTTACGGGGCCGCGTGTGATCACGGAGCAGACGCGTGCCGAGATGCGCAAGGTGCTCGCGGACATTCAGTCGGGTACGTTCACGCGCAACTGGATGCTTGAGAACCGCGTCAACCAGACTTCGTTCAAGGCCATGCGCGCGAAGATGGCCGCGCACCCGATCGAGCAGGTTGGTGAGAAGCTCCGCGCCATGATGCCGTGGATCAAGCAGAGAGCGTTGGTCGACAGGAGCAAGAACTGATCCACGGCTTTGCGAACGGGCTCGCTCGCGCGAGCCCGATGGGATCAAGCAGCGGGCGCTCGTCGACAAGTCGCGCAACTAGTTCCCGGCCGTCGTCACGTTTGACGGGCTCGCTGGCGCGAGCCCTATGTGATCAAGCAGCGGGCGCTGGTGGATAACAGTCGGAACTGACCGAGCAAGACTTTGTCCTCATGCGCGGGCTTGACCCGCGCATCCAGAAAGTCAATTCGAGGAGTGGATGGCCGGGTCAAGCCCGGCCATGGGGAAACTTTTTGCACCGGGAGCGGGAGAGGCTCATGCTCTATCTCTTCGTCAAAGCCGCAATCTCCGGCGTCATCATTGCAATCGTTTCTGAGGTCGCCCAGCGGCGGCCGGGCCTCGGCGCGCTGATCGTATCGCTGCCGCTCGTTTCCATTCTCGCAATCATCTGGCTGTGGCGCGACACAGGTGACGTCGTGCGGATAGCGGCGCATGCGGAGGCGACCTTCTGGTTGGTCTTGCCCACGTTGCCGATGTTTCTTTTCTTTCCCGCGCTGCTGCGCGGCGGCGTCGGTTTCTGGGTTGCGCTGGTCGCCTCCAGTCTGCTTACGATCGGCCTCTATCTGCTTACAATTTGGCTGTTGCCGAAGTTCGGCATCTCGATTTGACGCCGCAGGCGGCGATTGTTGCTCATCCGCGTGAGGCGTGGTATTTTGTCAGTCCGGGCCTGCGACAACCGCCCGGTTAGCTGTGCGCAGCCAAGTGTTGTCTCGCTCCGCTACGGAGGTGAGACATGCCTTGCGCCGGCCCCGATTACAGCTGCAATTCCCTGATCACGATCCGCTCGCCGCTCGGCGAGGTGCGTTTCGGCGCGCCGGGTTCGGCGGCGCCGAGCCCGCGGCCGATCTGGACGCTTGTCCGCGCATGCCTCGCGGTCGGGGAGGCGTTCGCGCATCGGCGCCAGCGACGTGCGCTCGCCGCGCTCGACTCGCAATTGCTCAACGACATCGGCGTTTCGAAAGCCGATGCCGTACGTGAAGCGCGGAAGCCGTTCTGGAAATGAACGACCGCCGCGCCCTGGATCGTTCCGGGCCAACGACAACCGCCCGGTCAGCTGCTCGCAGCCAAGCGTTGCCTCGCTCCTTCAAGAGGTGAGACATGGCTTGCGCCAACTACAGCTGCAATCTCGAACACATTCGTTCGTCGCCCGGTCGATCGCTGCGCGCCGGCCTCAGGCCCGTCGCCTCGCGGTTCGTCGGGCTGCTTCGTGACGCCGTTGAGCGGTTCGCGCGCGAGCGGCTGCGTCACGCGGTACGTGAGATCGACCCGAGCGTACTCGACAAGCTCGCTGCTGAAGACCCGGAGACGGCGCGCGAAATCAGAGACCTGTTTGGACTATGAGGAGTGACTGCGATGAGCAACGGGATCGACGAGATGAAAGCGGATATCGTTCGAACCGTGGGACGGCTGTGCGCCGCCGCAGCCGTGACGGCGCCGAAGTCCGGCGGTCAGCTGTTCATCAAGGGCAAGCCACTGTTCATCGAAACCGTACTGGTCGATGACAGGGCGATGCTGAAACGACTCGCTGACTGGATGCGTGCGCGCGGCAAGGAACGGCGGCAGGAAATCTGGTTCCGCGACGCGGCGATGGCGGAAAAGATCGACGGCGTGCTCTTCATCGGGCTGAAGAACTGGTACCCGCCGATTTACGACTGCGGCGCCTGCGGCTACGCCACCTGCGCCGAGTTCATAGAAGCGACGAAGAAGATGCGAGCGGACAGCGTGGCGTTCGAATTCGGCGGGCCGCAATGCAATCTACGCGACATCGACCTCGGCATCGCAGTCGGTTCGGCGGCGAAGGCGGCGAGCCTGAACAACGTGGACACGCGCTGTCAGACGCGCATTGCTGTCGCGGCGCGCAAGCTCGGGCTGATCGAAGCGGAGGTCGCCGTGGCGCTCTCCCTAAGCGTCACGCACAAAAATGTCGGGTTCGACAATCGCATGCCCGCCGTGGATTTCGATTCACCAGAGCTCGCGCGTTTGCCGGGCACCAGCACGTTGCCGGTGAAGCGGCCGGACAAGCGCTGGGCGCACCTGCCGCACGTCGAGGCGGAGGAATAGGTCGAGCGCATGAACATCTTCCTCGCGGTCGTCTTCGCGAGCCTGATCTCGCGCCTCGGCTACCAGATGGCGCGGAGTCCGGTGCTGCCGACGTTTGCCGCCGATCTCGGCGCGGGACCGGAATTGCTCGGCGTCATCGTCGCGGCCTCGACCATCACCGGCGTGTTCTTCAAGCTTCCGGCGGGTGCGCTCTCGGACATGCTTGGCCGCAAGCGCATGATGCTGCTTGGCGCGCTGTTCTTTGCGGCGCCGCCATTCTTCTATCCGTTCGTTGGCGAACCTTACCTGTTGCTGGTGCTGCGGTTCGTGCATGGCTTCGCCACCGCAATTTTTTCGCCGGTTGCCGCTGCCTATGTGGCGGGTCTCAGCGAGACGCGTCGTGGAGCACGACTCGGCTGGTACGCCTCGATGAACGATATCGGCGCGACGGGCGGCCCCCTGATTGGCGGGTTCATTCTCTATTTCACGGCAAGCTATCCGCTGACTTATCTCACCGTGGGCGTGCTCGGCGTGCTTACGCTGATCGTCGTGCTGATGCTGCCGGACGTCCAGCCGGCGCGGGAACGCGCGGTTAGGACGCTAGGCGAGCGTGCGCGAGAATTCGGTGAAGGAATCCGCGAAGTCGTGTCCGTGCCGCCGATCCTGATCGCATCGAGCATCGAGGCGGTGATGTATTTCGGCTATGCCGCGTTTCTCGGGTTTCTGCCGATCTACGCCAAACAGGCGGGCCTGAACGACGCGGAGATCGCGCTCGCGCTAGGCGCTCAACTCGTGGCCGCGATGGTCATCAAGCCTGCGGCGGGACGACTTTCGGATCAATTCGGACGCAAGCCGGTGATCATTGTTGGTCTTCTGTTCTGCGTCGCGGCACTTCCGCTGGTGTTTCGGAGCGAAACGTTCAGCACATTCGCGCTGGTCTCTGCGGTGCTGGGAGTCGGAGTCGGCACGGTCACGCCGGTGACCAACGCGCTGATCGCCGATCTCGCGTCGGCGAAGCGCCTTGGCGCAGCCATGGGCGTATTCGGGACCGTGTTCGATTTCGGCGAGGCGATGGGGCCGATCGTGGCGGGATTCCTGATCGGCGGTCTCGGCTACGCGAGCACATTCGATGTACTCGCGGCGGCTACATTTGCCGCGACCCTGGTACTGTTCTTTGTCGTGCGAGATCCGCGCGCCAGGTAGCGCGTTCGTTCAACTGCGATTCCTCAGCACGCAGCTGCCGTTGCTCCGGCATGTCGCGATCGTGACGTCGATGAGCTGGCGCGCCTTGTCGTGTTCACCCTTGGCGCAAAGCTCGGTTGCCTGGGCAATCGCGCGGTCCATCGGCGCCGGGTTGCGGATTTCCGCCCGGCGTTGATCGAATTTCTCGCGCAGCTGGGTCAAACCCCGGTTACAGCTCTCTGTCTTTGAATAGTCGCGCCACGTACCGTAGACGTAGCCGGCGAGCACGGTTGCAAGAACGGAAGCGATGACACGGCCAAACATGGATCTCTCTCCTGAGCCATGAAATACGCGAAATGATTCAAGTTCGCGTAAAGTGCCGGAGAAAAATGCTTCGATTGCCGTTAACCAGACGCGGGCCTACCGGCGGGAAATCTGCCCGGAAAGCCAGCTCGCGGCCTGCGCCGGCGTTTCCTTTTCCTGTTCGCGATCGGCACGCAGGTTCGCCGCCCGCATCAATTCCACGTCGATTCTGTTCAGAAGCGGGGTCAGCGCGCGGCTTAAGTCGGCGTTGTGCGCTTGCTGCGGCGAGAGCATCAGAATTGCGTCGTAGGGAGGAATCGATTGTCGAGGATCATCGAGGACGACGAGCTCGTAGCGGGCCACACGCCCGTCGCTGGAAAAGGCGGAAATCACGTCAACTTCGCCGTTTGCCACCGCACCGTACATGAAGGTCGAGTCCATCTGTCGCTGCTGGCGGAAACGAAGGCCGTAAGCCTCGCGTAACGCCCTCCATTCCGGCCGATCGAAGAATTCATAGTCGCCGCCGATGGCGAGCTGCGGCGCGTGACGGGCGAGGTCGGCGATCGTGCGGACGCCGAGCTCTCCGGCGCGCTTCTTCGTCATCGCGAGCGCATACGCGTTCTCGAAGCCGAGGCCGCCGAGCATGCGGATGCCGCGCTCCTTGCGCAGCCACTCGCCGACTTCGGCGAGCACCTGTGCGCGTGATGCGCTGTCGGTGCGGCGCATATGGTTGGCCCAAATCGTTCCGGTGTAATCGACGTAAACGTCGATTTCGCCGGCGGCGAGCGCCTCGAAGATCACGGTAGAACCGAGGCCGTCGCGCCGTGCGGACGACAAGCCCTGCGCACGCAGTCGCTCCTGGACCAGCGAAGCGAGGATGAATTGTTCGGTGAAGGTCTTGGTGCCGACGACGTATGTCGCGGGGGCGCGTGCAAATCCGGGTACGAGCGCGGCCGCGAGGACGAGCGCAAGCCCCACGCCGCCGGCCGCAAGATGAACACGCTTGCGCCGCGCGACGCCGCTCTCCATCAGCGCAAGCAGTTGATCGACGACGAGCGCCAGCAGTGCGGCGGAAATGCAGCCGAACAGTACGAGTACCCAATTCTGTGTCTGCAGTCCGGCGAAGATGTAGTTG
>DATBJU010000122.1:0-5125 GCA_036556265.1 Xanthobacteraceae bacterium | reverse complement strand
GAATGCCACGTCGCGCGCGGAAAGTTCACCGCGTCGCGCTCGATCTGGTTGAACACCCGGTAGCGCCGCTCCTGGCGGAGCCCTTCGAGCGCCCGCGCGAACGCCTTTTCGTAGTCCATCGCTTCGCCCGCCGACCTTGTCCAGAATACTTCTAAAAACCTTGCCCGTCTGCGCCGCCCGGCGCAATCGCTTCTTTCTCATAGGGACCTAAAGTCGCGCGGGCGGGCCGCCCTTGAGCCGGGTCAAGTTTCAGCAGGTTTCCGACGCCTCTGGGCCCCAATGAGGGGTCCTTCAGGCAGCAATGCAGGGCCGCCAAAAATGGGCATAATCGGTGTTCCTGGGAGCCTTCGTCGAACTGTCACATAAACTCTGCAAGTGTATCCCTTGGGGGGTCGCCCCCCTCCGCCCCACGCCAAATCAGGAACACCCTCGTGGCCGGTTCTCACGTCTTCAATGTGTTGATTCTCTGCACCGGAAACTCCGCCCGGTCGATCATGGGCGAGGCGATTTTGAACCGGCTCGGTGCAGGAAAGTTTCGCGGCTTCTCTGCTGGCAGCGAGCCCAAGGGCGAAATTCATCAGGAGGCGCGCGCGCTGCTTACGCACCTCGGCTACGACACCTCCAGCCTGCGCTCGAAGAGTTGGACCGAGTTCGGCAAGCCCGGCGTCCCGGAAATGGATTTTGTCTTCACCGTGTGCGACGACGCCGCGGGCGAAGCCTGCCCGGTCTGGCCAGGCCATCCAATGACGGCGCACTGGGGCATCGCCGATCCCGCCGCCGTGCAGGGCTCTCACGCGGAAATCGGCGCAGCCTTTGCCGAAGCCTATCGCTTCCTGCACAACCGAATTTCGATCTTCGTCAACCTCCCCATCGCCTCGCTCGATAGAATTCGCCTGCAAGCGAAGTTGCACGAGATCGGTACGATGGAAGGCGCCACCGGCCGCGCCAAGGTCGCGACCTCCCGGCCGGACGCCGCCGAATGAGGAGGGACGCGCGTCCTTCCCTCTCCGTCCGTGTCGTCGCCGAGGCGCTCGGAACGCTCCTGTTGGTCGCCGCGGTTGTTGGCTCCGGCATCATGGCGGAGCGACTGACGAACGATGCAGCCCTCGCGCTTCTTGCGAATACCTTGGCGACCGCGGCGATCCTTGTCGTGCTCGTCGCGATCTTTGGACCGGTATCGGGTGCGCACATTAATCCGGCTGTGAGCCTGGTCTTCGTCATCCGCCGCGAACTGCCTGCCGCGGATTTCGCGCTCTACGTCCCGGCTCAGCTTCTCGGCGGGATTGCCGGCACCGCTCTCGCGCACGTGATGTTCGACATCGCGCCGTTGATACCGGGCACGCAGATTCGGACGGGCGCCTCACAGTGGCTGGCCGAGGCGATGGCCACGTTTTCACTCGTGCTTGCCATTCTGGGCGGCCTGCGCTTCCGACCGGAAGCAGTGCCCTGGCTGGTTGGGCTTGTGATCGCGTCGGCCTATTGGTTCACCGCGTCAACGAGCTTCGCCAATCCCGCCGTGACACTCGCGCGCGCCTTCACGACGACTTTCTCCGGTATTGCCCCGGGCGACGTGCCGGCCTTCGTCGCC
Organism: Xanthobacteraceae bacterium; assembly: GCA_036556265.1. Lineage (GTDB taxonomy): Bacteria > Pseudomonadota > Alphaproteobacteria > Rhizobiales > Xanthobacteraceae > JAUSIF01. Next base: position 3,537 of record DATBJU010000122.1, on the reverse strand, counting down.
GCGCAGATTGCCGGCGCCCTGCTCGCAAGCGGCGCCGCGATGATTCTGTTCTCGCCCAACCGTTAGGTCCTGCAATTTGTGGCACGTCCAGCGACCGGCAGAAAACAAAGACCGCTGATTTCCCGCGACCACCACCGCAAACCCACGGTTGTTAAGGCTTTTTCAACCATAAACCAGGCAAAACTTGCCCAGTGGCGCAAGCCGTGCCGCAAGCCAAACGGGTCTCGGGAGACCGCGCGTGAACGGATTGGTCGAGTTTGTGAAGGCACTGGGTGCCGCCCGCATCGCCGCAATGGTCGCGGTGACGATTGGACTTATCGGATTTTTCGTTGTCGTCGGAATGCGGGTAACCGCGCCTACGATGGCACCGCTCTTCAGCGAGCTATCGCTGGAAGATTCGAATCGCGTGGTGAAAGAGCTCGAGTCGCAGGGAATCCCCTACGAGCTCCGCGGCGATGGCTCCACGGTGCTCATCCCCAAGGAACAGGTAACGCGCGCCCGCATGCGGCTCGCCGAAGGCGGCGTGCCGCGCGGAGGCTCGGTCGGTTACGAGATCTTCGACAAGTCGGACACCCTCGGCACCACTTCCTTCGTTCAGAACGTCAACCATCTGCGTGCCCTCGAAGGCGAGCTTGCGCGCACCATCCGTTCGCTTGATCGCGTGTCCGCGGCCCGCGTCCATCTCGTGATCCCGGAACGCCAACTCTTCCAGCGCGACCGGCAGGAGCCGTCCGCTTCCATCGTCCTTCGCGTGCGCAGCCAACTCGAGCAGCCGCAGGTCCGTGCGATCCGTCACCTGGTTGCCTCCGCTGTTCGCGGCTTGAAGCCCGAGCGCGTGTCGATCGTGGACGAGCAGGGTCGGCTTCTGGCCGACGGCGTCGGAGCATCCGAGGCCGGGGTGGCGCCGCTCCTCGACGAACGCAACGTCGCCTTCGAGCAGCGGCTCAAGAACCAGGTCGAATCGATTGTCTCAAGCGTTGTCGGTCCAGGCCGAGCGCGTGTCACGATTTCCGCCGAGCTCGACTACACCCGCATCCAGCAGACCTCCGATCGCTACGATCCGGAAAGCCGGGTGGTCCGTTCGACCCAGAGCCGCGAGGAAGCCGCGCAATCGAACCAGGGTCAGCAAGACCAAGGCGTGACCGTCGGCAACCAATTGCCCGGCAACAACCAGCAGCAATCCGCCCAGCAGAACGCCAGCGCCGACTCCAACCGCAAGAGCGAAGAGGTGGTGAATTACGAGATATCGCGCACCACCCGCACCGAAGTGACCGAACCCGGCCGCGTGAAGCGTCTTTCGGTCGCCGTGCTCGTGGACGGCAACTACAAGAAAGGCGCGAATGACAAGGAGGTCACCTACGAGCCGCGTCCGCAGGAGGAGATCGACCGCATCACTGCGCTCGTACGGTCGTCCATCGGCTTTGACGAGCGGCGGGGCGATCGCGTCGAAGTCGTGAACCTGCGCTTCGCGGAGGTAGCCGGGACGCCGCCAATCGCGGCGGAGGGCGGCTTGCTGAGCATGTTCCGCTTCACCACCGACGACATCATGTACGCGATCAACCTTGTCGTCGTGGCGATCCTGTCTCTCCTCGTGCTCCTGTTCGTCGTGCGCCCGCTCGTGCGCCGCGTTGTGACTCCGGATGAGGCCGCCCTCGCCGCCCTTCCCGCGGCCAATCCCGCAAATGTCACACCGGTGCTGGTGACGCAGGATGTGGATCGGACGCCCGGAGCGACGCAGGTGGTGCCGCCGCCCCCGGTCAAGGTAACGCCCGACTTCCAGGCGGCGCGCCAGATCGAATTCGCCCAGATCCAGGGTGAGGCGCATCAGGCCTCCATTCAGAAGGTCGGTGAGCTTGCCTCGCGCAATCCTTACGAGACGGTGTCCATTCTCCGTCAGTGGATGCACGAGAAGACGGCGTGAGGTGATCGATGTCCACCGCCGCCGCACTCGTAGACGCGCTTTTCACGCGCAAGGACAGGCCCGCCGATCCGCCAAGGTCGAGTCCGGGAAAGTCGGTTGCGCGCAGTCGCCCCCTGCTCGGCCCCGAACGTTCTGCGATTCTGCTGCTTGCGCTCGGCGAGAAGTACGGCGCGGAAATCTGGAAGCTGCTCGACGACGAGGAGATCCGCACGCTTTCGCTGGCCATGTCGAGTCTCGGCACGATCGAGTCCGACGCGGTCGAAAAGCTGATGATCGATTTCGTCGGTCAGATGTCTGCGACCGGCGCGCTGATGGGCGACTCGGCGGCCACCGAACGGCTGTTGTCCCAGTTCCTGCCCTCGGAGCGCGTGTCCGTGATCATGGAAGAAATTCGCGGTCCCGCCGGGCGCAACATGTGGGAGAAACTTTCCAACGTCCAGGAGGAGGTACTCGCGAACTATTTGAAAAACGAGTACCCGCAGACGATCGCCGTCGTGTTGTCGAAGATCCGCTCCGAGCACGCCGCGCGCGTCCTCGGCATCCTCCCGGAAGAACTCGCACTCGACGTCATCAACCGCATGCTTCGGATGGAGGCGATCCAGAAGGACGTGCTCGAGCGCGTGGAGCAGACGCTGCGCACCGAGTTCATGTCGAACCTCTCGCAGACCAGCCGCCGCGACGCCCACGAGTTGATCGCGGAAATCTTCAACAATTTCGACCGCCAGACGGAATCCCGTTTCATGTCGGCGCTCGAGGAGAACAACCGCGAGTCCGCGGAGCGCATCAAGGCGCTCATGTTCACCTTCGACGACCTGGTCAAGCTCGACACCGCGGCCGCGCAGACGCTCATGCGCAACGTGGATCGCAGCAAGCTCGCGCTCGCGCTCAAGGGCGCCTCCGAAGCCGCGCGCGACTTCTTCAAGGCGAACATGTCGACCCGCGCCGCGAAGCTCCTCCAGGACGAGATGGAGACGATGGGACCTGTCAGGCTGCGCGAGGTCGACGAGGCGCAGTCGGCGATGGTCAATCTCGCGAAGGAACTCGCGGCCAAAGGCGAAATCGTGATCGCCAAGGGTCACAGCGCCGACGACGAGCTGGTCTACTGAGGCGCCGATGGCAACGCTGACCAAACCCACCGCACGCAACGCTGACGGACCGGCGGCCGAGCCCGTGCGCTACCTGTTCGACGTGGAGTTCGACCGCGGCGGTCAGATATCCGGCGCTGCGCTTGCTGCAGTGGAATCCGAAGCCTTCAAACGCGGTCACGCCGCCGGCGAGGCCGAGGCGAACGCCCGCATCGAGCGGCGTCTCGCCGCCGCGATCGGACAGAGTGCGGAACGCATCGGCGAACTCGCCAGGAAGTTTGCCGCGCTCGAGTCGCGGCTCGAGACCGAGGCCGTCGAAGTGGCGGTTGCGATCGCGATGAAGCTCGCCCCGGCCCTGATCGCGCGCGAGCCCGTCGCCGAGATCGAGGCGCTGGTCGTGGACGTGCTGTCTCACGTTCGCTCCGCCCCGCATGTCGTTGTGCGCATGGCCGAGGACCTGCTGGAGCCCGCAGGCAGTCGCCTCAAGCAGATCGCCGAACAGCGCGGATTCGCCAACCGCCTCGTGCTTTT
>DATBJU010000121.1:0-26381 GCA_036556265.1 Xanthobacteraceae bacterium | reverse complement strand
AATAAGACATGGTTTTCCCTTTGATCTTAGTTAGTTAGCGCTCGCCGGCGGCGGCCGGCCGCGTGCCGATATCGAAGAAGTCGGCAATCGCCTCGATGCCGGCGTTGAACACAAATCCCCGCGCCCCCGGACGAACGTCGTATCCCTTGCGCGCGGCGGCCTCGATCGCATGCGGCGGCAGTAGGCTCGACATTCGAAACAGCGCCTTGCCGAAGCGATCACGCAGCGCACGCTCGTCGTTCGGGAAGATCAACGGCTCGCCGCCGCCGACGTCTATGTGCAGATTGAACAGGAGACAGCCGCCGTCGTCCGTCGCAAGATTTTTCAGCCGGTCGGCGATCGGCTCCGGATTGCCATCGGAGGGATGCCCGTCGGTTACATGCAGGACGGTCGGCGGGAACGCCGCCGGATGCGCTGCACACCATTGCTCGAGAATCTCGACCGCTGCATTGAGCCCGGCGCACATCGAAGTCTTGCCCTGCCCGTGCGGCTCGAACCAAATGGGGAAGCGCACCGTTTGCTCGACTGCCTCGCCGTCAAGCCCCGCCGCCTTCTTGGTGCGCGTTTCCACTCGCAGCGGGGCTTCAGCAAGGCGTGATACGGCGTGTAAGGCCTCGTCGCTCAGGGCGCCGGGAAAGCCGTTGCGCGCGTCTTCGCCGCTGTAAGCGACCACGCCGACATGGAAATAGTCGCGCACGCCGTCGGCCTTGGAGCAGCTTGTGATGAGCGTATAGAGCGTCTTGTTGAGCACATCGGCGAGGAACGCGGCCTTGCTCTGCCCGCTCTTTAACCGATGGTTCATCGATGTGGACTGATCCATCACCATCAGGATTGCTGTCGGCGATGCGCGGCTGATTTCGGCTGCGTAACTCATGGTTGCTCACCCAGGTTGAACGACGGCCGCGCGACAGCCGGCATGGTCCATGCCGCACCGCGCGCCGCTGACGGGCGCGTCGAAATGACCGCTGGAAGGAGCACGTCGCGTCCCCCAACTGACTGACTCAAAACCGTCCCGTCTCACGGCAAGCGTGCTTTGCGCGAGCGCCGTGCCGCTCTTTGCGCCGCTTGCGCGCTGTGGAACGCGCCGCCCGCTTTCGGGTTCCATTCGCGGCGCCATCACCTGTGGATTTCTTCGGACGGACACGATCCCGCCGCTCGGCTAGGCTCCCCTTATGCCGTCCGCGGACTCAGCCTGGCCCCGCGTTGTCGCCCATGCCGACATGGACGCGTTTTACGCGGCGGTCGAGCAGCTGGACAATCCGGAGTTGCGCGGCCGGCCGATCCTCGTCGGGCCGAACAGCAGCCGCGGCGTGGTGCTGACCGCGAGCTACGAGGCGCGGCCGTTCGGCGTAGGCAGCGCAATGCCGATGGCGCGCGCCCGCCGGCTTTGCCCGCAGGCGCTGATCGTGCCGCCGCGCTTCAAGCGCTACAGCGAAGTCTCGGCGAAGGTCATGCGCGTATTCGCGGACTTCTCGCCCGACGTGGAAGCGCTCTCCCTCGACGAGGCGTTTCTCGACATGACCGGCGCGGAGCACATCTTCGGCCCGCCGTGCGCGATCGGCCTCAAGTTGAAGGAGGCCGTGCGCGAGGCGACCGGCCTTACCGTTTCCGTCGGCATTTCCGGTACCAAGTATGTGGCGAAGGTCGCCAGCGGCCACGCGAAACCGGACGGCCTGACGATCGTGCCGCCGGGCGAGGCCAAGGCCTGGCTCGCGCCATTGCCTGTCTCCGCGCTCTGGGGCTGCGGGCCGAAGACCGAGCCGCGCCTGCACCGGCTCGGGCTTCGCACGATCGGCGACGTCGCGGCCGCCGATCCGAACCGGCTCGAGCGCGAACTCGGACGTGCCGGCGCGCATTTCTATGCGCTCGCCAATGCCCAGGATCCACGCCGCGTCGACGGCGACCGCGCCTCGAAGAGTATCGGTTCGGAGACCACCCTCGCCGCCGACATCCGCGACGGCGAAGAACTGCGCCGCCATCTGCGCCGCTCGGCCGACGAGATCGGGCGAAGGTTGCGGAAGAAGCATATTCTTGCGCTCGGCGTGCGCGTGAAGCTGAAGACTTCGGACTTCCAGATTCTCACACGCCAGCACCACCTTACGCGACCAACCGACGTCGCCGACGAGCTTTACTCCGTCGCCATCACCCTGCTACGCGAGTTCTCACACCCCGGACCGTTCCGCCTCGTCGGAATGGCGGCCTATGAATTGGTCGAACAGCAAGAAAAGACGCAGCTCGACCTGTTCAACACAAGCGCGCGCCGGCGCAAGCTGGAGACGGCGGTCGATGCACTCAACGCGCGCTTCGGCGCCGGCGTCCTGCGCCGGGCCGACGACATCGCGCGCAAACCACGCATCGGGGTGAATTTGGATTTTCTGGACGAGGAGGAGGATTCGGACTGACTCGTCGTCCCGGCCGAGGCGCGAAGCGCCGAGAGCCGGGACCGTCCTCAGTCCTTGCCGCATACGGTCCCGGATCGCCGCTGCGCGGCGTCCGGGACGATGCATGTCGCCCTATCCCGCCCCCGCGATCAGCCGCTCCGCAGCCTTGCGCGCTTCCTCGGTAATCTCGGCACCGGCGAGCATGCGCGCGATCTCCTCGCGCTTGAGCTTCGGATCGAGCGGCCGCACACGCGTCGCGACCCGCTTCTTGCCATCCACCGCCTCCTTCAGCACGAGGAAGTGATTGGCCGCACGCGCTGCAACCTGCGGCGCGTGCGTCACGGAAAGCACCTGCACCGTCTCCCCGAGCCGCGCGAGCCGCGCGCCGATTGCGTCGGATACGGCACCGCCCACTGCGGTGTCGATCTCGTCGAACACGAGCGTCGGCGCCGAGCCGCGATCCGCGAGCACGACCTTTAGCGCGAGCAGAAAGCGCGCAAGTTCGCCGCCGGACGCCACTTTCATCAGAGGTCCGGGTTTAGAGCCCGGATTCGTTCGTACCCAGAACTCCACGCGATCGAAACCCTCAGGGCCCGGCGTCGCGGCATCGCTCTCGATCTCCGTTATGAACTCAGCCCGCTCGAGCTTCAGCGGGGGGAGCTCCATGTTCACCGCCTTGTCGAGCGCCTTGGCTGCCCGTCTCCGCGCGGTGGAAAGAACTTCCGCTTCGCTACGAAACGCCTTCTCCGCTTCGCCCGACGCTCTCTCCAGGTCGGAGAGTTTTTCGGCTCCCCGATCGATCGCCTCGAGATCCGACTTGAACCGTGCCGCGACCGCCGGAAGCTCCTCCACTGTCGTGCTGTATTTGCGTGCCGCGGCGCGCAAGCCGAACAGCCGCTCCTCGATCCGCTCCAACTCCTTCGGATCGAAATCCGCGATTGCGAGCGCGTTCTCAAGGCCCGCACGCGCGTCCTCAAGTGACTGCAAAGCATGGTCCAGCGCTTTCACCGGCGCGCCGACGAGCTCGCCCGCCTCAGGCATCCGCCGCTCGAGCCGACGCAGGACCGCGGCGAGCGTCGGCACCGGCGACGCCGCGCCCGCGACCGCCTCGTGCGCGTCGCGGAGATCGTCGGCCGCCTTCTCAGCGCGCATGAGCGCCGCGCGCCGGTCCGCGAGCGTCTGCTCCTCGCCAGGTTGCGGCGCCAGCCCCGTCAGCTCCTCGACCGCATGGCGAATGAAATCGGCCTCTGCGAGCGCACGCGTCAGCCGCTCGCGCTCCGCCGTCACCGCTGCCTCGCATTCCTTCCAGGCGTTCCAACGGCGACCGACTTCGGAAGTACGCTCAAGGTTGCCGCCGAATGCGTCGAGCAGAGCGCGATGCGTCGCCGAATCCACGAGCGCGCGCTCGTCGTGTTGGCCGTGGATCTCCACGAGCTTCTGCCCGACCTCGCGCAACACTTGTACTGTCACCGGCTGGTCGTTGATGAAGGCCCGCGTGCGCCCGTCCGCGAGCTGCACGCGCCGCAGGATGAGATCGCCATCGGTGTCGAGATCGTTCGCGCGCAATACGGCCCGCGCCGGATGGTCGCGCGCCAACTCGAAGGCGGCCGTGACCTGCCCCTGCTCCACGCCCTGTCGCACGAGAGCCGCGTCCCCGCGTGCCCCGAGCGCCAGCGTGAACGCGTCGAGCACGATCGACTTGCCCGCGCCGGTCTCGCCGGTGAGGACCGTAAGCTTCGGATCCAGATCGATATCGAGGCGATCGATCAGGACGATGTCGCGGATCGAGAGGTGCACCAGCATGGATGGGAATCCCGCCTCGATCCTATCTCAATTGCCGGGAGGAACTGCAACGCCCCTGTTAGGCTTGTCGAAAAGTAGGCGCGTGGGCTGCGAAGCACGCATGGTTTCGCCATGTCGCAACGTTGTAGAATTCGGGCCGACCATCACGCGCGTGATGGAGCGACCTTATGAATGAGCCCTTGCAGCCGAAGCGGCACCTTTCGGGTGCAGAAAGCCAAGATCCCGACGAACTCGTGAGCCTGCCCGCCTGGCTCTACACGGACGAGGAATTCTTCGCGCTCGAGGCCGAGCGCGTGTTCCGACCGTCATGGCAGATCGTCTGCCACGTCAATGACATTGCGGCGCCGGGTGACTATCACACCTTCGACTTTCTCGGTGAGTCGATCCTGGTCCTGCGCGGCGACGATCGCATCGTGCGTGCGTTCCACAATGTCTGCCGGCATCGCGCCTCACGGTTGGTGGATGCCCCGTCCGGCCGTTGCAATTTCCGCCTCACCTGCCCCTACCACGCGTGGAGCTACGACCTCAGCGGCAACCTTGCCGGAGTGCCGTTTCGCGAAACCTTCATCGGCCTTGATCCCGCCACGCACGGGTTGAAGCCGGTCGAGATGGAGATCTTTCACGGTTTCATTTTCGTGCGCCTCGCCGGCGGCGGGCCATCCGTTGCGGAAATGATGGCGCACTACGCCCACGAGATCGCGGCCTACCGCATGGAGGAGATGGAGCCGCTCGGCCGCGTCACGCTACGGCCGCGCACGGTCAACTGGAAAAACGTCGCCGACAACTACTCCGACGGCCTTCACATCAACGTGGCCCATCCCGGGCTGACCCGTTTGTTCGGCAAAGGCTACGGCGTCGAGGCGCGCGAATGGGTCGACAAGATGTGGGGCGGCCTGCGCGACCAACCCTCTTCCAACCGTTCGGAGCGCATGTACCAGAAGTATCTGCCGCGGGTCGCGTACCTGCCGCCCGAGCGACAGCGCCTGTGGACGTATTTCAAGCTCTGGCCCAACGTCGCCTTCGACATCTACCCCGACCAGATCGACTTCATGCAGTTCGTGCCGGTCTCGGCGAAAGAAACGCTGATCCGCGAGATCGCCTATGCGCATCCGGACGAGCGCCGGGAAATGCGCGCGGTGCGCTACCTCAATTGGCGTATCAATCGGCAAGTCAACAAGGAAGACACGGCCCTTATCAACCGCGTGCAGGCGGGTATGCAATCGTCAAGCTACGACGTCGGACCGCTCGGCGCGACCGAAGTGTGCCTGCGCAACTTCGCACGCAAGATACGTGCGCTCATGCCGGTTGCGCGCAGGCGGCGCGCACCCGCGCCCGGGTGGAGCCGGCGACCCAATACGGCGGGGGAGTAGATCTCAGCTGCTGCTCGGCTTGATGCCGAACGCGCGGCTGATCCAGGAGCCCTTGTCTTCCCTCGGCGCGGCCCCGCCGCTCGTCACGAGCTTGTAAGCGTCCTTGTACCAGGGGCTGTCCGGGAAATTGTGCCCGAGGACGGCGGCCGCGGTCTGCGCCTCGGGCACGATGCCGAGCGCCATGTAGCATTCGGTGAGGCGCATCAGCGCCTCTTCCACGTGCCGCGTGGTCTGATACTGCGTCACGACCGCCTTGAAACGGTTGATCGCGCCCGCGTAGTTGCGCCGGTCGAGATAGTAGCGACCGACCAGCATCTCCTTGCCAGCAAGCTGATCGCGCGCCACCTCGATCTTCCTGCGCGCGCTCTCCGCGTACTCGGTGCCAGGATATTTCCGCACCACTTCATCGAGCGCCTGCATGGCCTTCTCGGTGCGCTGCTGATCGCGCGTCACGTCCGGAATCTGGTCGTAATACGAGGAAGCGAGCAGATACTGTGCATAGGCCGCGTCCGGGCTGCCGGGGTGCAACGCGATGTAGCGGCGCGAGGCCTGGATCGTCTCTTCGTGCTTGCCGATCTCGTAATAGCTGAACGCCGACATCAACAGCGACTTGCGCGCCCATTCCGAATAGGGATGTTGCCGGTCGACTTCCTCGAACTTCTTGGCAGCGTCCGAGAACTCCTTCTTGTTCAGAAGGGTCAGCCCCTCGTTGTAGAGCTTGTCGGCAGGCTCATCCGGCATGATGGCCTGCTTGTCGTCCCCGAAAATGTTGGCGCAGCCGCCGAGCGGCATGGCGAGAACGACGGCCGCCAAGCCGAGCCGAAGACCGAATCCCGCGCTGCGGATGCGTTGGAAAAGCCGACGCATGAACCCCACGACCCCCTGCGGCCGGTTGAACCGGCTCCTTCGGGCACTCTCGTACCAAGGACGAGAATAGCTCGCAAAGGCGCTAAAGGCCCAATAGGACGCGATTGTGGCGAGCTTGGTTAGGACAGATCGGCCCGATAAGCCGGAAGCGCCACCGGAACGCCAAGATCGGCATGGCCACGCGGCCGGCGCTGCCTCGGCTCCACCACGGTCCAAGCCGACTTATCAGCGGCCAGCGCCGCCACGACCTGGGCGTTGAGCTTGTGGCCGCCGCAAACGGAGCGATAGCGCCCCAGAATAGGAAGGCCGGCGAGAGCGAGGTCCCCCACCGCGTCGAGCGCCTTGTGGCGGACGAACTCGTCCGGATAGCGGAGACCGGTGGGATTGAGGATGCGATCGTCGGCGAGGCAGATCGTGTTTTCCAGCGAGGCGCCGAGCGCGTAACCGGCGCTCCACAACTTGGCAACGTCCGACATGAACCCGAAAGTGCGGGCGCGGGCGAGGTCGCGCTCGAACGTGTCGCGGGAGAGCGTGGCTGCATAGCGCTGGCGGCCGATCAACGGATGGTCGAATTCGATCTCGATCTCGATCCGGAAACCGGCGTCATAGGGGGCAAGCTCGCCCATCGCGCGGCCGTCCTGCACGCGAATTGGCTTCAGAATCTTGAGGTAGCGGCGTGACGCCGCCTGTGTCTCGAGCCCCGCCGCGTTGATTGCCTCGACGAAATGCGCGGCGCTGCCATCGAAAATGGGCACTTCGTTGCCGTCCACCTCGATAATGACGTTGTCGACGCCAAGGCCGACAAGCGCCGCCAGCAAGTGCTCGACCGTCGAGCAAAGCGCTCCCTGGCCGTCGCCGATCACGGTGGCAAAATCGGTGTTACGAACTGCTTCAGGCGAGGCGCTGACCACACGGCGCGGCTTGCCGTCGTGGCTCATGCGCGAGAACAGGATGCCGGAATCGGCGTTGGCCGGGATCAGCGACACACGGGCGGGCGTTCCGCCATGGACCCCGCGGCCCATGAGTTCGACGCGCTGCGCCAAAGTGGTCTGGAAACTTCCCCTCATCCCCACCATCCGGAGGCCTAGGTCGCACGACGCGCCTTCGGACTCCTGCCCCAACGCTTCCCGTCGCAGCGTTTGCAGCGCGCATCGGTCAAAAAGCCAAGAAACCGTGCCGCCGCTTTTGGTTAAGCGAAACGATAGCCAGGGTCGGGTGAGTCGCAAGTCACGGTTTTTTACGCTTTGTTACCGAAAACCGTCGTGTTGACGCCGGTTTCTGGCCATTTTCCGCGCTAGCACGCAACAAGCGAGGCGCCCGGCCGGACCGGCCAGGGCGCCTCGATTTCGGAACTTGTGGACAGGTCTGGGCTCAGTTCGCCTGTCTGCGCAGGAAAGCAGGGATCTCCAGTTCGTCGTCGTCGATTCGCGCCCGGCCGTTCCGCGCCGGCGAGTCGATCGCGGCGGGCCGGCCCGCCGGTCTGCGTGAATACTCCGATACCTGCTCATTCAAGCGCCGTTCGGGCGCGGGGCGATATTCCCGCTCTTCACGCTCTTCGTCATGCCGCGCGTTCGGAGCGAGCTGGTGCGGCTCGTATTGGGGCTCCGCCTCCTCGCGCCGGCCGAGGCCAGCAAGACGCTGGAGCAGCGACATGCGCTTGCGCTCGTGTTCTGCGGCTTCGCCTCGGCTTGCGCGGATTTCGTTTTGCGCCGGGATCGGAAGTTCGTCTACGCGCGGCATACGTGTCGCGCGGTTTCCCGCGCGCTCGGGACGCGGCGGCAGGAACGGCCGGATCGGCTCCTCCTCGTGCGCCTCGATCGGCTCTTCCTCTTGCATGGGTTCGAAGAAGGACGGCCGCGGCGGCAACGGCCGCAGCGTCACGTCGTCGATCGCGGTTTCATGCTCATGCTCATGCCCGCGATCACCATGATCGTCATGGTGCAGGGCTGGCTGCAACGGCGTGGGCGCCGGCTCACGATAGGAATGCGGCGTGCGCTGCGGCGCATGCCCTGCATCGAACGCGCGCGCGACCGCCATGCGGCCGGCGACCGAGGCCGCGCTGAACCTGCTCGCCGCTTCTCTCGCGCCGGCGTCGATGCCGGTGGCAACTACCGACACCCGCACGATGCCGTCGAGGCTGTGGTCGAAGGTCGCGCCGAGGATGATGTTCGCGTCCGCATCCACTTCCTCGCGAATGCGGCTCGCCGCCTCGTCGACCTCGTAGAGCGTGAGATCCGAACCGCCCGTGATCGAGATCAGCAAGCCTTTGGCGCCATGCATCGAGGTCTCATCGAGCAGCGGATTGGAGATCGCGGCTTCCGCGGCGACGGTCGCCCGCTTCTCGCCGGAGGCCTCTCCCGTGCCCATCATTGCCTTGCCCATCTCGCGCATGACCGTACGCACGTCGGCGAAGTCGAGGTTGATCAGGCCTTCCTTCACCATAAGGTCTGTTATGCACGCAACGCCCGAATAGAGGACCTGGTCGGCCATCGCGAATGCGTCGGCGAACGTCGTCTTCTCGTTCGCCACCCGGAACAGGTTCTGGTTCGGGATCACAATGAGCGTATCAACGTGTTTGGCGAGTTCCTGGATGCCAGTGTCCGCAATCGCCATGCGGCGCTGGCCTTCGAACTGGAACGGCTTGGTGACAACCCCGAGGGTGAGGATTCCGAGTTCGCGTGTGACGCGCGCAATCACGGGCGCCGCGCCGGTGCCCGTGCCGCCGCCCATGCCCGCCGTGATGAACGCCATGTGCGCGCCGGCGAGGTGATCGCGGATCTCGTCGATCACTTCTTCCGCCGCGGCGCGCCCGACTTCCGGGTGCGACCCGGCGCCAAGGCCCTGGGTCGCCTCGACACCCATCTGGATGACACGCTTCGCTTTCGACGAAGTGAGCGCCTGCGCGTCGGTGTTGGCGACGACGAACTCGCAGCCCTGCAATCCGGCCGCGATCATGTTGTTGACGGCGTTACCGCCTGCGCCGCCGACGCCGAACACCACGATGTGCGGCTTGAGCTCGCGAATGTCTGGCGTCTTGAGATTGATTGTCATGGTCGTCCCTTTCGCGCTTCAGCGCACGTCCCTCTGTTTCGTCCTGTTCACTAGAAACTCTCCCGCAACCAACGCCCCACCTGTGCGATGTAGTTGGCCTCGCCACGCACATGCCGCCGCCGCGGCTCGAAGTGTTCGCGGCCGGCGAATTGCGGGTAGACGAGAAGACCCGCCGCGACGGCGAACGCAGGCCCCCTTGCCGTCTCGGAAAACTGCGACATACCTAGCGGCCGACCGATGCGCGTCGTTGTGCCAAAGGTGCGGCTGACGATTTCGACGAGACCGGTGAGCTGCGAGGCTCCGCCTGTCAGCACGATCCTCCGGCTCGCCGCCGCCAACATGTTTGCCGCGTGCAGCCTGTCGCGAATCACTTCTATGATTTCATCGATGCGGGGCCGAATCATGCGCACGAGGTTGGCTCGCGAGACGGCGTTCGCTGTCTCGTGGTCTCCCTCATGCACCGTCGGCACGGTCACGAGATCGATGTCGTCGTTCGACCCGGCAAGCGCGCTGCCGTGCAGTGTCTTGATCCGTTCGGCCTCGATCGGGCTCGTGGAAAGGCCGCGCGCGAGATCCATCGTGACGTGGCTGCCGCCGAGAGCGATGCCGTCGACGTGAACGCAGTCGCCCCCGGCAAACACGGCGGTCGTCGTCGTGCCGTTGCCGAAATCGATGAGCGTCGCCCCGATTTCGGTTTCGTCCGCTGCGAGCACGGCAAGCCCGGCGGCGTACGGTGCCGCGATCAGACCCTCGACCGTGAGATGGCAACGCTCGACACACAGAACGAGATTCTTGAGTGCCGGCAGGTCCGCGGTCACGACGTGCAGATCGACGGAAAGCACTTCGCCGAGCATGCCGCGCGGATCGCGAATGCCCCGGATGCCGTCGAGCGAATAGCCGACCGGGAGCGAATGCAGCACGGCGCGCCCGTCGCGTACCGAATGCAGGCTCGCCGCGTCGAGCGCGCGGCCGATGTCACCGTCCTCGACCGAGGGCCCAGGTAGCCGGGCTGAGGCGGAGAACGAGCCGCTGCCAAGTCGGCCGCCGGAGACCGCGAGCACGACCGAAGCGATTTCGACCTTGGCGGAGCGTTCCGCCGCATCCACCGCGAACCGGATCGCCTCTTCGGCGCGCGCCATGTCGATCACCGTGCCGGCCTTGATGCCGCGCGCGCGCGTATGACCGAAGCCGATCAACTCGACCGCATGTGTGCGGCCCCGCACGCTAGCCAGGTCGCTGAGCGGCCGCAGCCGGGCGATCAGACAGGCAATCTTGCTCGTGCCGATATCGAGCGCCGCCACCACGCCGGCGCGGCGCGGATGCAGCGGCTGCATGCGGGGTGCAAGGCCGCGCAAGAGGGCGGAGCTCATGAATCCGCTCCTTTGCGCTTCTGCGTCTTCCGCCTGAGTGCGGCGGCCTCGTCCGAAAGACTGACCGACACGCGTTCGGGCACGCGCAGATCGATCACACTCACGTCGCGCGAGAGCAATTGTACCGTCTTATCGAGTGTGACGAGCTGCTCCAGCGCGAGCGCCGGATCCTCTTCGGGGAGGCGCACGTCGATGCCGTTCCGCAGTCGCAGATTCCAGCGGCGCTCCGCGACAAAGATGCCCGCCCGTACCTCGTGGCGGATTGCAGGGAAGCGGTCCAGCAGAGTGACGAATGCAGCCGCGTGTTTTTCAGCGCCGGAACCGACCACAAGCGGCAAGTTTGCGCCGTCCGATGCGATGTCGCTTCGCAACACCGTGCCGTCGCGCGCGATTAGATGCGTGCGTCCAGCGCGTTGCCAGCGCGCAAAGGGTTGGCGCTCCTCGACGACAATGTCGAGCCGATCGGGATAGAACTTGTGCACGGTCACCTCGGCGATGCGCGGGTCGCGCTTCAGCGCGATACGCATGCCTTCCGGATCGAGGAGCAGCAGCGACGACTGCGCCGTGACGCTCGCGGCACGCAGCAATTCGTCGCGGCTCAGGATGCTCGCACCACGGATATCGACCTGCACGATTCCGAATCCGAACGAGCGCGCCGCCGCGTCGCCCGCATCGCGCAGCGCGATCATGAGCGTGTCCGCGTGCCCACCGCGCGCGGCTCCGTAGCCGCCGGTGGCGGCGAACAGGAGCGCGAGCAGAAAAATTCCGCTATGGCGCAGCGGGCGTGAGGAAAGTCGTACCAATGCCCGCCGAAGGAAAAGCGTGAGGCGGCTGGGAGGCGCGTAGCTGGACGGATCGGCGCGCGGGCGCCGCGGTCTCACCGGCCGAGGGAAGCGTGCTCCACGATCCATTTCACCAGCTCGCCGAACGACAGGCCCTCGTGGGCCGCCATTACCGGCACCAGTGACGTCTCGGTCGCGCCGGGAGGCGCATCGAAGTCGATGCAGGCGGACTCCCCTGCGCATCGCGGGCGGTTACCAAATCGGAATCCCGCTCGCGTCACTCCCCGGCAACCGAGCGCCTGAAGCGCCGTAAACACGAGAGTCGGCGCGAGTTGGTTAAAATTTAATTAACTTTCGCTGATTTGGCCCGCCAAAGCGGCGTTTCGGCCTTGTTCCTGCGCCGGCCAAAGCAGGGGATCTGGCCGCAATCACCGGTTCAGCGACGCGTCTTCTGCGATCCATCTCACCAATTCGGTGAACGATATCCCTTCGTACGCGGCCATCTCGGGAACCAAGGACGTCTCCGTCATGCCCGGCTGTGTGTTGACCTCGAGGCAAACGACGTCGCCGTCCCCTCGACGATTGTCGAAACGAAAGTCGGCGCGCGTGACACCCCGGCAGCCAAGCGCGCGATGCGCCGCGAGCGCGAGCGCCTGCACCTGCGCATACGCCGTCGGCGCAAGCCGCGCCGGCAAGATGTGCCGGGAGCCGCCAGGCGCATATTTCGCCTCGTAGTCGTAGAACCGCGTCGCCGCCTCGATTTCGATGACCCCGAGCGCACGGTCACCCAGAACTCCGCAAGTCAACTCCAAGCCCGGCACAAACCGCTCGGCCAGGAGGATCTCGCCAAATGACCAGTCCGGTCGTGTCAATTCTTGCGGAGGATGAGTATGCTGCTCGCTGACAATGAACACCCCGACCGAGGACCCTTCGGCGATCGGCTTCAACACGTAGGGCGGCTTCAGCGCGTGGGACTTGGCCGCCTCGGCTCGGGAAATGGTTCGCCCCTCCGGCACCGGCACTCCGGCCGCGGCGAGCACAAGCTTTGCCGCCGGCTTGTTCATGGCGAGCGCAGACGCAAGCACGCCTGAGTGCGTGTAGGGGATGCGCAGGATCTCGAGAATTCCTTGCATCGTGCCGTCCTCACCTGGCCGGCCGTGCAATACGTTGAACGCGACGTCGGGCTTCAGTCGAGCGAGCACCTCCGCGACGTCGCGCTGCACGTCCACACGGCTCACCCTGTAGCCCTCCGTTTCGAGTGCGTCGGCGCAATGCTTGCCCGAGCGCAAGCTGACTTCGCGCTCGGCGGACCAGCCGCCCATCAGCACCGCGACGTGCTTGCCCGCGGCCATCTCTACGTCCCCTTCGGCGTGCCGATACGTACGATTTCCCACTCCAGCTCCACGCCGGAATTCTCCTTCACCCGCCGCCGCACCTTTTCTCCGAGCGCCTCAATGTCCGCCGCACTCGCCTTTCCGCGGTTGATCAGGAAGTTGCAGTGCATTTCCGAAACTTGCGCGTCGCCGACGACGAGCCCGCGGCAGCCGGCGGCATCGATTAGCTGCCAAGCCTTCCTGCCCGGCGGATTCTTGAACGTCGAGCCGCCGGTACGCGTCTTGACGGGTTGCGTCGCTCCGCGCGCCTCTGTGATCTTTTCCATTTCCGTCTTGATCGCCGCCGGATCGTCGGGCTCGCCGCGAAAGGTCGCGCGCGTGAAGACGAAATCCTCCGGCGCGCGCGAGGACCGGTAGGAGAACCCGAAGTCCGCATTCTTGAGAACGTGCACCTTCCCCTTTCGATCGACGGCGCGCGCCTCGACGAGCACGTCTTTGGTCTCGCGATTGTACGCGCCCGCATTCATGCGCAGTGCGCCGCCGACGGAGCCCGGCACGCCGCGATAGAACGCAAGCCCCGCGAGTCCGGCTTCCGCCGCCGCCTGCGCCAGACGAATGTCCAGCACCGCAGCACCCGCGTGAATGAGATTGCCTTCGACCGACGTATCGCTGAACCCGCGCGAGAGGCGGATGACCACCCCTTCGATTCCCCCGTCGCGCACGAGCAGATTCGAGCCCACTCCGATCGTCGTCACCAGAATCTCGTCAGGAAGCCGCTCGAGAAAATACGAAAGGTCCCGCTCATCCGCAGGCGAAAACATCAACTGCGCGGGCCCACCGACGCGAAACCAGGTGATATCCGCCATCGGTTGATCGGTGATCAGGCGGCCGCGCAACTCCGGCATAGCCGCCGAAAGCTCGGACAAGAGGTCCCGCGTCGCCGTCGCCTGCGCGTTCACTTGGGGTCCTTGAGCGCGGCGAGCTCGCGCGGCAAGGCCTGCGCCCACTGCGTGATCGAGCCAGCGCCGAGACAGACGACGTAGTCGCCGGGACGCACGAGCCCTTTCACGATTCGGGCGAGTTGCTCCGGCGCGTCCAGCGGGACCACGTGCCGGTGCCCGTGCGCCCGCATCCCTTGCACCAGCGCGTCACGGTCGACGCCCGGGATCGCTGCCTCGCCGGCCGGATAGACGTGCGCCACGACCACGTGATCCGCGTCGTCGAAGCAGGTGCAGAACTGCTCGAACAGATCACGCAGCCGAGTGAACCGGTGCGGTTGCACCACGGCGATCACCCTCCCCTTGGCTGCCGCGCGCGCCCCGTCGAGCACGGCTGCGATCTCTACCGGATGATGGCCGTAGTCGTCGAACACGGCGACGCCGTTCCACTCTCCTGTGCGGGTGAAGCGCCGCTTCACGCCGCCGAACGCGGCGAGCGCCTTCCTGATGCGATCGTCGGGCACGCCGAGCTCATGCGCGACCGCGATCGCCGCGGTAGCATTGAGCGCGTTATGATGGCCCGGCATCGGCAGCGTCAGCTTGCCGATTTCGTGCGCCTTGGCCCCGTTGCGCCCCCGCACCAGCACGCCGAACTGTGTCGCGCCGCCGTCGAGCTCCTCGTCGACCAACCGCACGTCGGCCTGCGGATTGACCCCGTACGTGACCACGCGCCGATCCTCGATGCGGCCGACAAGCTCCTGCACCACGGGGTGGTCGAGACACATCACCGCGAAGCCGTAGAACGGCAGGTTGCCGACGAACGCTTCGAACGCCTCCTTTACCTTGTCGAAGGTGCCGAAGTGGTCGAGATGTTCGGGATCGATATTGGTGACAACGGCAACGTTGGCTGGGAGTTTCAGGAACGTGCCGTCGCTCTCGTCCGCCTCCACCACCATCCACGTGCCACCGCCGACCCTGGCGTTCGTACCATAGGCGTTGATGATCCCGCCGTTGATCACGGTCGGGTCGAAGCTGCCGGCGTCGAGCAATGCAGCGACGAGCGAAGTGGTCGTCGTCTTGCCGTGTGTGCCGGCTATCGCGACGCACGATTTCAGCCGCATCAACTCAGCGAGCATTTCCGCGCGCCGAACGACCGGCAGCCTTTTCGCTCGCGCCGCCACGAGCTCCGGGTTGTCGCGCTTCACCGCCGACGACACGACGACGACGGCGGCGCCTTCCACATTCTTCGCTTCGTGACCGACTGCGACCGAGATGCCTTTTTCGCGCAGCCGTTTCACGTTCGCGCTCTCGGCGATGTCCGAGCCGCAGACACGGTAGCCGAGGTTGGCGAGCACCTCGGCGATGCCGCTCATACCGATACCGCCGATGCCGACGAAATGGATCGGGCCGAGTTCCTGGGGAAGCTTCATGCCGGCGTCTTTTCGCGCATTTGCGCGAGCCCGGCAACGCGCATCACCTCATCGGCCAGCCGTTCGGCTGCGTCCACCCGCCCAACCTTCCGGGCCGCTGCCGCCATCGCGGAAAGTTTGGACGGATCGGCAAGCAGGGTCTCAAGCTCCCGGCCCAGCCGTTCGGCGGTGAAATCGGACTGCCGGATGAGCAGGGCTCCACCCGCCGCCGCAAGTGCCGCCGCGTTGGCCAGCTGGTCCTGATCGAGGGCGTGCGGCAGCGGCACGAGGATGGCCGGCCGGCCGATTGCCGCGAGCTCGGCGACCGTCGATGCACCCGAACGGGCAATGACAAGGTGAGCCGCCGCGACCTTCGCCGGCAGGTCGGCAAAGAACGTCGCGACATCGGCCTTCACGTCGAGCCGCGAATACGCCGCCCTCGCCTCGTCCAGATCCTCGGCGCGGCATTGCTGCACGATCTCGACGCGGCCCCGCATGGTCGGCGGCAGAAACTCGATTGCCGCCGGCACCACCTCGCTCATGATGCGCGCGCCCTGACTGCCCCCGAAGACGACGAGGCGCAGCGCGCCGCGCTGCAGCGGCGGCTCGTAGACCACCTTCGCCGCTTCGCGTACGGCCGTCCGCACCGGGTTGCCGACGTGCACCGCTTTCGCCGCGAGCCGCGGTGCTTCGGAGAAGATTTTCGGGTAGCCAGTGGCAATCACGGTCGCACGGCTTGCAAGCACGCGGTTGGCGCGTCCCATGACCGCATTCTGCTCGTGCACAACGCGCGGAACCCGCACGAGCACAGCCGCGAGGATCGGCGGCACCGTCGGGTAGCCACCAAACCCGACAACGGCCACGGGTCGCGACCTGAGCAAGAGCCAGAGCCCACGCATCGTGCCGAACGAAAGGCGCCAGGCCGTGCGGGCAAGCGACAAGGGATCGCGTCCGCGCACGGTATCCGCGGGCAGCACGTGCACGTGGCGCGCGGGGAACGACTTGGCGAATACGGCTGCGCGTTTGTCGGTCGCGAGTTCGACGGCAATGCCGCGCTGCGCCAGCACGGTCGCGAGCGCTTCGGCCGGGAACAAATGCCCTCCGGTGCCGCCGGCCGCGATCAACACGAGCGGCGCGGCGCGGCCATTCATGCGCGCGAACCCAAGAGCAATCCTTCGCGCTCGAGCGCTGCGACGGCTTCCGCGCGCGGGCGCCGCCGCGTGAGCGCGACCAGCATACCCATCCCGTAGGCGAGCGAGATCAGCGACGAGCCGCCGTAAGAGATGAAGGGTAGCGTCATGCCCTTCGCCGGAACGAGGTGCAGGTTCACCGCCATCGCGATCGACGATTGCAGGCCGAAGAGTAAAGCGAGGCCCGATATCGCGAGTCGGGCAAACGGATCCTCGTCGTGTTGCGCATGGCGGAGCGCACGCAGGACGACAAACGCAAACAGCGCGACGAGAATGAGACACAATACGATGCCGAACTCCTCAGCCGCGACCGCAAATACAAAGTCGGCGTGTCCGTCGGGCAGAATCCGTTTCACGGTCCCCTCACCCGGTCCCCGCCCAAGCCAACCGCCGCGTACGAAGGACTCGATCGCCGTGTCGATCTGGAACGTGTCACCGGAACCGGGATCGAAGAAGCGCTGAAAGCGTCGCGCCACGTGCGGGATGAACTGGTAGGCGAGCAAGATTCCGGCAACCGCGGTGCCGACAAGTCCGCAGACCCAGACCCACGCAAGGCCCGACAGGAAGAACAGCGTGCACCAGATGAGCACGAGCAGCACGGTTTGCCCGAAGTCGGGTTGCAGGACGAGCGGCGCGGTCGACGCGCCAAGCAGACCCAGCGCAAACAACGTAGTCGGCATTTCCGGCCGCCGCGCGCTCTCGGCAAACGCCCATGCGGACAGCACGACGAAGGCGGGCTTGAGAAATTCCGACGGCTGGATGCTGACGCCGACCAGATTGATCCAGCGTCTGGCGCCCTTGACCTCTGCGCCGACGACGAGCGTGGCGACCACCAGCGCGAGGCTGACGATGAAGACAATCAGCGCCGTCCGTCGCACCTGTCGCGGGCTGAGCAGCGAGGTGGCGGCGAGCACCGCAAGCGCGGGCACGAGGTAGATCGCCTGCCGGTTCACGAAATGAAACGGCTCGTAGCCGAGCCGGATCGCCACCGGCGGACTCGCGGCGAGCAAGAGGACGATGCCGATCAGCACGAGCGCGATCAGCGCGCCGAGCAGGAGCCGGTCGACGGTCCACCACCACTCGCTGAACGGCGTGCGTTGGGCTCGCGAAATCATGAAAATCGGCGGCTCCGGCCCGAAACGGCGGCAGTCTTGAACTTCGAGGGTTGACGATCGCTTAAGCGGAATTGGGGCATTTCTTTCCCTCCCCGATTGCGGGGAGGGAGGTCATGCCTTCCCAACGCCCGGTAACCGCAGCACAAGATCGCGAAACTCGTTCCCGCGCACCTCGAAGTTCGGGTACTGGTCGTAGCTCGCGCAGGCGGGAGACAACAGGACGACGGGCTGCGCCGCCGCAGAGGCGGTCGCCTCGCGGGCGGCATGCTCCACTGCCCGGTCGAGGGTACGCACCACTTCATACTTCACCTTGCCCTCAAGCTCCGCTGCGAAAGCCTGCGCCGATTCCCCGATCAGGTACGCTCTGCGGATACGAGGGAAATAGCGCTCGAGCGTCGCGATACCGCCTTCCTTTGCCCGGCCGCCCGCAATCCAGAAGATCTCTTCGAAGCTTTCCAGGGCGCGCGCTGCAGAGTCCGCGTTCGTCGCCTTCGAGTCGTTGACGAACAGCACCACGCCTTTGCGCCCTACTTCCTCCATGCGGTGTTGCAGCCCCGGAAAATTGCGCATGGCAAGCTCGATTTCTTCCGGCGCGACGCCGAGCGCCCGAGCCGACGCGTATGCGGCGGCCGCGTTCTGCGCGTTGTGCAGGCCGCGCAGGCTGCCAATGCCTGCAAGCGAGAGCGCGTAGCGGCGCTTTCCTCCCTCCACGTCCACGAGGCTGCCTCCTTCGAGAAAGATTCCGTCGCTCGCGAGCGGCCGGCGCACGGATATGCGCACCACCTTCGTGCCTTCGCGCGCTGCGCGGTCGGCGACCGACGCGCAGAAGTCATCATCGACCCCGACCACCGCCGTCCCATGCAGCCCAACGCCGGTGACCAGCCGCTCCTTGATCGCCGCGTAGTTCCGGAACGAGCCGTGACGGTCGATATGATCGGGCGTCACGTTGAGCAGGACGCCGACCGACGGGTCGATCGTCGGCGCAAGATCGATCTGAAAGGAAGAGCATTCGATCACGTGTACGCGCGCCTGGCTCGGCCCGGCAAGCGACAGGATCGGCGTGCCGAGATTGCCGCCGACCGCCACGTCGCGGCCGCTCTTCGCAAGAATGTGCGCGAGCAGGGCGGTGGTGGTGGACTTGCCGTTCGTTCCGGTTATCGCGGCGAACGGCGATCTCGGCGCACGCGCCCGCCGCTCGCGGCAGAACAGCTCGATGTCACCGATCACCTCGACTTCCGAAATTCGCGCGCGTTTCACCACCCAGTGCGGTTCCGGATGCGTGAGCGGAACGCCTGGCGCGAGTACGAGCACCGCGAATTTTTTCCAGTCGGCCTCGCGCAGGTCGCCGGTCGTGACCCCCTTGTCCTCCGCTTCCGCGACTTTCGCCGGCTTGTCGTCGAACGCGACGACGCTTGCACCGCCTGCCGAAAGCGCGGCGCAGGTCGCCAACCCGGAACTGCCCAGCCCGAAGACGGCGACGGTCCGCCCGCGATAGATCGTAATCGGCGTCATTCGTTTTGCCGCGGCCTCACCGCAGCTTGAGCGTCGACAGTCCCAACAGGGCGAGCACGATCGCAATGATCCAGAAGCGAATCACGATCTGTGGTTCGGTCCAACCGAGCTGCTCGAAGTGATGGTGGAACGGCGCCATCTTGAAGACCCGCTTGCCGGTGAGCTTGTAGGAAACCACCTGCACGATCACGGAGACCGCCTCCAGCACGAACAGGCCTCCGATGATCGCAAACGCGATCTCATGCTTCGTTGCAACGGCGATCGCACCAAGCAATCCGCCGAGTGAAAGCGAGCCTGTGTCGCCCATGAAGATCGAAGCCGGCGGTGCGTTGAACCAAAGAAAGCCCAGTCCCGCGCCGATCACCGCACCGCAGACCACCGTGAGCTCTCCAACGCCGGCGACGTGCTTGATCTGCAAGTAGTCGGACGCAACCGCGTTTCCGACCAGATAGGAAATTGCGGCAAAGGTGCCGGCAGCGATCATCACCGGTCCGATGGCGAGTCCGTCAAGCCCGTCGGTAAGGTTCACGGCGTTACCGGCGCCGACAATCACGAACGCGCCCAACAAGATGAAAAACAGGCCGAGATTGATGACGAGATCCTTGAAGAAGGGGAACGCGAGCGACTCGGACGTCGGCGAGTTGTCGAGCTGCGTAATCGCGAACACCGCCGCTCCGGCGATCAGTGCCTCAAGGCCGAGCCGCAGCCGTCCCGACAGTCCGCCCTGCGCCGACGCGCTCGTGACCTTGAGATAGTCGTCGCAGAACCCGATCGCGCCGAAGCCCAGCGCCACTGCGATGACCACCCAGACATAGCGATTGCTGAGATTCGCCCACAGGACGGTCGCGACGAGAAGGCCCGACAAGATCATGAGCCCGCCCATTGTAGGCGTGCCCTTCTTCTTCAGAAGGTGCGATTGCGGGCCGTCGTCACGGATCGGCTGGCCTTTGCCCTGCGTCACGCGCAACCAGCGAATGATCGCCGGTCCGAACAGGAAGACGAACAGTAGTGCCGTGAGCACCGCCCCGCCGGTCCGGAACGTGATGTAGCGGAACACATTGAGTGGCCCGAACAGATCCGAGAACTGTGAAAGCCAGTAAAGCACTTTGCCTCCTTCAGGCCGTCGCGTCTGCGGAGGCGCGAAAGCGTTCCACGAGGGTCTTCACGATCGGTGCCATGCGGCTGGCGTTCGAGCCTTTGACCATGATCGCGTCGCCCCCGCGCACCGCCGCCACCACCTCGGACTCGATGTCGACCGCCGCTTCGGCATAGCCGCCGCGCATGGCGGCGGGCAAGGCTTTCCACAGCTCGCGCATCAGCGGCCCGGCGCAGAAGACGATGTCCACCTTGGCGGCGACGACTGCCTCGGCAAGCGCCCGATGCAAGTCCTCGGCATCCGGGCCGAGTTCCAGCATGTCGCCGAGCACCGCGATCCGCCGGCCCCGCTTGCCGATCGATGCCTGGCCCAGCACGCCGAGCGCCGCCCGCATCGACGCCGGGTTGGCGTTGTAGCTTTCATCGATCAGCAGCGCCTTGCCGGTTCCGACATCGAGCGAAATCCGCCGGCCACGTCCGCTCGGCGGCACGAGGCCGGCAAGCGCGAGTGCGGCGAGCGCGAGGTCGCCGCCGACGACCTTGACCGCCGCGAGCACCGCGAGGCTGTTCAGCACGAGATGCCGGCCCGGAGCGCCGACTTTGAACGTGATCTCATCACCCAGAATGCTGGCGCGGACGGTCGAGCAATCGGGCTTCAATGCCACATCGACCAGCCGCGCGTCGGACGACTTGTGCTCACCAAAGCTGACGATGCGTCCGACTTCAGCCGCTCGCGCCGCAGCGGCCAAGCGTTCGAATTGCTGGTTGTCGCGCGGGAGGACGGCGGCACCGCCACGCTCCACCCCACGGAACACCTCAGCCTTGGCGTCGGCGATCGCCTCGACGTTCGGGAAGAACTCCAGATGCACCGGCTCGACGGTCGTTATCAGCGCAACGTGCGGACGCACGAGCTTCGCCAACGGCTCGATCTCGCCCGGGCGGTTCATGCCGAGTTCGAAAACGGCGAAGCGTGCGCCCGCCGGCAGGCGCGCCACCGACAACGGAACACCCCATTGATTGTTGAACGACGCAGTCGAAGCGTGGGTCGGACCCTCTTTTGACAGCGCAAGATGCAGTGCGTCCTTGGTACCGGTCTTGCCGGCCGATCCGGTCACCGCGATTACCTTCGCGTTCGATCGCGCGCGCCCGGCGCGTGCGAGCGCCCGCAACGCCTCGAGAACGTCCGGCACGACCGCAAGCGGCGCGCCTGCCGGCATTCCGGCCGCGCGGCTCTCCGCGATCACCGCGACTGCCGCGCCGCGCTTGAGAGCGTCGGCGACATAATCGTGACCGTCGACCCGGTCTCCCTTGATTGCGAAGAACGCTTCGCCCTGACCGAGGGTTCGGCTGTCGATCGAGACGCCGGCGATCTCCTGCGCCGGTGCGCCCGCGAGCCGCGCGCCCGTCGCCAAGGCGAGCGCATCCAGCGTCCACACCGCGCTCATGACTTCTCCCCGAGGGCAGCGCGCACTTCCGCCTGATCCGAGAAAGGCAGCGTGCGGTCGCCCACGATCTGGCCGGTTTCGTGTCCCTTGCCGGCGATGAGCAATACGTCGCCCGGGCGCAGATCGGCAATGGCCTGTCGGATCGCCGCCGCGCGATCCCCGATCTCGATCGCACCCGGCGCAGCCGCGAGGATCGCCTCGCGGATTGCGGCCGGATCCTCGCTGCGCGGATTGTCGTCGGTAACATAGACCCGATCCGCACGGCGCACTGCGATGTCGCCCATCAATGCTCGCTTGCCCGGGTCGCGGTCGCCGCCGCAGCCGAACAACACGATCAACCGCGCGGCATAGGGACGGAGCGCATCAAGGGCGTTCGCCAGCGCATCCGGCGTGTGTGCATAGTCGACGAAAATCGGAGCGCCTCCCTTGTCACCCGCGCGCTCCAGGCGGCCGGTCGCACCACGAAGCTTTTCGATTGCAGCAAGCGTATCTGCAACACCGGCACCGCTCGCGATTGCGAGCCCGGCTGCGACAAGGCCGTTGGAGATCTGGAAGCCACCGACCAGCGGAAATTTCACCGGGTAATTTTTCCCGCCCGCCTGCACGGTGAGAACCTCGCCGAACCCTTCGCGTTTCGTCTCGCCCAATTGCAGGTCCGTTCCCTTCTTTCCAACGGTGAGCAGACGCAGTCCGCGTTTTTCGGCAATCGTACCAATGATTCCCGCCTCGGGGCTGTCCGCGTTGACCACCACCGCGGCGCCGGGGGGCAGCAACGCTTCGAACAGGCGCAGCTTTGCCGAGCGGTAGCTCTCCAGGGTCTTGTGATAGTCGAGGTGATCGCGCGTCAGGTTCGTAAACGCACCGGCCGCGAGCCGCACGCCGTCGAGCCGCCGCTGGTCGAGGCCGTGCGACGACGCCTCCATCGCAAGATGCGTCACGCCCTCGCCGGCGAGTTGATCGAGGAGTTTGTGAAGCTCGACCGGATCGGGAGTCGTGAGGCTACCCTTGATCTCGCCCCTCGGTGTCGTGACTCCGAGCGTGCCGAGGCTCGCGGCTTGTTTGCCAACTGCGGTCCAGATTTGCCGTGTGAAGGAAGCGACCGAAGTCTTGCCGTTGGTGCCGGTTATGGCGACGATCGTTGCCGGCTGCCGCGCGAAAAATCTCGCGGCAGCACGTGCCAGCAGCGCGCGAGCGTCCCCCACGCGTATGTAGAGCGTGGCCGGAGCCAGATCTCCCGGCCGCTCGCCCTCGCCCACGATCGCGACGGCGCCCCGCCTTGCTGCGTCCGCGGCAAAACGCGATCCATCCGTGCGGCTGCCGGCAATGGCAACGAACAGCGCGCCCGGCTTTGCCTCACGGCTATCGGCAGTGAGTGCCGTGATGGCGATTCCGGCCGGCGCCTGGGCATCCGTTCCGAGGAGATCACGAAGATCGATTTTAGTCCCCGGCATCCGGCGTCCGGTTCGGCAAATCAGTTGGCGGCCTGCCGTGGCACCGATAGCAAGCGCTCCGCCGTCGGCAAGTCCTGCCGCGGTTTGAGCCCCAATAGCGGCGCGATCCGGGCGATGATCTTGCCCGCGACCGGGACGGCATTGTAGCCGGACGTTGTGTAGCCATGCGTTTCCGGCGTCGCCTTCGGCTCGTCCAGCATGACGAGCAAGAGATAGCGCGGCTTGTCGGCAGGAAACACGCCCATGAAGGCGGTCAACACCTTGTCCTTCACGTAGCGGCCATTCACGACCTTGTCGGACGTGCCGGTCTTGCCACCGACGTAGAACCCGATCACTTCCGCGCGCTTCGCGGTCCCCTGCTCCACGTTGAGGCGCATGAGATAGCGCATCTTCTCGCTCGTCTCGCGCCGGATCACGCGCGTCGCGAGCGCGCGCGCTTCTTCCTCGGTGCGTTTCAGGAACGTCGGCGGAATGAGCAGCCCGCCATTCATCAGCGCCGCCGTCGCCATCACCGACTGCAGCGGGGCGACCGAGAGCCCGTGCCCGAACGCAATCGTTACAGTGGATAGTTCACCCCAGGTTTTCGGAACGAGCGGCTCCGCGCTTTCCGGCAGCTCCGTACGCAGACGGTCGAGCTGGCCCATCTTCTTCAAGAACGCGCGGTGCGCGTCCACCCCGAGCGCGAGCGCCATCTTCGCGCTGCCGATGTTGGACGAGTGAATGAACACCTCGGGCGTGCTCAGTATGCGGCGCTGCGGATGGAAATCATCGATCGTGAAGGTCCCGTACTTCAGCGGCGCGGTCGCATCGAAGCGCGAGCTGAGCGTCACTTTGCCGGAGTCGAGCACCATCGCGACCGTGAGCGCCTTGAAGGTCGAGCCCATCTCGAACACGCCGGTTGTGAGACGATTGAGTCGGCTCGGATCGATCGACTTCCCGGGCCGGTTCGGATCATAGTCGGGCAGCGACACCATCGCGACGATCTCGCCCGTCTCCACGTCGAGCGCGAGCCCGGCGGCGGCCGCCGCCTTGAATTGGTCCTTGGCGCCGGCGAGCTCATCGCGGATCGCGTGCTGAACCGAGAGATCGAGCGCGAGCTGAACAGGCTCAAGCGCGCGCCCGGTCGCGAGCCCCGCCTGATGCAGCTCGGCGAGGCCGCGCCCGTCGATCCACTTCTCGATGCCGGCGATGCCGGAATTGTCGATGTTAACGTGACCGAGCACATGCCCTGCTTGAGCACCCGCCGGATAGAGGCGCCGGTGCTCGCGCAGGAAGCCCACCCCCGGCAGGCCAAGCCGGTGAATTTCCTCCTGCTGCGCGCGCGAAATCTCGCGCTTCAGCCACACGAACCCGCGCTTCGCCGAAAGCCGCTCGCGCAATTCTGCAGCATCGAGGTCCGGCAGCACTTTCACGATCGATTCCGCCGCCTCGTCCACGTCAATAATGCGCCGCGGATCGGCGAACAGCGACGCTGTCTTGATGTCGGACGCGAGCAATTCGCCGTTTCGATCGAGAATGTCCGGCCGCGACGCAGCGACCGCATCGGCCGCCGAGCCGCGTCGCGTCATGTGGCTTTCCGGCTCGACGCCGAGGTGCACGAGACGCAGCGCGATCACCGCGTAGATACAGGCAAAGCCCAAGACCAGCAGTCCGACGCGGGCGCGCATGCCCGCGCTGCCGGCTGGCCGCAATGAGCGATCGAGGCCAAGCATGGCGCGCCGCGGCAGATCGCGAAAGAACGCGCGCGAGCGGTCGAACATCTACCGTGCCCCCCGCGTCGCCTCGCCGTTGAGCGAGCGCAGAAGATCGCCGAGCGGATCGCGCTGGACGTCCGTCTCAGCCAGCGTGTCGATGAACTCGCCGATCGGATCGCCGTCGCTGCCCGGTGCCCGCTCGGGCAGGTTCGAAAAATCACTGATACGAGCCACTTCGAGCGGCTTCATCCCGAGATGGCGCGCTGCGAGCTCCTGAATGCGCTGCGGCGACGCAAGCCGGCTCCATTCGGCTTTCAGCGTGCTGAGGCGCTCGCGTTCGACGCGAATTTCATTGCGCAGCTTCGCCACGCGTTGCGCGTCATAGGTCGACTCGTACTTCAACTTGTAGACGGCGACAGCAGCGCCGACGAGGAACAGGATGGAAAGCACATGCAAGACGCGCAGCATGACTAGCCCCGCGGCGCGCGATCGAGAGAGGGAATTCGCGCGAGCAGCGATGCGAGTGGATCGTCTGCCGCCGGCGTCGCATCGGAGCGCTCCGCCGCGCGCAGCTTCGCCGAGCGCGCACGCGGATTGATTTCCAGTTCTTCCCTGCCTGGCGTAATCGGCTTCTTGGTCAGGGCGCGAAATGTCGGCTGGCCCTTCCTTCTCTCCGGCTGATGCCGAGAAGGTGCGGCGGTCCCAGCGCGCGCCGCGAGGAAGGTTTTGATGATCCGGTCCTCCAGCGAATGAAAAGAGATCACAACGAGCCGGCCACCCGGCTTGAGTGCACGCTCCGCCGCGAACAGCGCGCCGGCACTTTCCTGCAACTCCTCATTCACAAGCAGCCGCAGGGCCTGGAAGCTGCGCGTCGCCGGATCGATCTCGCCGGGCCGTCCACGCACGACGCGGCGCACGATCTCCGCGAGTTCGCCCGTGCGTGTGATAGGAGCGTGCGCACGGGAGACGACGATTGCACGCGCGACGGCGCGTGCCCGCCGTTCCTCGCCCAGCGTCGCGAACACGCGCGCGAGCTCAGCTTCGGGCCATTCGTTGACGATGTCGGCAGCAGTTGGACCATCGCGCCCCATGCGCATGTCGAGCGGGCCGTCCTGCCGGAACGAGAACCCGCGCGCCGCCTCATCGAGTTGCATCGACGAGACGCCAAGATCGAGCAATACGCCGTCGAGCACCTCAAACCCGAGGTCCCGTGCGGCCCGGTCAAGCTTGGAAAAGCGCTCCTCGATGAGCACGAGTCGTCCGCCGGCGGCTTCCACGAGGTCTGCGCCCGCCGCGATCGCGCCTCGATCGCGATCGAGTCCGAGTACGCGGCAGTCCGCCGCTTCCAGGATCGCGCGCGCATGTCCGCCCGCGCCGAATGTTCCGTCGAGATAAAGGCCGCCGTCTTTGGGCGCGAGGTACGAGAGAACCACACGGAGCATCACCGGACGATGGCGGACCGGTCCGCCAGCGGCGCCCGAGTTGGCGCCGCGGCCCGCCATCACCCCTTTGCCCCGGGAGGTTCTCCCGCGCCCTTGGAGCCAAGCTGCCGACGCAACGCCTGCACCTTCTCG
>DATBJU010000120.1:0-6184 GCA_036556265.1 Xanthobacteraceae bacterium | reverse complement strand
GTCACGGGAGATGCAGGCGTTTGTCGACGAGATCCGCAAACCGCGCGGCAGGCCCGTGCTCGCGGAGAAGGACTGAACTCCGCAACACGCCGCAAAGAAATCGAGCGGGGCCCCATGGGGCCCCGCTTTTTTCTCGCGACCAGGCGAACTGTTTCGGCTAAGAAGCAGGCGGTCGAGCATCCGGCCGGCTCCTGCGCGAATCCATGACAAACCCTGTCTTCGCCTATTGGTACTTCCACCTGCCGAACTTCATTCTGGCAGCGTTGATGTACACGATGCTCGGTCGCGCGTTGCTCGGCCTGTTCGTGGATCCGGAATCGCAGAACTACATCTGGCGATTCTTCTGCCGCATCACCGATCCGGTCATCGCCGTCCTCGCCAAAGTCACGCCGAAAGCGACCGCCCCCGTGGTGCTGTGGCTGTTCGCATTCGTGTGGCTGTTCTGGTTACGCGTGCTCCTGCTCAATATCTTTCTGTTCCTCGGCGCCGTTCCTCCAACCAGCTGAGCAGGCGCCATGGACCGAAACATGTACTACGTCGCCATCGCCTTCTTCGGCATGGTCAACGGCATCTTCAACCAGATCTGGCTGCTGTTCGCGCTGATCCACGTGCAGATTCTTGCGCCTGCGCTCCTGTTCGGAAGCGTGCCGCTGACACTGATCTTCTCATCGCTCATGGTTTCGACCGGCACGATCATCCTCGCCGGCATACCCGCTGCCATCTATGAACACTTCGTCGGCGCCAAGGAGGATTCCACCGAGGTATCCATGTGGATATGGCTTGCCGGCACGGCACTTCTGACGCTACCGGCGATAGGGAATTTCTTCGAAATCAAATTGTAAGTGATACATACACGGAGTTTCTCGCGGTTCGCCCGGCCGATTGCGCACTCCGCTTCCAGCCGGCAAACTGTGTGGTCGCGGCCCGAGGTCTTGCGGAGGGGGGCCATGGAAGAGATGCGCAAGGTCGCTTTTGCGTGCGTTGCCCGCGCCTGCGGGTTCGGCATGCTCGCCATCGTCTGCGTCATGGTCGGCATGAGCTTCGATCCGCGAGCGGTATTTCAGGCCGGCGGCATCCTCACGCTGATGATGACCTTTGTTCTCATTCTCAAGGCGCGCTACGCGCTCACGCAAAATTACAAGAAGACCGAGATGTGGCTGTATCTGCCGAAAGATTTCCGGCCGCCGGAGGCATACGCGCAGTGGGCCGCGTCCACGGTGATGCGCGACGCCTATCTGACGTTCGCCTACTACACGGCGATGATCTCGATCACCATGTGGCTGATCGCACTCGCGATCCGCCTATCTGGAATCGCCGCGCAATATTGACGCGGCCGGTGCCTACGCGGCGCGCTTGCCCGCTGGCGGCGCAAAGCGCGAATAGAAGCTCTCGCCCTTCTTCCCCATCTCGACCAAGAGCGGTGTCGGCTTGAAACGGTCACCGTAACGCCCTGCGAGACGCTCGCACAGCGCCACGAAGTTCTTCACGCCCATTCCGTCGATGTACGAGAGTGGCCCGCCGGTGAATGGCGCATAGCCGAAACCGAGAATGCCGCCGACGTCCGCATCGCGCACGTCGGTAATCACGCCCTCCTCCACGCAGCGCGCGGTCTCCAGCGCCTGCATGGCGAGGAAGCGCTGTTTCAGTTCCTCGACGTTGAAGGTCTCGGCCGGGCGCGGCTCACCGGCGATCTCCACGAGCCCCGGCCATAGGCGCTTCGGGCCGCCTTCCGGATAGTCGTAGAAGCCCTTGCCGTTCTTGCGGCCAAGGCGGCCACGCTTGACGACCATCTCCTCGAGCAATGCCTCCTGACGCGCGTCGATCACGTCCGGGCCCAGGTCACTCTTCGTCGCCTGCAGAATTTTCCAGGCGAGATCGACCGCGACCTCGTCGTTGAGCGAGAGTGGCCCAACTGGCATTCCGGCCATGCGGCCGACGTTTTCCACCATCGCCGCCGGCACGCCCTCCGTCAGCATCAGATGTCCCTCGCGGATGTAGGTGCCGACAACGCGCGAAGTATAGAAGCCGCGGCTGTCGTTGACGACGATCGGCGTCTTCTTGATCG
Source organism: Xanthobacteraceae bacterium (assembly GCA_036556265.1). GTDB lineage: Bacteria > Pseudomonadota > Alphaproteobacteria > Rhizobiales > Xanthobacteraceae > JAUSIF01. The sequence goes on along the minus strand of DATBJU010000120.1, from coordinate 4,119 downwards.
CGCGCACGTAGTCAAGCGCGACGGCAAGCGCCTCGTCGCCGGTCTTCTTGCCCTTGATCACCTCGACGAGCATCATGCGCTCGACCGGCGAAAAGAAGTGGATGCCGACGAAGCGGTCCGGCCGCTTCGACAATTCTGCAAGCGACGTGATCGGCAGCGTCGAGGTGTTCGAGCCGAAGATCACCTTGTCGCCGAGCGCCGCCTCCGCCTTGGCGATCACGTCGGCCTTGACCTTGCGGTCCTCGAACACCGCCTCGACCACGAGGTCGGCGCCAGCGACCTCGTTGAAGTCGGCCGTCGCCTTGATGCGGGCGAGCAGCGCGTCCTTGTCCGCGGGTTTCGCGCGGCCCTTCTTCACTTGATCGGAGATCAGTTTGTCGGAAAGACTTTTTCCCTTGTCCGCGGAGGCTTGATCCTTGTCGACGAGCACGACATCGATTCCGGCTGAGGCTGTCACGTAGGCAATGCCTGCGCCCATGAAGCCGGCGCCGAGCACGGCCACTTTCTTGAGCTTCGTCGGCGGCACGGCCGCCGGGCGGCGCGCGCCCTTGTTCAGCTCCTGCATGGACACGAACAGCGTGCGGATCATTGCTGCGGCTTCGCGCGTGCGCAACACGTTCGCGAAATAGCGCGACTCGATGCGCAGTCCCTGATCGATCGGGACGAGCAGGCCTTCGTAAGTGCTCTTCAGTATGGCTCGCGCGCCGGGATAATTGTCGTAGGTTTCGCGCCGGTAGATCGCATTCGCAGGCGGCCAGACCATCATGCCAGCCTTGGAGTACACGGGGCCGCCGGGGAGCTTGAATCCGTCTTGGTCCCACGGCTGCACGGCTTTGCCGCCATTCTTGATCCAGGCCTTCGCCGTTTCGATGAGCTTATCGTGCGGCACGACCTCGTCGACCAGTTTCAATTGCTTCGCGCGGTCGAGGCGGATCTGGTCGCCGCGCAGCATGAGCTGCAGCGCGTCGGCGGCCGGGATCATGCGCGGCAGGCGCTGCGTGCCGCCGGCGCCCGGAAACAGTCCGACCTTCACTTCGGGCAGGCCGAGACGGGTCTTCTCGTTCTCGGAGGCGACACGGTGATGGCACGCAAGCGCAAGCTCGAACGCGCCGCCCATCGCAGTGCCGTTGATCGCCGCGACCCACGGCTTGCCCGCGGTCTCGAGCCGTCGGTAGATCAGCGACATCTTGCGAGACTGGTCGAAGAGCTCCTGCATCGCGGCCTTCTTGTCCTTCGCCTTGTCGATGTCCTTGATCATGTTCGTCAGACTTTCGAGCATCGTCAGGTCCGCGCCGCCGGAGAAAGCCTCCTTGCCTGAAGTCACGACCGCGCCCTTGACCGCCGCGTCGGACGCAACCTTTTCGACGATGTCGGAAAGCTCCTGCATCACTTCCACGGTGAATACGTTCATGGAGCGGCCGGGCATATCCCAGGTGGCGAGCGCGATGCCGTCGGCATCGACGTCGAGCTTGAAGTTCTTGAGATTCATACTGGCCTCCCTCGAAACCTTACCGCGTCATCCTGAGGCGGCCGAGCGAAGCGAGGCCCTCGAAGGATGACGCACTTGCATTTGCGCCGTCATCCTTCGAGGCTCGCCGCTTCGCGGCTCGCACCTCAGGATGACGGCAGTAGTTCAGACCCGCTCGATGACGGTCGCGGTGCCCATGCCGGCGCCGATGCAGAGCGTGACAAGCGCAGTGGACTTGCCGCTGCGTTCCAGTTCGTCGAGCGCCGTGCCGAGGATCATCGCCCCGGTCGCGCCGAGCGGATGGCCCATCGCGATCGCGCCGCCGTTCACGTTGACGTGCTTGTCGTCGATGCCGAAGTACTGCATGAAGCGCAACACGACCGCGGCGAACGCCTCGTTGATCTCGATGAGATCGATGTCGGAAAGCTTCATTTTCGCCTTCTTCAGCACGCGTTCAGTGACATCGATCGGGCCGGTGAGCATGAGCGCGGGATCGGAGCCGATCGAAGCGTAGGCGCGGATCTTCGCGCGCGGTTTCAGGCCTGCGGCGGTGCCGCCCTTCTTCGAGCCGACGAGCACGGCGGCCGCGCCGTCGACGATGCCGGACGAATTACCGGCATGATGCACATGCTTGACGTATTCGACATCAGGATGCGCCTGAATCGCGACCGCGTCGAAGCCGCCGAACTCGCCCATCTGCACGAACGACGGCTTCAACTGCGCGAGCGACTGCATGTCGGTGGTTGGACGCATGTGCTCGTCCTTGACGAGGATCGGAAGCCCGTTCACGTCCTCCACCGGCACTACCGACTTGTTGAAGCGGCCGTCATCCCATGCCTTGCCAGCCCGCCTCTGACTCTGCACCGCGTACAGATCGACGTCGTCGCGCGAAAAACCGTACTTGGTCGCAATCAGATCCGCAGAGACCCCTTGCGGCATGAAGTAGGATTTGATCGCGATCGAGGGATCGACCGGCCATGCCCCGCCCGACGCGCCGATGCCCACGCGCGACATCGATTCGACGCCACCGCCGATCGTCATCTCTTTCGCGCCTGACATGACTTGCGCGGCTGCGAAATTCACGGCCTCGAGGCCGGACGCGCAAAAGCGATTGATCTGGATGCCCGGAACCTCCTTGCCATAATCGGCCGCGATCGCCGCCGCGCGGGCGATGTCGCTACCCGCCTCGCCGACCGGATCGACGCAGCCGAGCACGACGTCCTCGACGAGAAGGGGATCGAGCTTGTTGCGCTCCTTGATTGCAACGAGGCTCTGGCGCGCGAGTTCCAGCGCAGTCACCTCATGCAGCGCGCCGTCGGTCTTCCCGCGGCCGCGCGGAGAACGGACGTGATCGTAGATGAATGCGTCGGACATGGCCTCCTACCTTCTCCCGTCACCGGGTGTTCTCGCGGTTGGCCCTTGGAATGTAGTATCGCGCGTTGGCGAGGCCAGCAGGAGTCCTAGAATACGTCTGCCGGCAGTTCCATGACCGCGTCGGCGCCCGCCTGAACCCGGGCGAGACGCATGCCAGTCTCCGGCAACACACGCTCCATGAAAAAACGGCCGGTCGTGAGCTTCGCGTCCATCGCCTGCCCGACCCCATTCCCCTTGCCCTTGTTGGCGAGCGCGGCCTTGGCCATTTGCGCCCACATGTATCCGAGGGCAACCAGACCGAAGAGATGCATGTAGTCGTAGGAGCCGGCACCGGCGTTGTCCGGCCTCTGTAGGGCGTTCTGCATGAACCACGTTGTCGCCTTCTGCAGGTCGCCCAAGGCGGCCTGCAGCGGTGCAATGAATGGCTTCATGGCCTCGTCCTCGGCATGCGCCTTCACAAAGCCCTGGACGTCGCCGAAGAAAGCCATTGCCGCGCGGCCGCCATCCTTGCCGAGCTTGCGGCCAACGAGGTCAAGCGCCTGGATGCCGTTCGCGCCCTCGTAAATCATGGCAATGCGCGCATCGCGGACAAACTGCTCCATGCCGTGCTCAGCAATGTAGCCGTGACCTCCGAACACCTGCTGCGCGAGCACCGTATTCGCAAAACCGAGGTCAGTCAGCACACCTTTGATCACGGGCGTCAGCAGGCCCATGTAGTCGTCAGCCGACTGGCGCACCTTGTCGTCTTCGGCGCGATAGGCGAGATCGCCCTGCAATGCGGCCCAGAGCACGAGTGCCCGCGCCGCTTCATTGAAGGCACGGATCGTCAGGAGGGTGCGGCGGATGTCGGGATGCACGATGATCGGGTCGGCCGCCTTGTCGGGAAATTTCGCGCCGGTGAGCGAGCGTCCCTGCATGCGTTCCTTCGCGTAAGTAACGGCGTTCTGGTACGCGACTTCCGAAAGCGACAGACCTTGAATGCCGACACCTAAGCGCGCTTCGTTCATCATCGTGAACATTGCGGGCAGGCCGCGGTGTTCCTCGCCGACCAGCCAGCCGGTCGCGCCGTCGTAGTTCATGACGCAGGTGGCGTTCCCGTGGATGCCCATCTTCTCTTCGATCGACGCGCAACTCACGGTGGTGCGGGCGCCCCGGCTGCCATCGGCGTTGGGCAGGACCTTGGGCACGACGAACAGGGATAGCCCTTTGGTCCCCTCCGGGGCGCCGGCAATCCGGGCGAGGACCAGGTGGACGATGTTCTCTGCAAGGTCGTGCTC
>DATBJU010000119.1:0-3845 GCA_036556265.1 Xanthobacteraceae bacterium | reverse complement strand
GGCCATCGCCGCCGCGCGGCGCGTCGAGGGGCGCGCCCATCGCCTGCCGATCGAGACGGCGAAGTACTGGAAGCACAACCGCATCGTCTGGGCCGGCCCGCGCGAAACCCCGGCCGAGCTCAAGGCGATGGTGGACGCGCTTCACTTCCGGCTTTTCCGCGCCGAGTACATCCTCGAGCGCCGCCCCTTCGCCGCCCACGTCACCCTCGTACGCAACGCGCGCCCGCCGCGCGAGTTCCCGCCATTGCCGCCAGTCGACTGGCTGGTGCGCGAGTTCACCCTCGTGCGCTCCTCGGTCGACGCCAAGGGCTCGACCTACCACATCCTCGAGCGTTTCCCCCTCGGCTAGCTGCTAAACGCGCTCCAAATCAGGCGCTTGACCCGCCGCGCACCGGATATCAAAGCCGGCCGCACGGCAACACGCTGATCTATTTGCCCAACCGCATTTGCGCAGCCAAGATAACCGGCAATGATTCTGACGACACATCAAAGAGCGGTTCCGATGCATCCACGAACACCCAGACTGGTATATTGAGGAAGGAAGGCCTTGGCTCGAAGGGCAGAGGCCATCGCAATCCCTTCCATGGCATTCCGGTCTTCGCCCTTTACATGGCAGGCGGCCTTCTGCTGCCAGGCAGAAAGCGAATCGTGCCGTACAGCATCCAGTGGCTCAAACGGCTCAAGCCAACTCTGTTCCGAGAGGATCTTTCGACGCTCCTGGGCCTTCTTGCCAGGCGGCAGCTTCGACCTATCGTCGCAGCCCGCATGCCGCTCTCACAGGCAAGACAGGCCCATCGACTTCTAAGCAAGGGCGGTGTTATTGGCAAGATCGTGCTCATGCCCACTGCTTCCGCCGCATCTCAGCGTGCGGCCTAACCCGTCGCTCGAGCCGACCCGCTACGGCAGGCAGTGTCTGGCCGCTCCAGGCCAAGGTGGTCATTGTCCTTCCGCGGCCAGCCACTGCCTGCTTCCGCGGGCGGCTCAGCTCGGATGTTTAGACAGCCGCCGAGCCTTGCAATAGGCTACCGTTGCGTATACCTGAGGCATTCACCATGACTCCCGCAAATCCTGACCCACGGCCCGATTCGGAGAACGTGCGTCCCGAGGCAGAGATCGGCCGCTCTGACGCGGAGCACCTACGCGAGGATGCGGAGCATGGACGAGAGGCGGCAGAGCGCAACCGGCGCCACGCCGAGGCGCGGCGCCAGCAATCCGAGAGTGGCCGCGAAGCGGCGGAAGTCCTTCGCGAGGCCGCGGAGAAGGCACGCGACGCGGCGGAGGAGCTCCGGAAGGCGACCGAGGCAGCGCGCGAGGCGGCTGTGGAGCAGCGCGAGGTGCTCCGAGAGATGCGAGAGAGTTTGGCCGCCATCGAGCGCCTCAGGCGCGACACGGGAGTCCGGTAGTGCGGCTGTTCAACAGCGCTTTGTTGACCGACGCCTTCAGCTCGCTGCGCTACGCATGCGGCGCGGCAAAACGCGAACGTTGAGTCTGCAGAAAAAGTCCCCTCTCAAACATCGACACGCCACAACGCGATATGAGCGATTCTTCGATAAGATTGGACGTCGAAGGTCAGCCGTGCCGCGATTTCCTCTTGGCGCGGCTCCCCAGGCCCGACAGCCGCAACGTTCGAAGCGACCAACAAGAACGCACGTGTTTCCGCGAAAGTTCGGAATCGACCGTTTTCGCACTTTTTCTACAGACTCGTTAGCCTCGTCAAAGAAAGGTTCATACATGAACTTCAGCATTGTTGCGATCGCCACATCCATTGCCGGCTTGATCTTGGGTATCGGCTGGTTTTTCGCGGGAAATGTACTCCACAAGCGCTGGGGGATCGAATCGACTGCGTCTAGCCTGCTGATTGGCCGCCGCCTCGGTGCCGTATATCTCGGCATCTCCGCCATGCTCTTCCTAGGTCGGTCCGCACCGCCTTCGGATCTCCGTACGGCCGTGTGCGTCGGCATGTTTGCGGCATTGGCTATCTTGGCTGGCCTGGGGCTGTTCGAGCTAAGGGCGCACCGCGCCGGCCCCGGGATACTGGTGAGCGTCGTCCTCGAGATCATCCTCGCCGCCGGTTTCGCGTGGGTACTGCTTGCATAAGATGGACGCGGAGCCCTGGGTACCAGCTGCGAGCGAGCGGATGGCACATCAATACCCGGCCGCCGGGCGCCGGTGATGTCGGTACCGTCGTGGAGATCCTGGACGCCGAAGGCCCTACCCCGCACTTTGCTGCAGAAAGTGTCGCGACCGACGGCCACAGCTCCTCGCACGATCAGGTCTCCACAAAATCGCGGCGAGACTGTATTGTGGGCCGCCTGACAGGCAGTGATCTATCGGGTCAATTGCAGCACTTGCACAGGGAGTTCGAGTAATGGGCAGATCAACCGGTCGCAATCTTCGCAACCGCAGGCAAAAGCAGCAGATCAAGAAGAAGCTGCGGCAGCAAAGCAAGCAGGCAAAGAAGACTCAGTCTGCGGCTGGATCACAACGCGTGGCGTGAGATGGCAGTGCCGGGTTTGGGCGCCATCGGATCCTGCCCCGGGACGTACGCGCTGGTGTGTCGGGCGTCGCGCGAGGCGGAGATCGCGGTGGGCCGGCTCGGTGTTCTGCCGGTTCGACGCGGGTTCTACGTATACATCGGAAGTGCGTTTGGTCCCGGAGGCGTTCGCGCCAGGGTTGCACGTCACGTGAGCCATAGCCTCAACCGTCATTGGCACGTCGATTATCTCTGGCCGGCTCTCCGGGTCGGCGAGATCTGGTACTCGCACGACCCGGTGCGGCGCGAACACGAGTGGGTGCGCATCCTGCGCCATGCCATGGGCTGCGCGGTGCCGCTGCCGCGCTTCGGCGCGTCTGACTGCCGGTGCGAGGCGCATCTCGCATTTTTCAGGCAGAGTCCTTCCTTCGGCTCTTTTCGGGCGCACGCTCGCAGGACCATCGGCGGACATCACGCGATGAGGCGCGTTACGGCATGTTGATCCGCGGCAAGTGCCATTGCGGCAATATCGGCTTCTCCCTCACCTGGGAGCCCGATCCCGTCGAGATTCCGGCCCGGGCCTGCGACTGCTCGTTTTGCGTCAAGCACGGCGGCGTGTGGACCTCGAACCCGGGCGGCGTCCTGGAGGTCACGATCAGGGATCCCGCGCTGCTATCGAAGTACGCGTTCGCCACCCTGACCGCGGAGTTCCACATTTGCGTCCGGTGCGGCGTGGTGCCGGTCGTCAGCAGCACGATCGACGGGCGTCTTTACGCGGTGGTGAGCATCAATGCATTCGAAGGGGTCGATCCGTCGGTCGTTCGCCTTGCATCGGCAAGCTTCGACGGCGAAGGCACGGACTCTCGCCTCGCACGCAGGAAGCGCAACTGGATCGCCGATGTGAGATTCCGCCAGACAGGATGATCCGCAAGCTGAAATCCGGAAAGTACCGGCTGTATTCGCGCAAGATCAATCCGCAGACCGGGAAGCGGCGTAATCTTGGGACCTTCGATACCCGCGCGGCAGCCGAGAAGCACGAGCGCGCGGTGCAGTTTTTCAAGCGTCATCGCTAGACCGAGGAGGCTAGGGCATGGACGCGTATCTGGGCAGTCGATCGCCGCGGCGGCTCATGGCCGCGGTCGGCGCGGGCATGGGGCTCGCGAACGGGGTGTTCACCGGCATCGACGCGGACATCGCGTCGCCGCTCGTCGGCGCGCCGCCGGAGGTGGATCGGCTGGCGGTCACGGTGGTGACCGATTCCTACCATCACAACTTCGAGGCCTCCGGAAACTTCTGCGGTGTGGACGTGAAGCGCTTCACCCTGCCGCTCACGAGCGAGCCGCCGCGGCGCGTGCTGCAGAACGAATGGGGC
>DATBJU010000118.1:0-4249 GCA_036556265.1 Xanthobacteraceae bacterium | reverse complement strand
GGGCGCGGTGCTGACGTAGTCTATGACGGCGTCGGCGCTGACACCTTCGGTCAGTCGCTGGAGGCATTGGCCGTGCGCGGCCACCTCGTCAGCTTCGGACAGGCTTCGGGATCGGTCGGCTCCTGGGACATCGGTGCGATGGCGGGGAAATCGATCACCGTCTCGCGGCCCAACTTCGGCCACTACACCACTAACCCGGAAGAACTTCGCGCCCGTGCCGCGCGCCTCTTCGACGCACTCCGCCGCGGCGTGATTGCACCCGCCATCGATCGCCGCTTTCCGCTCGCGGAAGCGGCGGAAGCGCATCGGCGCCTCGAACATCGCGAAAACATCGGCGCGATTGTCCTGCTGCCCTGACCGCCTTCGGCACCGCCGCGAAACGCGCGCTCCACTTCAGATCCTCGACCTCGCGCAGCTTCCTCGCCGCGCCTTTGTCATACGTGCCGAGCGAGTACTGGATGATGCGCGCGCCGACAGCCGGCACGGCGTCATCGGGCACGCGCCGTCGGTAGTACCAGACGCCGTTCGAGCGACGAGAAAGGTGGAATGTTTCGGACACGCTCATGCCTCCTGTGTAGCACTCATGTGTACCAGGCGTGCAGAGCTAAGGTGCTGATTTCACAGAAACAACGCAGTTCCTGCGTTGTGTGGGTGTGCTGGTGGAGCCGAGGGGGATCGAACCCCTGACCTCCGCATTGCGAACGCGGCGCTCTCCCAGCTGAGCTACGGCCCCGACAACCAAAGCGCGGCGGGTCGCTTCCGGCGCGCCCCGCGTCTCTACCGAAAGACAATGGGCCGATCAAGCAGATCGCTAACCACGCTGCTCTGCGAACGTGACGGGACCGGCCTTTCCGGCCTATCCTGCCCGGAAAAACGACAACGCCGCGGCCCCATCCGCAAAAAAGGATCGGAGAATCAGACGATGAGAAAGACGGTACCGGCGCTACTACTGCTTCTGGCCTTCGCGGGGCGCGACTCCGCCGTCGCGCAGGCGCAGCTGTGCGACGACTTCTCCCAGATCGCCAAGGGCACCTACGAGATCGTGAACAATGTCTGGGACCGCGCCGGCTTTCCCGGAAAGCAGTGCATCACGCGCTCCGGGTGGACCTGGGACTGGCCGCTCTCGAGCTCCGGCGTCCGGAGCTATCCGAGCATCCGCCAGGGCTGGCAGCCTTGGACGAGCCGCTCGACGCTGGCGAAGCTTCCGATCCAGGTTTCCAGGATGAAGAGCATCAGCGCATCCTTCAGCGTAACCACCAAACAGAGCGGCAGCTACAACACCGCCTTCGAAATGTGGATCACCAACAGCGCGACGCCGACGCCGCGGTCGATCAGGACGGAGATCATGATCTGGACGGATCGGAGCATATTGGTTCCGGCCGGATCGAAGATCGACACCGTAACCCTTGGTGGCCGCAAATACGATCTCTGGCTCAAGGAAGGTCATCAGGGCTGGCGGTACGTTGCCTATGTCGCCCATCGCAAGCAGCATTCCGGATCGCTCCGCCTCGACGCCTTTGTGGCGGATTGCGTGAAGCGCGGCTGGGTCAAGCCCGACGAATATGTCGCTGACATCGAGTTCGGAAACGAGATCGTCAACGGCAAAGGGTCGACGGCGCTGAATAGCATGTCATTCTCCGTCCAATAGCGGCCCGGCCAGCGCCGTCCACATCCCGCCAACTGGCCGACTGTTCCGGCCCGGCCTGGCGCCTGTATGGTTGCGCGGCCACGATTCCCTCAGGGAAACGCCCGCCATGAACGAAGCCGCTGTCATTCCGGTGCTGCTTGCCGGTGGATCGGGCACGCGCCTCTGGCCGGCATCGCGCCGTGACCGGCCAAAGCAGTATGTCGCGCTGCGCGGCGACAAGACCCTCTTTCAGGAAGCGTGTCTGCGCGTCGCCGGCGCCGGATTCGCGCCGCCGGCGATCCTTGCGAATGCCGCGCAACGCTTCCTCGCAGGCGAGCAGATCGCCGAACTCGGCATAGCGGGCGCGCGCATCGTGTTGGAACCTTCCGGCCGCGACACCGCGCCCGCCGCCTGCGCGGCAGCGCTGATCGCCGCAGCCGAATCGCCCGACGCGATCGTTCTCCTGATGCCCTGCGACCACGTCATCGGTGACGATGAGCGTTTTCGCAGCACTATTCGGAGCGGCATCGGCGCGGCACAAGCTAGCGCGATCGTCGTCTTCGGTGTTCGCCCGACACGGGCTCACACGGGCTACGGCTATGTCGAAGTCGACCAAGCTGGTGCACAGGCGCCCGTCGCAGTCCGCCGTTTTGTCGAGAAGCCCGACGCCGCGACTGCCGCAAACTATGCCGCGAGCGGCCGCCATTTCTGGAATGCCGGCATCTTCCTGTTCAAGGCTTCGACCATGCTCGATGCCTTCGCCCGCTTCGAGCCGGACACGCTGCAAGTCTGTAAGGATGCGCTGATCGGGGCGACACGCGATGCGGATTTCATCCGGCTCGGCGAGCGCTATTCCAGCGCCCGCAAGATCTCGCTCGACTACGCCATCATGGAGAAGGCTTCGCCGATCGTTTGCGTGCCCCTCGACGTGCCCTGGAGCGATTGCGGCTCGTGGGCCAGCCTTCGCGAGATCGCATCGCCCGACGCCAACGGCAATGTAGCGCGCGGCGACGTGCTCATTCTCGATGCGACCAACTCGATCGCCCGCAGCGATGACCGGTTGCTCGTCGTCTACGGCATCGATGGAGTTGTCGCGGCGGTCACGCCGGATGCGGTGCTCGTGGCCTCGCTCGATCGCGCCGAGGACATGAAACGGGTGGTGAGCGCGCTCGAAGCCGCGGGCCGCACCGAAACCTAGACCTGCCGGCTGCGGGGTTGCCGCCGCGCACCCCGGAGGCTACATGATGCCGCTTCAGCGATCCGAGGAGCCGCCATGCTTGCCGTCATCGAGGTCATACTGGTTGCCCTGCAGCTCTATTTTTGGATCGTGATCGCGAGCGCCGTCTTCAGCTGGCTCTACGCCTTCAACGTCGTCAATCCGCGCAACCAGGTCGTCGGCGCCGTCGGCCGCCTCCTCTATCAGGTCACCGAGCCTGCTCTGCGCCCCATTCGCCGCATCGTACCGACCCTCGGCGCGGTCGATATCTCGCCGGTAGTTCTGCTGCTGATCATCTACCTGATTCAGCGTGTCCTCGTCCGCTACGTCGCGCCCTACGTCTATTGATCGCCGCGCCGGCCGAAGCCTGGCGCAAGGGCGCCGGACATATCCTGATCGCCGTCAGGCTGACGCCGCGGGCCGCCCGCGACAAGATCGACGGAATCGCGACTCTCTCCGATGGCCGCCGGGTCGTGGCCGCGCGCGTCCGGGCCGTCCCGGACAAGGGCGCGGCCAATCGGGCGCTCGTTGCGCTATTGGCAAAGTCTCTCGATGTTCCGAAATCCGCCGCGACGCTGGTCGCCGGTCACACAGCGCGACTTAAGCAGGTACGGATTGACGGCGATCCGCAGGAGCTGGCGCGGAAGCTAGGAGCGCTTGGCGCCGCCTAGCTTCCGCGAGGCCACGCGAACGCGACCTTGGCAAGCTGGCGGTCGCCAAACCGCTCGCTCGCCCGCGCCACCCGCCGTCCCCCGGCGTTCTGATAAAAGCGGCAGGCGCCTTCATTGTCGGCCAGCGCCCACACCACTTGCGTTGTGTAGCCGGCGCGCGCAAGCTCCCGCCGCGCCGCAAGGAAGAGGCGGCTCCCGAGCCCGACTCCCTGATATTCCGGCTTCAGATAAATCTCATAGATCTCGCCCTTCTGCGCGAGATCGCGCGCCCGGTTCGGCCCGAAGGTCGTGTAGCCGGCAATCTCGCCGCCGGCCTCGAGCACAAGGATGGAAGCGCCGCGGCGAATCGAGCGGCTCCACCAGCGCGGTCCCCGCCGCACGATCATCCGTTCGAGCTCGCGCGCCGGAATGACGCCGCTGTAAGCCTGCCGCCAGGCAGCGTCGTGCACCGCGGTGATCGAATCCGCGTCGCTCAGCTCGGCCCGGCGAACTCCTATTGCTAGGGTGCTCATGCGCGAAGAATAGGTGCGTCGGCGCGAAGCGAACAAGGGTTTCGTCGGATCACTTTTTCGCTTTGTCGGGAAGTGTTGCGCGCCTGCCTGTTTCGGCGCGAATGCTTGCGAATGACGCAATCGGCGGGCTTGACGCGGCCAAGGTTAATTCTTCCCGCGCTGCGATTCGCCGCAGCCGGGTGATGCAGCAGTCGGTCCCTCCTTTATCTCCTCTGACCTCCGT
>DATBJU010000117.1:0-2759 GCA_036556265.1 Xanthobacteraceae bacterium | reverse complement strand
ATTGTTTGAGTGTTAAGACGTCCATCGATTTCTCCTTAAGAGTTTAGACACACCAGTAATGCGCGGCTCATGACAGCAGCATGATAACGACCATGCCCCAGATCGTGAGCAGCGTGTTGCCGACGGCGTAGGTAACGGTGTAGCCGAGCGCCGGCACCTGACTCTTGGCGATATCGCAAACCATACCGAGCGACGCCGTCGTCGTGCGCGACCCTGAGATGATGCCGAGGGTGAGCGCGTCATGGAAGCGGAACACGTATTTGGCGACGAACATCCCGAGCACCAGCGGTATCGTGGTCGCGAGAGCGCCCCAAAGGAACAGGCCGATGCCCTGCGTCTTCAGACCGTTGATGAAACCCGGGCCGGCGGAGATACCGACAATGGCGATGAAGATGTTGAGGCCCACGGAGTTCATGAACCAGACTGTGGGCGACGGGATGCGTCCGAAGGACGGGCGTACCGAGCGCAACCACCCGCCCACGATCCCAGCGACGAGCGCCCCGCCCGCGGTCGAGAGCGTCACGGGCGCTCCGCCGACCTTAAAGACCAGCGAGCCTATCAGCGCACCAACCACGATCCAGGCGCCGATGAACGCGACGTCGGCAACATCGGTCGGCCGGTCCGCGACACCCAGCAGCTTGGTCACCGCGCTCGTGTCCTGCGTGCGACCGACGACGGTGAGGAGGTCGCCGCGCTCGATTTTGGTGTTCGGCAGGATGGGGATCGTGGTTGCAGTCGCGCCCCGCGTAATCTTTCGCAAGAAGACCCCACGCGCGGCCGGCATCTTGGCCAGTTCGGCAAGAGTCTTGCCGTCGACCGCCTTGTTGCTCACTAAAACGTCCACGCCCTCCACCGGCACGGCCAACAGTTCAGCATCGTCGACCTCCTTCGCGCCTTCGCCGACCAACCTGACGAGTACGTCGCGGGCGCCGGCGAGCGCCGCCACGTCCCCCTCACGCAGCACCGTGTCCGCCGTTGCCTCCTCGATCGTCCCGTTGCGGCGGATGCGCTGGACGAAAACGCGCGCGTCGGGCACCAGCGCCTCGACTTCGGCGGCCCGCAGGCCAACAGCCTTCCCGCCCGGCTGCACGCGGAAGGCGCGCAGCTCCCAGCGGTGCCAGGCGGAGCCGGCGCCGCCCAGTTCCTTGGTGCCGCCCTGCTTCTCCTCGTAGTCCTTGCACGCTGCGACGAGATCGATGCGGAGCAGTGCGGGACCGAGGATGGCGATCACGATCGCCGATCCGACGGTGCCGAACATGTAGCTCACGGCATAGGCAACTGGCATTCCGTCGAGCAAGGCCTTGGCCTGGTCGGCGGCGAGTCCCAGCCGGTTGATGGCGTCGGTCGAAAGGCCCATCGCGGCGGAAATCGTCTGCGACCCCGAGTATAACCCGGCGGAGTAGCCAAGATCGTAACCGGCCATCTTCGCGATTACGACGCAGGCCACCAGGCTGAACACGCACTGGACCACCGAAAATACCGCCTGGGGCAGGCCGTCCTTGGCGACACCGCGGACGAACTGTGGCCCGACGGCGTAGCCGACGGCGAACAAGAACATGAGGAAGTCCGTCGCCTTGAGAGGCGGCGAGATGGTGATGCCGATCTGCCCGACCAGGACTCCGGCCAGCAGGGTGGCGGTCACCGCCCCGAGGCCGATGCCCTTGAAGGTAAACTTGCCGAAGTAGTAGCCGAGGCCAAGCGTTAGAAATATCGCGATCTCTGGGTAGCTACGTAGTGTTGTAGCAAACCAATCAAACATATTGTCCTCCGTGCAGCTTCGTGTGGGGTCCTGAAGCGCGCGCAGCCCGCCATTTAATTGTTTATTTGCACAGCCACCTGTCCTAGCAATTTAGCTGTCGTTGTTTTTTCCTTTTCGCTTGCTCAACACCGCCGGTTTGAGCAGCTTCAATCCGTGCGCCGCGTGATAGCCGTGGATCTCTTTCACATCGAGTTTGCGCATGAACGTGATCGTATCGGCGGTGATCACCTGACCGGGCACCATGATCGGAAAGCCCGGCGGATACGGAATCACGAAATTTGCCGACACCAGCTCAGGCCCTTTTTTCAGCCGGTCGTCGATCTCTTTGCTGGCGAGCTTGATGAATTCGCAGTTAGCATCATCGTAGGCCATGAAAAACGCCGGCCGCATGTTGCCTTCGTTGCTCGCGCTCTTGGCCTTCTCGCGAAACACATCGTGGAAGCGGCTGAAGTTGGGCAGATCCGGCACGTCGGTCATCAGCGACTTCACTCGCGCGGCGAACGCCTCCTGCTCTTCGCGCCCGCCTTGCGCCAGACGCTGTTCGATTTCGCGCACTAGATCGTTCAGCACCTTGATCAGCAGCGCTCCGTCGCTGCGGGTGTTGTTGATGTTGGTCTGGATCAGAATGCTGTTGCGCGAGGTCTTGTTGATCTGGATGTCGAAGCGGTTCGCCAACAAGTTCTTGAACTCGGTGCCGTCGAAACCCGCCGAGCCGCAAACGAGGGTGAGGCGGGTCGGGTCGAGAGCAAACTCATCCTCGTTCCAGGCCTCGACGGCGGCTTTCCAATCGGAGTGCGGCGGGCCGTAGTCTTTGATGCCGGAAGCGCGGAATTCGGCCGGAATCATCTCTTCGGGAGTGGCGATGTGAAAGTATTTCGAGATCACCGGATGGTTGTTGACCTCGCGCCGGATCTTGAGCGCCAGCTCGGTCGCCTTCATGGTTAGCTCGTAGCCTTCGAGATCCATCTGCCGGCGCGCCAATTCGATGGAGGCAATGAGC
>DATBJU010000116.1:0-46392 GCA_036556265.1 Xanthobacteraceae bacterium | reverse complement strand
GCAAAGCATTCGCGAAGCGTTTTGCGGTCCGCTGGCCAGCATCATACACGAAGTCGCAAAAGCCGCCGCCGGCATCGTCAATGAGGCAATCGGTTTCATCGAACGCGGGGTGAAGAACCCGCTTGGAATTCCCGAAGAAGCCATGAAGCTCCCGGTGAAAGTCGCTGAGGGAGTCTTTGAGTGGTTCGGACAGCGGATCGACGATGTCAGGAAAGAAGCGGCCGGGCTCAAGGACGATTGCGGGACCGCCGAGAGATACTACGCAAGTCGGTTCGCCCTCTGCCTTCCCGCGGCCGCCAATTTGAAGCTGACCGATCCGGCGTCGTTCTTCCTCTTTGAGAGTGCGCTCTATCAGCAGTGCCGCAATGCTTTCGGCCGCTGCTATTTCTCGGGCAGCTTCGCTTCGATCTGCGATCCGATGCGGCGGCTCTTCAACGAGCAGGCGCAGAAACTCGATGCCGGACTCCGCGAGGCCGCGGCGATGTACAGCCGGGAAATCCGGCACTTTGTCGAATCGCATCGCAAGGATGCCTGCCGCTGCAATACGGTGGCGACCGAGTTTATGGACTGGGGCTACAAGATGTTCATCGGCGAGTGCGGCGGGGCACTCGGCCGGAAACTTCCGGTCGGGGCGGCGAATGACACGCTCGTCGATGCGCGCGAGATGCGAGGCGGGGGGTTCGCGCCGAATTGCGTGCCGGGCCCCAACCAGATCCCAAGCTTCAGCACGCCGCTGACGACTGACTCGGCGTGCCGCGCGGCAGTGTCGCTGGCGAGCTTCAAGAACGCCGCTGCCGAAGTCTGCGGCGGTCGTGGAGACCGGGTGTATCTGCGGGACGCCAACTGTCCCCGGCCGGGAGACGCGGTCGTAGGGAAACCGATTCCACCCGATGTGTACCTGAAGGACAATGTGACCGGATCGACAGGTCCGTCGGCAGCCGCGAAGGTCCTGGAGGCAGCACTGTGCGTCGGCGGCACGATCATCGACGGCAGATGCAAGTGTCCCGAAGGCGAGTTTGCCAAGCGTTTCTCCGACCGCTCGGTGTGCATGCCGGGATTGGCTTCGCCCGGCACAGGCGGCGGGTCCGCGCCCAAGGTCGCCGTTCCAACGACACCGACGACCGGCGTATTGCAGCCGCTCCCGACCCGTTGCACCGGCGGCAGGGCCGGTGTGCCGCCGAATTGTTATTGCCCCGAGGGCACGCAGTGGACCGGTCGAGCCTGCCTGCAACTCGCGGTGAATCCGCCGGTGAATCCGGCAGTGAATCCGCCGGTCAATCCGTGCCCGTCTGGCCAAATATCCTTTATGGGGCGCTGCGTTCGAATCGGACTTTCGGAGCCGACGAGGATCGAACCGAAACCTTCAAGACCGCCACTCGCAGGCGGCGGAACGGATGGGACGGCGAAGGTCGGTGGCCCGGTGCCGACGCCGCTGCCGCAGGGCGGGGCGGGCGCGCCGATTCCCTCCGGCTTTGGTGGCGGTGTGCTGAAGCCGGGACCCTCGGGCGCAGCACAGGCGCTTCGGTGCCAGCCTCCGCGCGTGATGATCAACCGGGTCTGCGCATGCCCGGGCGGCACGTCAGGAGCCAACTGTGAAAATCCGTATCTCCGATAAGTGAAACGCCGAATGTGCTCGGCGGCAGTGCCCTCAGAGGTGATGAAATGAGATCGGCAGGCGTGACTGTGGCGATAGCAAGTTTGGGAATTCTGTTCGGCGTAGCTTCGGCCGGCGCGCAAACGACGATTCAGGAATATTGCAAGCTGCCGAATGCGACCGTGATCGTCGTCGAATTGCAGAACGGTAAGAAACTCGAGCTCGCGCTCCGGCGGGACGGCAGCAAGATGAACGGCACGGTTGGCTCCGATGCCGGCAGCGCGAGTATCACGGGGGAGTTCTCGGGCCAGGACGTCTACTGGGAGATCGCGTTCCAGGATGCGTCGAAAATCCTGTTGGCCGGACAGCTGGGCAACGGAGAGGGCAATGGCGTCACTCGCTCCGGCGGCGGACAGGCAAGCCAGGCCAAATGGACGGCGCGCACCGCCATCGGCTGCGCTCGCTGGCCGGACGGCAAGGCCCTTACGGCTGCTCAGCAGCCCGCCACTTCCGCTCCGGCGCAGGCTGCCGCCCCGCAGCCGCAAGCTCAACCGCAAGTCCAGAAGCCGCGGGTGCAGGCGCGACCTGCGGTGACGACGGCCGCGGCGGCGCAGCGTTGCCCGGAAGGCACGACACAGTCGGCCGAGGGACAATGCGTGCGTCAACTGTCGCCGCTTATGCTTCCGTTCCAGCTCCTACTGCCGGGCCTTGGAGGAATTGACGTTCGCATTCGACGTTAGCGGCGGCGCAAGGGGAGCTGGCGACCCTAGTCCTTCTTGTATTGCCACCACTGCTTTGGCTGCGATCCGGCGGGCCGGTAGATCTTGTAGCGAACGTCCGGCGGGTGTTTCCTGTCGGCGCGCTCGAATAAGTAGCGTAGGTCCGTCACCAGATGCTCACGGTCCGCGAACGCGCTGTGGTTCGTGCTGAGGAACGCGGTGCTTGCCTCGCTCACGTCGATGCTCTCGATGCCGGGTACGATGACGATGCCCTCTTTGGGAATGTCGCCCGCGCGCACAAGGCCGCTTGCCACGCGCTTTGACGCGCTCATGGCGAGGTCATTTTTCGATGCGAGCAGCGTGATGCCGCCCTTGACGACGCTTGCAACGCGCGCGGCGAATCGCTCGAAAACGCTACGGCTGACGTCCGGCGCGGCCAGAACGACCTCATTGAGCTTGAAGTCGATCGTCTGCCCCTTCCGCGCGATGATCTCAGCCTGCTCCCGCAGCACTTCGATCGTGGGGTCGTTGCCCATGCTGTGGGCGACAAGATTCACTGAAGTTACGTTGGTGTCTTGGGCGATCGTTTCGAGCAGGGTGCGCAGGCCGTCGCGGGAGCCCTTGGCGGTATTGATATCGTGCACATAGTCCCAGGCTCCGCCGCGCGACGGCCAACTGAACGTCACGGCAGGCCCGTCGAAGCCGATGTCATGGGCGATCTGCGCGGTGCGAAACAGCGCGTCATCGAAGCTGACGTTGTAGCCGTGTACGAAGACGAACGCCTGGTCCTTGTATCGTTTCGACACCGCAACCTGTTTCCGCATTTCGGCGGCGAACTCGTCCTTTGCCATGACTTCGACCGAGGCGATCGTGAAATCACGGTTTGGCTCCTCGTTGCGAAACGCAATGCGCATGATGAGGAGATTGGTCTCCGGCCGCGGGATCGTGCCTGGCTCGCGCTCGGTCGGCACGGTGACGATGGCGCGGCCGAGGATCAGATCCTGCCCCAGCTCGCCGCTGAAGGTGGCGAGCGTTTGATTGTTTTTCGTTCGATCGTCCTCACGCTGCCGCGTCGTGCCGTAGAACACAGGCATCTCGATATAGCGCTTGGGCTCGCGGCCGCGCGTCTTCGCCTGGACCGCTGGCGCGAGCCCCCAGATCTCGATTTCGGCCGCTTGCTGCGCCGATCCGCCCTTTTGCAGGATCAGCGATACCGACTCGACGATGCGCGCTTCTTTCCGCTCGTCGATCGCACGGGAGCGCTCGCCCTTGCGAAGGCTGATGGGGCGCTCTTCGAAGTGCACCTGCCCGGTGTTGTAGCTCACGACGACGCGCGCGAGCGCGATCGTACCGCGCTGAGCGACCAGGGCGAGCGCCTGTACCCGCTGTGTGCCCTCGGGCAGGGCAACCTTCACGATCGGGGATTTGCCATCGATCGGCGCGCTGTGCAGACGGGTCCAGCTCGGCGCTTGCGCGAGAACCACAGACGATGTCGAGGCAAGCGACGCACCAAACACAAGCGTCGCGAGCAGGACACGACACCGCATTTGCATGACGCCTAAAGGCCGCCGCCGACCCCGAAGCCGATATTGGGCGGCAAGTTGTTGGCGGGCCTGCTTGGTGCCGGCGCGCCGCCGGCGCCGGGCCCGGCGGTGGGCGCCTTCGGACCCGCGCCCATCGGCAGGGTTACCGACGGAGTCACGAAATAGAAACTGTCGTTCAATGCCGCTTCTTCCCACGGTATTTGTTGATTGTTTGTGTCCTGCATTACCGATTTACGCACCCGGATCATCAATTCTTGGATCGGGATGCCCTTCGTGTCGATGTGCTTGAGCAGTGCTTTCGTGAACGGGCTGTTGCGGCCGTTGCCGTCCGACGCGACATTGTCGAGCTGCGTCGCGTAGGCGCGGAATACGCCCGCCGAATACGAGCTTGGCTTGACCTCAACGGATCCCGTCCCGCGCATGACGGGCAACGTGCGCTTCGTGCCCAGTGACACGACGCGCAGCCGCACCCCTTCGCCGGCTTGAGCGGCGTTCGTCCGGCACGCATCGAGAAAGACGATGCCCACACGCGATGTTTCGAGCGGCGCGAGCATCCATGCAATGCTGACGAGGTGAGCGCTCAGCTTCTGCATAGTGAGCTCGCCTTTCTCGTCCACCTCAATCTCCGCCGGCGCGTCGACCGGGACGAGAAAGCTTTGATTATTGATCGTGATTCCGTGACCTGCGTAAAACACAAGGCCGACGTGCTCCCGGGTGAGCCGGCTGCCGAACTGGTCCAGCAGGTCGGTCATCTTCACGAGGTCCGCGTCTGTCGCGAGCATCACGTCGAAACCGAGGGACTTCAGCTTCTTCGCCATGTCGGTGGCGTCATTCACGGGATTCGTCAGCGATGCGACGTTGCGATAGGCGGAATTGCCGATGACGAGGGCGACGCGCTTGTTGTCGCCGGCGGCGCGCGCCTCAGTCGCGATGCCGACGAGCGCGAACAGAGTGAGGCAGTACACTGTGAGCAAGCGCATGAATCGCACCGAAGACATGGCTGCCTCCCGATACGCCAGGAATGCAATCTGCGGTTTCGCGGGCGGCGCGGCTGCGAGTGGATACCGCTGGCCGGTCCGGCTCGCGTTCCTGTGTGCGCTAAGATACAATCCACGAGGAAACTTGCCAAACGCGGGCTTTGGGGTTTTGACCTGCGCCGGTTTTGGCTAGTTTTGCCGTGTTTGGGGGCAGGCGTATGGGGGCGTCAAACCCTATCTTATCGCGAATTGACCTCGGCGCGCCCTTGCCCCGCGGGTGGCGGGCCTCTCGGCTATTGCTCGCCGGCGCGGCGCTCGCGCTTGCCTCGACCGGCGCCTTCGCGCAAAGCACGCAGCTCACGCCCGCGCAGCAGGCGCTAGCCGCGGGTCTCGCCGATGCCGTGCGGCAGAACGACAACGAATTCATCGCCCAGGAAGTCTTCGACAATGCTGGCGGGCGCGGCGGAGCCGCGCGCAGCGCCACCACCACCGGGGGACTGATCGTCGGTTCTTTCGCCACCGGCCGCCTGCGCGGGTCCGAGCACAGCGGGTTGATCATCAAGCCACTGGAAAACACGGGTGTCGCGGATGACGGCACGCGCAGGACATTCGCATTCAAGGTGTTCGAAGGGTCGGCGCTCGCGAACATCGTCATCACGGCGCCTGGCCAGATCATGGGCGGCACGGTCAAGTACAGCGCGTTCGCCGGTCACAACTGGCTTTCCCTTGAGCTGAAACCGAACGCCGAGAACCCGGCGATGCCCGGCACGATCGGCAGTGCGGAGAACGAGTCGTTCATCGTCGGCGGCAGCTGGCTTTGGGCCGGGCAGGGGACATACCTGGTCGCGAGCGCGGTCGGCACGTGGGGTGAGACCAGTCTCGTGGACAAGGTGGGCGACTTTCCCAACATCAATCACTACAGCTTCGACACGATCGGCTTTGTCGGAACGCTGACCGCAGGCAGGACGATCCCGCTCGCGGCAGGTCCGGCCGGGCCGATGCTCGATCTCCGGGGTGCCGTCGGCTACACGTTCAACGAGGCCGATCCGTTTCTCAATGTGTTCGGCAACGAGTTCAGGTCGAATCTCTCGGCGTGGAACGCGACGGCTTCCGCGACGGTGTTCACGAATATCGTGCAGAACGACGCGGTATTCCGTCCGTTCGTCCAGGCGTACGTGCGCCACGAGCTCGACTACGATCAAAAACTGAAATTCTCTGATACGCCGGGCGGAGAACCTCACACACTGACGGCCTACCAGCAGCATCACACCTACGGCGGCGCGGACGCGGGCTTCACTTACACGCTGCGCAACATGACCTTCGGCGCCTCGGTTTATTACGAACAATCGGGTACCGAACGCACCCTCGGCGGGAGGGTTCGGGCGAGCTGGCAGCTGAATTAGTATTTCGCGGTGTTTCGGCCAGTCAAAATCCGCAGTTCGTGCGCACCAATACCGTCATCGGGTCGATCTCGAACTCCTGCTCGAGCGTACGTCCGAACAGGGCCAGCCACTCTCGCTGCGCCTTGTAGGCGTCCTTCTCGCGCTCCTGTGGGCAGCTGAACTTCATGCCGGCCGCGTTCTGCAGGTGATGCACGAGCTCGTGCACGAGCACCGAGACTTCCGCAGGCGTAGTGCCGGTCCAGCCCTGTTGCAGATAGATGACCCGGCGCGAGTCGTCATAGAGCGCGTAGACCTCCTGTCCGAACTCCGGCGGAGCGGTGCGGCCCGCTTCGGCCGCAACGTTTGGTGCGCGGTCCGAGGCGAGGCCGCGAAAGCGCACCGCCGCCATTCGCGCCGGCGTTACGGTCTCGATCTGGGGATGATCATGGTTGGCGGGCAGACCGAAGTTGATCGAGAGCCACGTTACGAGGACCGTGAGCAGCGCTTGCATGGCGAACTCCCAGAATTGTTCCTGCGGGATCGCTTCAACGATGCGACTGTGCACGCGGTAGCGCGCTGCGTGAATCAGCGAGGCGTCTTGCTACCGAAGTCGCGACCCACGGCGGCGGAGGCAAAACGCGTTGTCGCAAAAAGGGAATTTGGCTCCCCTGGCTGTCCGCCGGGAGTGCTTTGGTCCTAGTACTGGAGTATTCTCGCGGCTGCCGCGTGAGCCGGAGTAAACTGTTCCTGAGTAGAGTCGCTACGCAGCCCGCGAGAATCCCGATGAAGATCCTCATCGTCGATGACCACGTTCTCATCCGCGAGGCGCTGCGCGGCGTTCTCCGCGAATTGAAGGGCGAGGCCATATTTTTCGACGCGCCGGATGCCCGCAAGGCGGCATCGCGGCTCGCGGAGAATCCGGATACCGAGCTGGTTCTGCTCGATCTGAACTTGCCGGATCGCAGCGGTCTCGATCTGCTCGGCGAGTTGCGACAGCGCTACCCGTCGATGTCGGTCGTAGTGCTTTCAGCCAGCGACGACCGCGACAGTGTCGCGAAGGCGCTGGACCTCGGGGCAATCGGGTTCATTCCAAAATCGGCGCCGCGCGAAGTGATGCTTAGCGCGTTCAATCTCATCTTTGCGGGCGGCGTCTATGTGCCGCCGGAGATTCTTGCCCGGCCAGCGCCGAGACCGATCGCCCCGGTTTCGCGAATTTCGGCAGCAAGTCTCGGTCTCACCGAGCGCCAAATGGATGTGTTGGCCCTGATGATGCAGGGTAAGAGCAACAAGGCGATCTGCCGTGCGCTCGATCTCGCCGAACCAACCGTGAAAAATCACGTCACGGCGATTCTGAAGGCGTTGAAGGCGACCAACCGAACGGAAGCGGTGATCGCTGCCGGTGCCTTGGGTGTCGGATCAAGCCACGTGGCGTAAGATGGCCTATTCTGCGGCGGGCGCGATCGCTGCCGGGCGTGCTCTGAGAAGCTGATTGACCATCGCCCTGAGCCGCATCGGCGGCACCGGCTTGTGCAGCAGGTGAAAGCCGTGCTCGCTCGCGTCGCGCAGCCGATCCGGTGCGGTGTCGCCACTGATCAGGAATGCCGGAATGAGTCCGCCCGATTCCCGATTGAGGACTTTGATTGCTTCGATTCCAGTCTTGCCGCTCGGCAGCCGGTAGTCGGAAATGATCAGATCGGGTCTGCGCGAGGTGCGCTGGATGCTTGCGAGCGCGGCCTGTTCTGAATCGGCTGTGATCACCGCGCAGCCCCAACTTCGCAGGATCCCGCCCATCCCATCGAGGACAAGCGGATCGTCGTCGATCACCACGACGAGTTTGCCCTGCGCCGGATCGGCGCCCCCCGCGTCGATGGTCTGAGCATCGGTTGCCGCGCGCCGCTTCGCCACTCGCGGGACCGATAGTGAAAACCGAGAGCCGCGGCCGGGATGGGATTCGACTTCAATCGTATGGCCAAGCAGCCGCCCGAGCCGCTCCACGATCGCGAGCCCAAGTCCCAGGCCGCTCTTCCGGCCCGTCTCATTTACGCCGATCTGGTAGAACTCCCCGAATATGGCGCGGTGCTGCTCCTCCGGAATTCCCGGCCCGGAATCGCAGATGTCGATGCGCAAATTCTCGCCGCGGGGACGGCAACCGATCACTACACTGCCATTGCTCGTGTAACGAACGGCGTTCGACACAAGATTGAGCAGGATCCGTTCGAGCAGGATGGCATCGCTGCGCACCCAGGCGCCGCTGGCAACGATCCGCAACCGCAGCCCTTTCTCGCGCGCGGCGTCGGCGAACGTAGTTTCGATCCGCTGGAACAGCCGCGCAATTGAGACTTCGGTCACGTTCGGCTCGAGGATGCCGGCGTCGAGCTTGGTCATATCGAGCAGCGCCGCGAACAGCTCGTTCATGGAGCTGACCGCCGCCTCGATGCGGCTTGCAAGCCGGTCCCGCTCCTTCGGATCAGTTTCGGCGCGCAATTGCGCGACGAACAGGTTCAGCGCATGCAAAGGCTGGCGCAAGTCGTGGCTGGCCGAAGCGATGAAGTGCGACTTGTATTTGTTGGCGATTTCAAGTTGCCGGCTCTTGTCCTGGATTTCCTCAAAAAGACGGACGTTCTCGATCGCGATGACGGCCTGGTCGGCGAACGTCGTGAGTAACTCGATGTGTTTGTCGGTGAATGGTCGCACCGATCGCCGCCAGAGAACGAACACTCCGATCGGCTTTCCCTCTCGCAGCAAGGGGACACCGAGTAGCGTTCGGACGCCAGTCGCCCTTTGGAACACCACCACCGAGTATTCGGGGTCGGCGAGCACGTCGGTGATTTGGACGCTTTTGCCTTCCAGTAGAACTCGTCCGACGACGGATCCACGACCCGGGGTCAGCGGCTGGGTCGCGACCAACTCATCGTACCCGGGCGGGGCGCCATAGTGAGCGACTTGGTAGTAGGCATCTCCCTTCTGGCGGGCGATTGCTCCTGCGTCCGCCTCGCACAACCGCGCAGCGGACTCCGACAGTGTATCCAACACGGCGCGCAGATCGAAAACCGAGCGGCTGATGACTTTGAGCACGTCGGCAGTGGTCGTTTGCAGTTCCAGCGCCTCGCTCAATTCGCGCGTGCGCGCCTGCACTTCGTCGAAAAGGCGCGCGTTCTCGATCGCGATGACGGCTTGATCGGCGAAGGTCTTGAGCAGTTCCTCTTGCGCCCTTGGTACGGGTCCAGCCTCTGCCCAACCGACAACGATGACGCCGATAGGATTCCCCTCTCGCAGCATGGGGACGCCGAGCATGCGGCGCCAACCCATCGCGGCGGGAAATCGCTGGTCATAGTCCGAATCAGTGAGAACGTTATGCAGCCGAACTATTGACTTCGTGAGTATGACCCTCCCGGACACCTGCGAAGCGTCAGCCCGCATCGGGTACTTCGACTTAAGCAGTTCAAGGTAGTCGGGACCTACGTTGTGACTGGTCACGAAATGCAGCAACTCGCCGTCGAAACGGAACACATTCGCAAACAGGCTGCCGGAAAGCGAAACGGCGTTTTTAACAATCGTCTCGAACACCGGCTGAGCGTCGGTGGGGGAGGTGCTGATCACGCGAAGAATTTCCGCGGTTGCGGTCTGCTGTTCCAGCGCCTTGCTCAACTCGCGCGTTCGCTGTTCGACTTCCCTCTCCAGATTCTCGGCCGCTCGTGCCTTCTCCGCCAGCAGCTCGTCCCGCTCGAGGGTGTTGCGGCGAAACACCTCCACCGCTCGGCCCATGGTTGCGATCTCGTCATTGCCTTCCACTGCGACGGGCGTCTGCAGCCTGCCACCGGCGATAGCAAGCATGCCGCTACTGAGCGCGGTCAGTCGGCGCACGATGTTGCCGCCTACATAGAGCCAGACGATCAAGACGGACGTGAGAAGGCTCAACACAACGAGCGTCACGAGCACGCGCGCACTTAGCCGTTGCACTGACAGTGCGTCGTAGATTGCCTCGCCGATGTCATATTTTGCCGCGTTTCCGAGTTGGCTCACCGCAGCTGTCAGTTGCGCCGAAAGATCAGTGGTCTGGGCAAGCAACCTCTCACCTTCGGCGACGAGCGAAAGCTCTTGCCTGCGTATCTCCAGAACGTTCGATCCCCCTGCCAATTCCCGAAGTCTTGCTACTTGCTCTGTGAACAAAGGGCGCAGCTTGGGATCCAAGCCTGCCGCGGTCTCGTCGAGCTCGCGCAGGGCGAGGCTGAGCTGAAAGTCTAGGACTTGAATGCGACGAGCCTGATCCGTGGTCGAGGCGTCGATCAACATGTCCGCGACCGCCGAGGCCTGCCGTTGGGCGCTCTGCGTAAGCCGTAGCGTCCGGTTCGCCGACTCCAGGCGCGCTTGTTCGCCGCTCCGCTCGCCTGCCTCGACGTTTTTCAGATTTTCCACCAGCGCCGAAATCTCGCTGTCCAGAACTTCGAGCCACGGTGCGAGCAGGCGCTGAATCTCTGCGCCGGTTTGGAAGGTGTCTCGCCGCAATGTATTCGTCCGCTCGCTGGTTTCGAGCCGTCGACTGACAAGAGTGTCGAGTTCTCCGAGACTCGCGGTCAGCAGTGACACGATCGGCTCGGTCCGCTGCAGCGGCAGTGCCTGGGCGCGCTCGTTTCTGAGTTCGGCCAATCTGGCGTTCAGGTGTTCGATTTCCGTTGCGAGATCGGCTCTGACCTTGTCGCGGCCCGCGCGGTCACCGGCTGCGAGCAAGGCCGGGGCGGCGGCCACAATCCGTTCCGCCGAGCGCGAGACCTCGAGCGCCGAAAGCGTCGGCGGGACGCGCGTGTCGATTGCGTCCAGACCCTCGCCGACCTCGCGGAAGGCGTAGATTCCCGCCGCGGCGGCGAGCACCGCGAATGCGCTGATCGCGAGGAACGCAAGCAGCAGCCGCGCGCGCACACCGAAAATCGCCGCCGACGGCTTGGGCACTTGACTCGCGTTGGTCGTCGTATCGGTCAAGGGTGGGACATCCCTCCGCGCCGGGCCCAGATTAGCATGGGGCGGGGTGTGCGCTTTTGTCGGCGGATGCCGACCCATACCTCTGGACCAGTACGAAAGCACTGCCTTGCGCATGGTGGTGCCGGGTCTGGCCATCTAGAATTCCGGCCGGACGGAGGGGGAGTACGGAGGTCGTCATGAGGCGGAGAGATGTCTTGACCGGCGCGGGATCGGCCGCGGCCGTAGCCGTCACGTTGCCCGCGCCAGCGATCGCGCGGGGAATCCGACAGCTAACCATGGTGACCGACTATCCTGACGGGCCTGGTATGTTGCCGAGCGCCCGGCGGCTTGCCCGCACGATCGAGGAGGTGACGCAGGGGCGCATTCGCATCGAGGTCACGCCCGGCGGTGCAGTGGTTAAGCCGCTGCAGACCTTCGACGCGGTGCAGGCGGGCGTCGCCGACATGTTTCATTCGCACATCGGTTACTTCGAGAAGAAATCGTCGGCTTTCCATTTCTTTTCCGGCGTGCCTTTCGGTTTTACCGCGAACGAGCTGTTCGCCTGGGTACGTTTCGGCGGCGGACAGGAGCTTTGGGACTCGCTCGCGGGCGAGTTCGACGTCAAGCCGCTGCTGGCATGCAGCACAGGATCGCAGATGGGCGGTTGGTTCACGCGCGAAGTGAGTTCCATCGACGCGTTTAAGGACCTGCGCTACCGCATGGGCGCGCCCGCTGGTGAAGTGTTCCGCCGGCTCGGCGCCACGGTTGTGCTCGTGCCGGGTGCCGAGATCATCTCGGCGCTCAAGTCCGGTGCGATCGACGCGTGCGAATGGATCGGGCCCTGGATGGACATGGCCATGGGCCTGCACCAAGTCGCGAGCTTTTACTACTACCCGTCCTGGAATGAGCCCGGCGGTGCGCTCGCGCTCGGCATCAGCCGACGTGTATGGGAGAGCTTCGATGAGGGCGACCGCCAGCTGATCGAGGCTGCGGCCGCCAGCGAGTTCGCCACTTCACTCGCGGAGTTCAACACGAACAACGCGCGTGCATTGCGCAGGTTGCGCACGGAGACGAGCGTCAAGATCCGCAGGTTCGATGACTCGCTCCTGCGGACGTTCGCCGAGATCAGCAAGGAGGTGGTCGCCGGCATCGGCGCCGGCGACGAGCGTGCGAAGAAGGTATACGCGAGCTACATGGACTTCCGCTCGTCGATCCGGGAGTGGAGCGACATCGCGGAGGGTGCGTATCTTGGTGTGCGAGCGATGGGGTGACGCCGGTGCCGGCACGGCGGGCGGACATTGCAGCGGCTCCGGCCTATGCTGGCCTAGGCGCGCCAAATTGTTGCCGCAATATAGGAATAAATGCACAGTATCCCGCTCTCCGAGGGGCGTTCTCGCGAGACGTCGTCTGAACGGAGCGGGTGCGGCGCCTGCGCGCGTGGGCCGACGTAGTCCGCGCACTCGGGGCGTCCCGGGACTCCGCCCCACGGCTACTACGGGCCGTGTGCGAGGAGCTCGCTATGACGGCGCGTGGCGCGAGCCACGCGTACGCAAGCGCGGCCCGGGACAGGCGGAAAGGGTATCCATTCCCGACCGCTAAGACGCCGCGATGGAGCGCCGGAAGGCGTTGCGCGTCCGCGTGCACGGGTTCGCATCCCGGCGCGCGGCGCGAGAAAAGAACTTTGCGCCTTTCGGCGCTCCGTCCCCCTCGCTTGCGTGGGAGAATTGCAGGCCTCCGGCGGGCGCTCCGCCGTGAGAATGCTTCGTCATGGCCGGGCTTGTCCCGGCCATCCACGCCTTAACGCGCGGTCGCAAGGCGTGGATGCCCGGCACAAGGCCGGGCATGACAAATGGGAGCCGATCGCTGCTGTTTGAAATCGTGTGCCGAAATTACTTATACGGCCCGGACACCGCGACTGGCGCGTCGCTCGCATTTTCGGTCGGCGGCGTCGGAACATAGTGTCTTGGGCCGGCTACCCCGGCGGCGACGCGCGCGCGCGCCTGGCTCGGCGTCTCGAGCAATCCCACAGCCGCCATCGCCGCCTTTCGATCCACCTCGACCGGCCCGCGCTCATTCGGCGGCGGCATCATGTTCGCGTGGTAGATCGCCATTTTCTGGTTGGCCGGGTCGACCTTGCGCGCGGGGTCGATGTCGCGCGCGTTCGTGCCCTTTGGCGTCACCGCAACGCCATCCACGATCTCGTGGTCGAACCACCATTTCTTTGCCGGGTTGCGTTTTCCGTTCGCGAGCCAGTCGTCCATGAAGGTCGCGATTGGAACCATCAACGGCTTCAGCCACATCGCGTTGACGCCAAGCCAGCTCGCCACCCGCGTCAGCAGCGCGCCGTCGGCATCGACCACCTTGTTGATCGGGCAGGTCTTCATGCAACGGCCGCACGCAGAGCCTCGCGCATTGGTGAGCCGGTAGCGCGTGCAGCGCTCGACGTCCGGCTTCCAGATCTCGTAGCCGTTGAACATGACCTTGTCGCCGAACGGGATGGCGTCACAGGGACATTCGCGCGCGCACTTCAGGCAATTGCCACAGAACGTCTGCAACCCGAAATCGATTGGCTTGTCGACTGCGAGCGGCATGTCCGTGGTCAGCACCACCGACTTGAATCGTGGCCCGACGAACGGATTGAGCACGAGCTCACCGATCCGGCTCAATTCGCCGAGGCCGGCCCAGAGGATCAGGGGAATATGCAGCACGTCGCTGTCGGCATTGGTCTGCGAGCGGGCAGGGAAGCCGTTGGCGCGCAGGAACTCGGCCATTACGCCAGCAATCTCCGCGCCGCGGAGATAAGAGCGCATCGATTGCGAGCCCGAAATCCAGTCATCGCCGCTCGAGCCTTCCATTGTGTCGTAGCCCTGGTCGACGAGCATCACCACGGCGTAGCGATGGTACGGCTTGATCTTGGAGCCGTCCTCCTTGTGCGAGAACCAGGCGTAGCGCGGGATTTCGCAGATACCGGTGAGGTCGGAACCGAGAAAATAGGAGAGCGACTTGATCGCTTTCGCATTGGCCGCCGGGTCGCCCGAAGCCCCGATTGTCCGAGGCGCTACGTCCCCGTTCTGGAACGGCACCATCGCGCGAATGAGCTGAAACAGGGCGAACGAGAACGGGGTCTTGAAGGCGAATCTGGATCGCTCCTTCTTCGACTTGTTGCCGAGGTCGCCATGCAGTGCGCGCTGAAAGAAAGCGGCGCGTTTCGGCACCTGCGGGACTTCATCGTCGATGATCAGCGTCGTCGGGCGATCCACCTGCTTCACCGTTTCCATCGGATAGGCGCTGAGGTGGGTCGCGCGCCGCGCCCGGCGGTTGCGCTCGCGGCCGGATTGGCCGCCGTTAATGCCCCACCAGTACGCGAGACCCTTTGCCTTGAGCGCGCGGGCATGCAGCGGCTGATCGACCGCAAGCGCGTAGTCGGTGGACACAGCGGCCAGCGAGAACCCGCTGCCAACGAACGGGTTATCGATCGACGCGCTGCGGCGTACGGCAAGACCGGCGAGCACCCCGAGCCGCTCGTTGTCCAGCAACGTATTACCGGCTATGTGCGCGCGCGCCGAGAACCCCATGTGGCGAAAGTACTCGGCAAGACAACATGCGATTTCGGCGGCGCGCATGTCGGCGGTCGCCGCCGCGGCCGAGCGCGTCCACGCGTGTGCCAGATTATCCGCCTCGGGGCGGCGCGGATGCTCGACCATGACGACGACGGCGAAGTCATGCGGGAGAGGGGTCGCCCCGGCAATCCACGCGTTCCGCGGAATCTCGCAGATGCCGACGCCGCTCGCGTCCATGAAGTACGCGCCGCCCTTTACATCGACCGACCGGCGCTCGAGATCGTCGGGGACGGGCGCCTTGCCCTTTGCCGGCGTTCCCTCGATGAACTTTGAAAAGATCTGTCGGTAATGATCGGCCACCCGCGACAGCGGATCGTCCAGCCCTGTGACGGCACCCGGCACGAGCGGACGCGGCGCGCGGTCCGTCTCGATCGCGATCACTCCTTCGTCGCGCGGAAGCGCCTCCAGAGGAAACGGCCCGTAGTGAAATGGCCGATCCTTGGAGCGTGGGTAAAGCAGCATGTCTCATTCTGTGTGCAGTGGCGGGCCATGTCCACGCGGAGAGGTTGACATCTCAGGTATCGGGCAAGGTCCGTCGCGAAGACGGCCCGCCATCGTCTTGAGAGGGTGAGGGAGCGAGACTGCAGACAGGGCCGCGCCCGCGCCTCGAGCCGGCCCCTTGGGCAGGAATCTCGGCCCATCCGCCCCAATTCGCCCCGTTAAACTGCGACACATACGGCAGAAAACGGGACCTGCCTTATTTCCGCCACAGAAAAGCCATGCGTCCTAAAGTATGGTTAATACGCGGCGAGGCCATTTGTGTGTAACCCGTAGGGGCGTCGCAGCGTGCGTACGA
Source organism: Xanthobacteraceae bacterium (assembly GCA_036556265.1). Lineage (GTDB taxonomy): Bacteria > Pseudomonadota > Alphaproteobacteria > Rhizobiales > Xanthobacteraceae > JAUSIF01. The sequence continues at coordinate 30,804 of DATBJU010000116.1, read as the reverse complement.
GTACGAGTGCGTGTTCGCGTACGAGTAGGCGCTCCTTTGTTGTGTGAGGAGCGTCATGAGTACCAGAGTAAAAATCACCGCGACCGCGGTCGCGGCTACGTTTGCGTTCGCTTCCCTGGCCACACCTGCGTCGGCCTATATCCGCTGCCATCCGAAAGTTGTGCCTAGCGCGCATAGCTCCAGTCCGGGCTTCCTCTTGCCGTGCATCATGGGTTCGGCTGGAGGTTTGATCCTCGCCTCGATCGTCAAGGGCGGCGGAATCAAGTGGATGAGCCAGAAGGAGTGGGAAGACCTTAAGGTCAAGGTCCCCAATCCGCTGACCAATGACGAGGCGGCATTGATCGCATTCACCTGCGGCATTGGCGCCATTCCAGTCATCGCGAACTTCAAGAAGCAGCAACCGGCGGTCGTCAAAGCGCGCGGCTGACGCTTCGCACCACCTTCGCCGGCCGACATGTAACGAGTACGGCAGGCGACGCTCCCCGGGTCGTCGCGCCCCCGCCACGCGGCGCGGCGGCCCGGACCATTTTTCCGCGAGTATCTCAATTTTTCCGTCATCACCGGGCCGCAGCGTCCCGCGAACGCGCGAAGCGCGGGAGCGGCTGACGCTGCGAGACCCGGTGATCAAAACGGGAAGGGACGTGGATCACCGGGTCTCGCCGCGCCAAAGGCGGCTCGCGTTCCGCTCGCCGGGCGCGGCGGCCCGGTGATGACAAAGAAGACAATTCGAAAGCAGGTTTGCTAGTCCCGCCACCTGCGATGCAGCCAGAGCCATTGATCCGGATACTCGCGAATCCATCCCTCGATCACCGAGGTGATCGTCTGCATTGCGCCGTTGATGTCGATCATGCCCTCGGCGTCGCGCGGGAGCGCGAGCGCGCGCGTCAACTCGACACGAAAGCGGTTTTTCGGCAGACGGATCACGCGCGCACCGTGCACCGGGCAATCGTACTGCCGCGCGAGCCGCGCGACGGTCACGTTCGCCCAGCATGGTCGGCCGAAGAAGTTCACGCGTGTGCCAGGTTTCCTGTGCTGATCGACGAGCATCGCAAGATGGCCGCCCCGCTCGAGCACCGCACCCATGAACATTCCCGCCGCCGAGCCGGTGGGCACGAGCTGGCTCATCATATCCGCTCGGGTCTCGTGGATCAGCTCGGCGATGAACGGATTGCTCGGCGGGCGGAACAGCACGGCTGAATCGAGCCCGTACTTGCGGCCCGCGATCGCGGCGAGCTCCCAGTTTGCGAGATGTGCGGAGAAGATCAACGCCGGTTTGTTGTCCGTGTAGAGCCCGATGAAGCGCGAGACATTGAAGGTTTCGATCCGCCCCGCGTTGGGCCGCGCATCGTCGTACTCCCACAGCTTGTCGAGGTGTACGAATTCCCCCGCCACACGGCCGAGGTTTTCCCAGCAGCCCTTGAGGATTTCCTCACGTTCCGCGGCGGATTTTTCCGGAAAAGCGAGGCGGAGATTCGCCCGTCCGATGCGGCTCGGTGGCAGCCACGGTCCGATCCAGCGTGCCCAGGTGCCCGCAAAATCCGATGATGCGTCCGGGTCGAGACGGGCGAGCGTGCGAACGATCATGCGCGTGAGTCCCGCCACGACGTAGTCGGTGACCCGCCGGAACGGCGCAAGATATGGCGCGAGCCGCGTGCGCGTACGTTTGCGCCATAGAAAAAACTCCCAGCGCCATCCGCTGCGTGCGCGCGGCGTCACGCTCAGAATCTCACGACGATCTTGCCGAACACGCGGCGGCTCTCAAGCCGCGCGAGGCCATCGCCGAAATCGCCGAGCGCGATCTCAGAATCGATCACCGGGCGGATTCCGTCCGCGATCTTCGCGAGGCTCGTGCGGATGTTCTTGATCGTGAAGCCGAACGAGCCGAAGATTTTGTATTGCTGCTGGAACAGCTGCATCAGGTTCATGGTCGTGGTCGGGCCCGAGGTGGCCCCGCAGGTCACGAGCCGCCCGCCGCGCTTGAGCGAGAGCAGCGAGCCCTGCCAGGTCTCGGCGCCGGTGTGCTCGAACACGACGTCGACGCCTTTCTTCTGCGTGATCTTGCGCACGACACCCTCGAAGCGATCGGTCCTGTAATTGATGACATGATCCGCGCCGAGGGCCTTCGCCTTCTCAGCTTTTTCATCGTCGCCGACGGTCGTGATGACCTTCGCCCCGATCGCCTTGGCGAGCCGGATCGCGGCCGACCCGATCCCCGAGCCACCCGCGTGCACGAGCACGGTTTCGCCCGGCTCAAGTTTCGCATTGTCGAACAGCATGTGCTCGACTGTTGCGAAGGTAAGGGGGGCACAGGCAGCATCGGAGACCGCAACACCCTGCGGCACCTTGATCGTGAGACGCGCCGGCCAGTTGTAGCGGTCCTGCGCGTAGCCATCGATGTGGAAGCCCGCGAGGCCGTTCACATTCTCGCACAGGTTATCGCGTCCCGCGCGGCAGGCGGCGCACACCCCGCACGTCAGCGCGCCGTACGGCACGACGAGCCCGCCCGGAGCGAACTCGGTGACGCCGTCGCCGACGGCTGCGATCTCGCCGACCGCTTCCGCGCCGACGACGACCGGCAATTTTCGCTTCGCGAAGGCCATGCCACGCCAACCCCATACGTCGATGTGATTGAGCGCGATCGCCCGCGTCTGGATCTGCACTTCGCCGGGCGGCGGCGGCGCGGGCGCCTCGACCTCAGCGAGTTCCAGCTTCCGGTCGCCAACAAGACGCAACGCGCGCATGCGGAATCCAATGGCCGCAGGGGAGGAAAAATTATCGCGCAGCCGGCGTCAATTCGGCTCGCCCGCGAGCACCAGGCACACGTTTTGCCCGCCGAAGCCGAAGGAATTGGAGATCGCGCGCCGCACCTTGGCGTCACGCGCCTGGTTCGGCACCACGTCGAGCGGAATTTCCGGGTCCGGCAGCTGGTAGTTGATGGTGGGCGGAATGCGCTGATGTTGAATCGTAAGCAGCGAGAATGCCGCCTCGATCGCACCGGCGGCCGAGAGTGTGTGTCCGATCATCGACTTGTTCGACGAGATCGGGACTGAGCGCATACGGTCGCCGAGCACTGCAGTGACGCCCTTCGCCTCCATCTTGTCATTCTCGGGCGTGCCCGTGCCGTGTGCATTGATGTAGTCAACGTCCTCAGCCGTGATGCCGGCATCGGCCAGCGCATTCTTGATGCAGCCGATGATCGGCTTTGCGTCCGGGCTCGAACGCGTGCGATGGAATGAATCCGCCATCTCGCCGCAGCCCCGGATGATGCCGAGGATCTTCGCGCCGCGCGCCCGCGCGTGATCGATATTTTCCAGGATGAGGGCGGCCGCGCCTTCGGCCATGACGAACCCGTCGCGGTTCTTCGAGAAGGGCTTTGCTGCACCCTGTGGCGGGTCGTTCTGCGTGGAAAGCGCCGAAAGAAGTGCGAAGCGGATCAGCGCCTCCGTGTTGACCGAGCCGTCCGTGCCGATCGAGAGCGCGACATCGCTCTCCCCGCGCTGAATCGCTTCGACGCTGAGCTGGATCGCGGAGGCGCCGGACGCGCACGCGGTGGAAAGCGCGATGGGCGAGCCCTTGGTGCCGAGCCGCTCTGCGAGCCGTTCCGTCGTGCCGCGATAGAGGAAGCGCTCGTAGTACGGCTTGAAGCGTTCCGTCGTCGCGATCCGGATCAACTCGTCGTAGCCGATCGTGTCCGAATTGCTCACGCTCGCCATCTCGATCCGCTGCGGCCACTCGACTTCGACGGGCGGGACGGCTACGAACAACGGTCCGGGAAAATCACCGACCTTGCCGATGCCGGCTTCGCCGATCGCTTCCTCGCTTGCGACCATCGCGAACTCTTCCGAGAGTGCGGGTGCGCAAAGCGGCTCCGCCGGAATGAAGTCGATGGTACCGGCAACCTTGGTGCGCAGGCCTTCAGTCGGAAAGCGTGTGATCTCATGCAAGCCGGACTCACCGCCGGAGAGCTTGCGCCAGTTGTCCTCTTTGCCGATGCCAAGCGACGTGACGATACCGATACCGGTGACGGCGACGATCGGCCGATCCCGATGATCCCGCAGATTCTTGCTCATCGCCCCCTCCCTCAGACCGCCTCGACCAGAGCCAATCCTTCGCCCCGCCATGGACTGATGCCGGTCACAAGGACCCGACTCAATTTCCCCGACCACGGGTGCTCGAACCCTGTCGTGTCGAGCGGCGGCCAAAGGCTGCCGCGCGAAACCGCGAGCGCCGCAAGGCCGACGTTCAGCGGAAACACCGCCTCGACCCCGTGACCCACTACGGAGCCTGTCGCACGCACCGGGATTTTTCCGAGCCTCCCGAGCGCACTTTGCTCCGCCCGAGTCGCAGGCGCGGCACCACTCGCACAAGATAGCACCGCGCTGCTGCCACTGGCGAGGCGCGACGTCACACCCTCGAGCATCCGGGAAATCGCGGCTTCAAGCGAATCCACGTGGCGCCGGCAGCGATCCGCGGCGATTTGCGAGAGCTTGGCGTAGACTTTCGCGCTGCGCGCCTCGGCATGTGCGCGCGATTCAATGACAAGGAATGCGCCGAGGGAACCCGCAGCAATCCCGGCGTGGTCGCCGGCCCGCGCCCAAACCGGCGCGTAAGGGGCCGCAAGCGCCTCGCGCCCGAACGCGAGCTGCAGCAGGATGTCCTTGCGCTGCGCATTGTACGCGCCGCCGACGAAACCGATTTCACTTTGTCCGGCGGAAATCCGGGCGGCGGCGATCCGCAGGGCATCGACGCCGGCGAGCTCCTCACCCATGAACGTGCGCGACGAGCCGACAACATTGAATACGATGGAGATGTTTCCGGCAAGCAGATTGGCGAGCTGCGCGAGCGAGAGTGTCGGTCGCAGGTCGCTCATCAGACGTTCGTTCAGAAGCTTGCCCGGGTTCTCCGCCTTGCGGAGATCGGTCAGGATCTGTCCGTCGACGTTCGTGTCGCGCTCTCCGCCGCCGGCGGCGACCAGCATGTCGACGCGGCTCAGGATCTCGGTATTGCCCTTGATTCCGGCGTCGTCGAGGGCGAGGCCCGCGGCGTAGCAGCCGATCCGCTGCCATGGTTCCATCTGCCGCTGATCGCCCTTTTTTGGGATTTGCTGATCGAAGTTGATCGGAGCGAGCGGATGGACAACGTAGGGCGCGAAGCTCGCTTCATCGACGATTGGCTTCGCGGCGGCAAATCCGCTCCAATGCGCGTCGAGTCCCTCGCCCAGGCAAGATACGAGTCCGATTCCGGTGATCAGGACGTCGCGCTTGTCATCCGGCATTCGTCACGTACTCCGCAGGGAACCCTACCTGGAGAGCGTGGGCGGTCACGGATTGCCTGAATACGGGAGTGGGAAAGGGGAGAACGCGAAAAGTCGTGGTTGCCTCGCACTTCACCTTGTCGCCCGCGAGCACGCGATTGGATGTCCGCGCGAAACCCGACCCTTCATGCATAAGTCTCGCTTCCAGCACCAATTCGGTACCGGGCGTTACGAAATCGCGCAATTTCGCGTCGTTGATCATCGACAGGAAGGGAAACCGTTCGAATTTGGTCAGCGCGAGGATCAGCCAGCCGGCCGTCTGAGCCATGGCCTCGACGAGCAGCACGCCTGGCAGGATGGGGTGCCCCGGGAAATGCCCCTGATAAATCGTCGATTCCACCGGCACGGTGGCCTCGCACACGACCAATCCGTCCTTGGTCGACAGCGAGCGAATGCGGTCGACCATAATAAAATACTCGATACGCATGTGTGGGACTCAGGCGCCCTTCGCCGCCTTCAGCTCGTCGATGCGCTCGCAAAGGTTCTTCAGGACGAAGTATTGCTCGGTCGTTGCCTTTCCTTCGTTCACCTCCTGGGTCCACTGCTCAAGCGGCAACTTGATCCCGAATGCCTTGTCGATGGCGAACGCGATGTCGAGGAAGTCGAGGCTGTCGATCCCGAGATCGTCGATGGCGTGGCTCTCCGGCTTGATGTTATCGCGCGGGATGTCGCACGTCTCGGCGATGATGTTGGCGACCGTGTCGAAGGTCGTGGACATGAAGAGGTCTCCACTCGGGGGGCGCGCAGCCTTGGGGACAAATTAAACGGGCCGAGTCATGCAGGCGGCCCGGGCGAAGTTCGTTGTTTGGTTTCGCGCTCCTATAGCGGACGGCGCTTGTGCTTTCAATGGCGCTGCACTGCACCACAAGACGGAAAATGCAGCGGCGCGGCGCTTCCAAGCGACACGGCGTCACCTTGCTCCGGCGAGAATCGGTGTGATACCGCACTTCTTTGCGATCCGGAGGCTGGGCGGTGGCGCACGGAGATTCGAGCCGGCGGGCAGGCGCTTTGCCCCGCCTGATCGGCGGCCGCGGCCGTTGCGGCCGTTCATGTCGGGGGCGTCGGCCGGGCGGTGCGCAGATCGCCGAGTGCTCGCGATGAACGTCGAGTTTCACGCGGGCTTTCTCGCGTTCACGCTCCTGATCCTGGCTGCAGCCGCTTTCCCGCTCGCACGCCGCGACCGCGGACCGCTTCTGGTCTACAGCCTCGCGGCGTTGATCGCTGGCATTGCGATGTTGTCGGCGGCGGTTGCCGCCGCCCGCGGCGTTCCGCTCGAGGCACAGCTGCCGCTTGGTCTTCCCGGCATCGGGATGCGCGTCCGCTTGGACGCGCTGTCGGCCACGTTCTCGATGATCGTAAATCTCGCCGCTGCGATCGCCAGCCTCTATGCCGCGGGGTACGCGCGCCACGAGTCGGAACAGGCGAGGGTATTGCCGTTCTATTGCCTGTTCCTGCTCGGCATGAACCTCGTTCTTATCGCCGACGATGCGTTCTCCTTCCTGCTCGCTTGGGAATTCATGTCGCTGTCGTCCTGGGCGCTCGTCGTCGTTCACCATCGCAGCGAGGAGAACCGGAACGCTGGTTTCCTCTATCTCGCGATGGCTGCATTCGGTACGCTGGCGCTGCTTTTCGCCTTTGGCGTGCTTGCAGGCGGCGAGGGTGCGTACGCCTTCGACGCGATACGCGCGCGCGAACTCGGACCGCTCGCCGCGACCGCGGCCATGCTGCTCGCCCTGATCGGCACCGGCTCGAAGTCGGGCCTCGTTCCGCTCCACGCGTGGCTGCCGCCGGCCCACTCGGCCGCACCCAGCCATGTGTCCGCGCTCATGAGCGGTGTCATGACGAAGGTTGCCGTCTACGGATTCATCCGCGTCGTGTTTGATCTGCTCGGCACGCCCGACTGGTGGTGGGGCACGGTGGTGCTTGCGATGGGCGGGATCACGGCGGTGCTGGGCGTGCTTTCGGCGCTCATGCAGCACGATCTGAAGCGATTGCTCGCGTTCCATACGGTCGAGAACATCGGCATCATCTATATCGGCCTGGGACTCGCGCTCGCCTTTGAGCACTACAACATGAACTTCGCGGCGGCGCTCGCCGCGACGGCCGCCGTCTTCCACGTATTCAACCATTGCATCTTCAAGAGCCTGCTCTTTTTCGGCGCCGGCGCGGTGCAGGTCGCGACCGGCACACGCGACATGGAGCATCTGGGCGGGCTCATTCACCGGATGCCGGCGACATCATTCGCGTTCCTCGTAGGTTGCGTCGCGATCTCTGCGCTGCCGCCGCTGAACGGGTTTGTCTCCGAATGGCTCACCTTCCAGGCGATCCTGCTCAGTCCCGCGTTGCCCGACTGGGGAATGAAGCTGTCGATCCCGGCAGTCGGCGCGTTGCTTGCGCTCTCCGCGGCGCTCGCCGCTGCCTGCTTCGTCAAGGCATTCGGCATCACGTTCCTTGGCCGTCCGCGCACACCGCAGGCCGAACACGCGGTCGAAACCGACCGCCATTCGCTCGCGGCCATGGGCGCGCTCGCCGTCCTCTGTCTCATTGCCGGGATCTTCCCGGGCGTCTTCATCGACGTCCTCTCGCCTGCCGTGGATCTCATGGTCGGGGCGCGCATGCCGGTGCAGTCCGCCCTTCCGTGGCTCTCAATCGTGCCAATCGCCGAGAGCCGCAGCTCATACAATGGCCTCGTCCTCTTCCTGTTCATTGCCTTCGCCGCTTACGCCGCGGTCTACGCGATTCATCGGTTCGCATCGAACGCCATCCGCCGCGGTCCTGCGTGGGACTGCGGCTATCCGGAGCCGAGCACAGCCACGCAGTACACCGCGTCCAGTTTCGCGCAGCCGATCCGGCGCGTGTACGGGACGCTTGTGTTCCGGGCACGCGACGTCGTCGACATGCCGCCGCCCGGCGACTTGCGCGCGGCGAGCATCGCCGTCTCCATGCGCGACCTGATCTGGGAATGGTTCTACGCGCCGGTCGCGGTCGCTGTGACACGCACGGCCGATCGTCTCAACCCACTACAGTTCCAGACCATCCGCCGCTATCTCGCTTTCGTCTTTGGTGCATTGGTCACGTTGCTCCTGGTGATCGCGCTATGGCCCTGATCGGCGATCTCCTCATTCAAGGCGTGCAGATGTTCATCGTGCTCGCCCTCGCGCCGCTGCTCACCGGATTCGTACGGGTGGTGAAGGCGCGGCTGTTGCGGCGGCGCGGCCCGCCGTTGCTGCAGCCGTATTACGACCTGGCGCGACTGCTCGGAAAACAGGTGGTGCTGGCGGACAACGCTTCCTGGCTGTTTCGCGTGACGCCCTACATGGTCTTCGCGGCGACCTGGGTGGCCGCGGCACTGGTGCCGACGTTTGCCGCCGGACTGATGTTCAGCTGGTCCGCGGACCTCATCGCGATCATCGCGTTGATCGCGAGCGCACGCTTCTTTCTGGCGCTTGCCGGGCTCGATATCGGCACGAGCTTCGGCGGCATCGGGTCATCGCGCGAGGTGATGATCGCCTCCCTCGCCGAACCCGCGATGATCATGATCGTCTTTACGCTCGCGCTGATCGCCGGTTCGACCCAGCTTTCGACGATCGCGCTGATCATGCAGATGCCGGAGGTGGGCCTCCGCGCATCGCTTGCCCTCGCGCTCATCGCGCTCGTGCTTGTTGCGCTCGCCGAGAACGCGCGCATCCCGGTCGACAACCCCGCCACCCACCTCGAGCTCACCATGGTGCACGAGGCCATGGTGCTGGAATATTCCGGCCGGCATCTCGCGCTGATCGATCTCGCGGCGATGCTGAAGCTGTTGCTCTACGTGTCGCTGATCGTCTGCATCTTTGTGCCCTGGGGCGTGGCCGTGCCGGACTCGGGACCGCTCGCAACGCTTGCCGGGCTCGCTCTCTACATGCTCAAGCTCGCCGGCGGCGGTCTCGCACTCGCGTTGTTCGAGACTTCGATTGCGAAGATGCGCGTGTTCCGCGTCCCCGAGTTTCTCGGCATTGCGCTGATGCTGGGCCTCCTTGGCACGCTCTTGCGGTTCGTCTCGGGGACCTTCTGATGCGCGGACTTTACTTCGACATCGCGCATCTGCTCGCCGGCACGCTTGTGCTCGTGAGCATTATTCAACTTTATCAGGACCGGCTTTCCGCCCTGCTCAACGTGTTCGCGCTGCACGCCGTCGTGCTCGCACTCTCGGTCGCCTGGCAGGCCTACGCCCAGGGCGCACCGCAACTCTTCATCACTGCGCTGATTGCGCTCGTGTTCAAGGGCGTCATCATCCCCGTTGTCTTGCATCGGATCATCCGGCGGCTCGGTATCCACCGCGAGATAGAGACCGTCGGCGGCATTGGGCTGACAATGCTGGCCGGGATAGGGCTTGTCGCGCTCTCCATGGTGGTGATGCTGAAGGTGACGTCGGGCGCCGACCCGCTCGCGCGCGAGGACCTCGCCTTCTCGCTGTCAGTAGTGCTGATCGGGCTCCTCATGATGGTGACGCGCCGAAACGCCGTGAGCCAGGTCGTCGGCTTCATGTCGCTTGAAAATGGGCTGATCCTCGCCGCGACCGGCGCCAAAGGCATGCCATTCGTTGTCGAAATCTCGATCGCGTTCTCGGTTCTGATCGCATTTATCGTCATCGGCATCTTCTTGTTCCGTATCCGCGAGCGCTTCGACACGGTGGACGTCGGTGCCCTCGATCGTTTCCGGGGCGACCGGCCATGATCATGCCGACGCCCGACATCGCGCTCGCCGCGCTCCTGGTTGTTCCGGCCGCGAGCGCTGCGGTGGTCGCCGCCTTGCCCGGCTACTGGATTACTGCGCGACTCAATGTGCTCGCAACACTCGTCACGTTCGGAGCGGCATCGACACTCCTGTTCGCACGCCCCCAGCCCGGTCCCTATCTCCTTGTCGACGACCTCAACGTAATCTTCATCGTGTTGACGACGTTCGTTGGCTTCACGACGAGCGTGTTCAGTGCGAGCTACATCGCCCACGAACTGGAAATCGGCCGGCTCACGCCCACCTATTTGCGCTTCTATCACGCGATGTACCAGCTGCTGATGTTCTCGATGAACCTCGCGCTGATTGCGAACAACATCGGGCTCATGTGGGTGGCGGTGGAGTTCGCAACGCTGACCACGGTGCTCATGGTCGGCATCTATCGCACGCACGAGGCGCTCGAGGCGGCGTGGAAATATTTCATCCTTGGCAGCGTCGGCATCGGCCTCGCACTCTTCGGCACGATCCTCGTCTACCTCGCGGCCCAGCCGGTGGTGGGCGAGGGGCTGAACGCGATGGTCTGGACCGTGTTGATCGCGCGCTCGGCCGATTTCGACGCGGCGCTTCTCAACATCGCTTTCGTGTTCCTGCTGCTCGGTTACGGGACGAAGGCCGGTCTCGTGCCGCTGCATGCCTGGTTGCCCGACGCCCACGCCGAGGGCCCGACGCCGATTTCGGCTGTGCTGTCGGGACTGCTCCTCAACGTCGCGCTCTACGCCCTCCTTCGCTTCAAGGTGCTGCTTGCGGCGAATGTGGACGCGGTGACGCCCGGCCCACTTATGGTGATCATGGGCCTTGTCTCGCTCCTGTTCGCGGGCTTCATGTTGTATCGGCGCCGCGACATCAAACGCTTTTTCGCTTATTCCTCGATCGAGCACATGGGCATCATCGCCTTCGCATTCGGCATCGGCGGGCCGATCGCGAACTTTGCCGGGCTCCTGCACATGACCATGCACTCGCTCACGAAATCCGCGATCTTCTTTGCCGTTGGGCACATCGCCCAGGCGAAAGGCACGCAGCGCTTTGCCGATATCCGCGGGTTGTCCGTGAGCCATCCGACGCTCGCGGCGGCCTTCGCGCTCTGCGTGGTGGCAATCGCCGGGTTGCCGCCCTTCGGCGTCTTTGCCAGCGAGTTCCTGCTCGCCACATCCACGTTCGCGCGCCAACCGCTCCTCGCGCTGCCGCTCGGGCTTGGTCTGCTCGTCGCCTTTGGCGCCCTGGTCTGGCGGCTTCAGGGGGTCATTTTCGGGGAGCCGGCCGGACGGTCGGAGCCGACGAAAGCGACGCTCGTTCCGATCTACTTGCATCTCGCGATCGTGCTCGTCGCCGGACTTTGGATTCCGCCGCCGGTCGCAAAATGGTTCGAGCAGATCGCTCGGCTGCTGGGATAGACGATGACCGCCCTACGCAACATTGATGCGCGCACCTGGCAGGCCTTCGCCGAGGCGCTCGGCCGCGGCGAAGGCGAGCTGCTTGCGCTGTTCGGCGACGAGGGCCGGGTGCACATGATCGTGCACGACCCGGACACGAGCGCGGTCGAGATGCTCGCCGTGGCGGTCGAAAACGGACGTTATCCTTCGGTCGGGGCGCACCACGCGCCCGCGATCCGGCTCGAGCGCGCGATCCGTGATCTGTTCGGCTACGAGCCAGAAGGGCTGAAGGACACACGCCCTTGGCTCGATCACGGTGCGTTCGAAATCGGCGTGCCCCTCGGCGCAAGGTCCGCGGCAAGGAGGCAGGCGTCGTACGAATTCCTGCCGGCGGAAGGCGAAGGGTTGCACCAGATTCCGGTCGGACCCGTGCATGCGGGCATCATCGAGCCCGGGCATTTTCGCTTCACAGCGAGCGGCGAGACGATCGTGCGCCTCGAGCAGCGGCTCGGTTACGTTCACAAGGGCGTCGAGTCGCTGATGGCGGGGGCGAAGCTCGAACATGCAGCGCAGCTCGCCGGCCGCGTGTCGGGCGACTCGACGGTCGCTTATCAGTTTGCTTTCGCGCGCGCCGCCGAAATGACGCTCGGCGTCGAAGCACCGCCGCGCGCTGAGCATCTGCGAGCCTTGATGGCGGAACTGGAGCGGATCGCAAACCATCTCGGCGATTTCGGTGCGATTTGCAATGACGCCTCGTTCGCGCTGATCCATGCTCACTGCGGCATTCTGCGCGAGCGGGCGCTGCAGGCGGCCGACTTCTGCTTCGGCCACCGCCTCATGCGTGACCGGATCACCCCAGGCGGCGTGACCGCCGACTTGACCGGCGAGGGCGTTGCGTGCCTCCGCGCGCTCGTCGCCGAGGTCGGCCCGCGCTTCCGCGAGCTCTACGACTTCTACGACGGGACGACCTCGCTGCTCGACCGGACGGTGACGACCGGTATTGTCGCGCCTGATCTCGTCCGCCGATTTGCCCCGGGCGGATACGTCGGCCGCGCCGCTGGCCGCGATTTCGATGCGCGGCGCGATCTCGCCTACGCACCGTACGGCAGTCTGTCGTTCGTGGTCGCGAGCTATAGCGCAAGCGACGTGGACGCCCGTCTACGAGTTCGGGCGGACGAGATCGCGGCGAGCATTTCGCTCGTCAGTCAGATCATTGACACGCTGCCGGACGGCGACGTGCGCGCCAAGCTGCCGGCCGCAAGCCCGCAGCGCGAAGGCCTTGGCATCGTCGAGGGATTCCGTGGCGACGTGCTCGTGTATTTGCGGCTGGCGGCCGACGGTACCGTCGCGCGCTGTCACCCGCGCGACCCAAGCTGGTTCCAGTGGCCGCTGCTGGAGGCCGCCGTCGAAGGGAACATCGTCGCCGACTTTCCGCTCTGCAATAAGTCCTTCAACTGCTCGTACTCGGGTCACGACCTCTGATGCGCACACTCTTGCTTCGCTCCCTTGTCAGCAGCCCCGTGACCATCCACGGGCCGGGCGCGGACGGCGCAGCGGTACAGGAGTTGATGAAGATCCTCGACGATCTGTCGCGTCGTGTGCTTGGCCGTTCGCTCGCGATCCGCGAGGTCGATGCCGGCTCCTGCAACGGGTGCGAGCTGGAAATCCACGCGCTCAACAACCCGGTGTATGACCTCGAACGCTTCGGCCTGAAGTTCGTCGCGTCGCCCCGCCACGCCGATGTGTTGCTCGTCACCGGTCCGCTCACGCGCAACATGCGCATTGCGCTCGAGCGAACGTGGCGCGCCACCCCCGACCCGAAATGGGTGGTCGCGCTCGGCGATTGCGCGTGCACCGGCGGCCTGTTCGCGGGCAGCTACGCGTGCGTCGGTGCCGTAAGCGAAGCGGTGCCGGTCGACCTGCGCATTCCTGGCTGCCCGCCGCGCCCGATCGAGATCCTCAAGGGCCTGGTCGCTTTGATGGACGCGGCGTCGCGCACCGGCACGGCTGCGCCGATTGGCCGCCCCGAAGTTGTTCCACTGGAGGAGTAAAAGTGGAGCGCCCTGGCATCCGGCCTGGAGGACAATGCATGCGTACGGCGGTCCGTCTCCTTTTCTTGTTCGCTTTCGCCTTTGTCGCGATTGCATCTGCGGCTAGCGCCCACGAGTTCGAGAAAGGGTCGGTCCTGATCGATCATCCCTGGTCGCGCGCGACGCCGCACGGAGCTCCGGTTGCCGCCGGTTACCTTGTGATCGAGAATCGTGGGTCGAATCCGGAGCGGCTCGTTTCCGTTTCCGTATCGCCAGATTTGGCCGGCCGAGCGGAAATCCATGAGATGGCGATGCAGGACGGCGTCATGAAAATGCGGCCACTGCCGCGGGGCGTCGAGATTGCGCCGGGCTTCACCATGAAGTTTGAGCCCGGCGGATTGCATTTGATGTTTGTCGATCTCAAGCGTCCGCTCGTGAAGGGTGACCGATTCAAGGCGACGCTGACCTTCGAGCAGGCAGGCGCAATCGAGGTCGAATTCGTCGTTGAGGCCATGGGCGGCCAGCCGCAGCATATGAGTCACTGACGGCTGCTGGCGCGGTTCCTCAGCCTGGGGCATGGTTCGTCCGCGCGGGCACGAGGAGGAACCTCGATGAAAAGCACTGCCACAGCACGCTGGGAAGGCGCCGCCGGCAAGATCACAGCCGGGACCGGCCTGTTCAAGGACGCGTCCTACAATGCAAAGGGACGCTTCGAAGGCGGCGGCCCCGGCACCACACCTGAGGAGTTGATTGCGGCGGCGCATGCCGCCTGCTTCAGCATGGCGTTTAGCGTTGGCTTGAGCCGCAATAACATCAGTGCCAAGTCGATCGATACAAAATCGGTGGTGGAGATTCTTCCGGCTCAGGGCGGCGGCTTCGCCATCACCGGGAGCGCGCTGAGCTGCACGATCGAGGCGCCGGGCGCCGACGCCGCGAAAGTGCGCGAGATCGGGGAGGGCGCCAAGAACGGCTGCCCGGTGTCGAAGGCGCTGAAGAACAACGTCAACATCACGCTCGATCTGAACGTGAAGACCTGACGCAAGCAGCGCGCCGCCTGCGTCCATTGCGTTGCATGAACCCGATCTTCGCCAATATCGAGACCTCGGTATTCGAGGTGATGTCGCGCCTCGCGCACGAGCACGACGCGGTCAATCTCGGTCAGGGGTTTCCCGACGATCCGGGTCCGGAGGACGTCCGCAAGAAGGCGGCGGAAGCCGTCATCTCTGGTTGGAATCAATATCCCCCTATGATGGGGCTTCCGGAGTTGCGTCGCGCCGTCGCCGCCCATTACCGGCACTGGCACGGCCTCACGCTGGATCCTGAATCTGAAGTGATGATCACGTCCGGCGCAACCGAGGCGCTCGCTGGCGCCATGCTTGCGCTGATCGAGCCCGGCGACGAGGTGGTGCTGTTTCAGCCGCTTTACGACGCGTACTTGCCGCTCGTGCTGCGTGCCGGCGGCGTGCCGAAACTCGTTCGTCTAAAGCCGCCGGACTGGCGTTTCGACGAGGAAATGTTGGCGCAGGCGTTCACGCCGCGCACCAAGGTCGTCCTCTTCAACAATCCGCTCAACCCGACCTCCACCGTTTACGGCGCGGAACAGCTGTCGCTGCTCGCCCATTTTTGCATGGCGCACGACAGCATCATCGTCGTCGACGAGGTCTGGGAGCACGTGATCTTCGACGGCCGCAAGCACATCCCGATGATCACGCTGCCGGGCATGCGCGAGCGGACCGTGAAGATCGGCTCGGCCGGAAAGATTTTCTCGCTCACCGGCTGGAAGGTCGGCTTCGTCTGCGCCGCACCCAAGATCATGCGCGTGCTCGCGAAGGCGCACCAGTTCATCACCTTCACGACCCCGCCCAACCTGCAAGCGGCTGTCGCTTACGGCCTGGGCAAGGATGATTCCTATTTCGAGGAGTCGCGCGCAAGTTTTCAGCGATCGCGCGACCGGTTCAGTGCTGGATTGAAAAGGATCGGCTTTCCGGTGCTGCCGAGCCAGGCGAGTTACTTCGTCAGTATCGATCTTGCGCCGCTCGGATTGAACGTCGACGATGAGACGTTCTGTAAGCGTCTCGTGACCGAGCACGGCGTCGCCGCGATCCCGGTCTCTGCCTTCTACGCCGAAGAGCCGGTGCGAAGCGTCGTCCGCTTCTGCTTCGCCAAGACCGACGCCACCCTGGACAAGGCGCTCGAGCGTCTTTCCGGCGCTCTGAAGCGTGCCTGACTCGGTCCTCAGAGGATCAGGTCGGATCCTTCCGGACCGTGCAGCTGCCTCCCACCTCGCGCAGTCGTCTGCAAAGCTCCTCGGCCTCAGCGCGGGACTCCGCGACGAGACGCACGACCGTCTTCGGCGCCGAGCGCTTCCCCGGGGACTTCGCAACACGAACCGTCGGCGAGCGTCGGGCGAAAACCTTCGGATACTTCTTCTGCAGGCTCGCATAGACGGACTGAGCGCGCTGCTGCGACCAGTTGCCCGTGAGCAATGCGATCCAGGTCGCGGCGACGCGCCCGACGGCGTTCACGGGCGACGGACTGTCGGCATCCACCCGTTTGGTATTCTGCAATTCGGCAGCCGCCCGAAGCGGCTGCACTTCGCAGCCCTTGACATCGACAGCTTCCGGATGCGGCTCGGCGCGCACCGAACCCTCCGCCCAATGTTCGGCGGTCCGTCCCGTGATTTGAACAACGTAGTTGCGCGTCTCGCTCGGCAATCCGCCTTTACCGGCGAGCCAGCGGCTAACCCGACTAGGGCCGCCGTTGTAGGCGGCCGCGGCAAGACCAAAGTTGCCGAATTGCCCGATCAGGTCCCGCAAAAACGCGCCGGACGCCGGCAGTGCCTGAATCGGATCGAACGGATTCTTGAGTCCGCGTTCGGCGGCGGTGCCCGGCATGAACTGCGCGATGCCCCTTGCGCCGGCCCGGCTTACAACGTCGGACCGGAAGCGGCTTTCCTGCCAGATGAGGCGTTTGAACAATGGCGCTGGAAGACTGTTCTCCTGCGCGACCTCGCTCACAACCTGACAAATCGATTCGCGCGTGAGCGGCCGTGACGGAGTGACCTGCTGGCGACGCATTTCGATTTTCGCGTCGCTCTCGCTTCCAATGGCTGCTTCGATCGATGGTCCCATCGCCGAAACCTGATCGCCGACCGAGGGGCGGGCCACCACGGCCTCCAGGTACCTGTGATTGCCGCGCGTATCGCGCGGTGGCGATGGTTTTTCGGCCGCTTCCGTGGCGATGTCATCCGGCCGGGCCGCGCTTGGTGTGGCGGACTTCGGAGAAGGTGCCGATTTGGGCTGTGGACCGGGCAGATTGGGTGAGATGGCAAAGAGTACGCAAGCGAGCGCGGTCGCGAGGCGACGCAACATACAATGACCCCGAATGTCCCCGCTTGGACGTGCCCGAGCCGCTCCCCCGGGACCCGATCCAAACCGTCAGGTCGTCGTCACCCCGTGGCCGCTTCAAATCACAATGTTCTTGGCGTCAATGAGGCGCCGCAGCAAAACGGAGCAGGTTCCGTGAGGAACTTGCATTCATCATGAATTCTGGCGGGGAACCGCGGTGCGTCAGCGCCGGCTTCGCGCAGTGACCTGTAATGCGGCGTTGATCGGCTGCACGTCGCAGGCCTGCACGGCGAGCGCCTCGGGTCGTGGACGTGCGCGCGCCGCCCTGGCCCAATGCTCCGCGTCGCGACCCGTGATGCGCAGCACGTAGTCGCGAGTCTCCTTCGGCAGCCGCGCGCGTCCGGCGAGCCATTTCCTTACTCGTTGCGGTCCGCTGTTGTACGCAGCGGCCGCGAGGCCGAAGTTGCCAAAGCGTTCCGTCAGCTCGCGCAGAAAATGCGCCGAAGCCGGCAGCGCCTCGAGCGGATCGAACGGATCGTCAAGTCCGCGCTCCGCGGCCGTCTCCGGCATGAATTGCGCGATACCTTGTGCGCCCGCGCGGCTCACCGTTTCATTGCGGAATCGACTTTCCTGCCAGATCAGCCGCACGAACAGCGGAACCGGAATGTCGTGCTCGGCTGCGACTTCTTCGACGACCTCGCAGATCTCGTCCGTCGACAGCGGCTCGCCCACGCGACCGCTCCGATAGATTTGGGGATCGAACGCGGAGAAGATTTTCGGCGCCGCGGGGTGGCCCAGCAGTATCGACCAGCGAGGCGGAACAGGATCGGCTGCCGCGAATGCGGCAAACTGCTCGCTCCGGCCGACCGGTTGAACCTTTCCGTAGATTCGCGGAGGGTTCGGGTCGGTCGTCGCCGATGCGACCGGACGCGAGTGGTCCGAAGTCAGGTCGAAGAAGGCGGGAAGATCGATGAGTGTGAACACGGCACAGACAAATGCCGTCGCAAGATGACGCAACATGACCTCGGACCCCGATGCCCCGCTTGGATGCGTCCGGGTCGTGACCCGTGTACGCGAAACCAAACCGCCGGGCGTTCGTCACCTCGCGGTTCCTTTCTCCGAATTTTCCTGGCATCAATGAGGCCGCACGTCGGCGCTTCGATGGCGATCGCTGGCAAGCGTGTTGCATGGTCGCGAAGCCGGGCGAAAAAATATCTTCGCGACCGCCGAATCTGGAGATTTGCCGATGCGACCAACGTCACCGCTCCTAGGCATTTCGATCGGGCTGCTGATCGCGGACCCTGCCTACGCACATACCGGCGCCGGATCGCTGCACAGTTTCGCTTCCGGCTTCGCACACCCGTTCGGTGGTCTCGACCACTTGCTCGCGATGTTCGCGGTTGGCCTGTTCGCGGCCCAGTCGGGCGGCCGGACGATTGCATTGGTTCCCGGTGCGTTCGTCGCGATGATGATCGCGGGGGCGTCGCTTGGCATCTCAGGCGTCGAAGTACCCGGTGTCGAGCTGGCGGTCGCCCTTTCGGTCGTCGCGATCGCGCTTCCCGTCGCATTTGCGCTCGGCATGCCGGCGTCGCTGGCGATGGCGTACGTAGGGTTTCTCGCGCTCTTCCATGGATACGCGCATGGTGCGGAGTTGCCCGCCCAGGCGGCGGCCGCGCCCTACGTGATCGGGTTTGCCGTGGCTACGGCGGCCATCCACGGTTTTGGCGTCGCCGCCGGGCTCGGCATCGGCCGCATTGAGCCACTTTGCCGTTCACGCGGCTTGCGCACCGCGGGCGCCGTAGTAGCGCTTGCGGGGATAGGGCTGGCCATTGGCTGATCGGCGGTGTGCACAAATATTGTGCTTCCGGAGCGACGTAGCCTAAGAGTTAGACGATTGCCGTTTTTTTAACTCGGGCTCACGCTCGGCACTCGCCCGCACCGCTTTGAATCGAAACAACGAATCGCGCCCGCGGCCCTGCTGGCATGTGCGTTGCAACACCGGTCTCAGCGCGGGGGAAACCGCGCCTTTGGCCTGCAGGGAGAATTCCACATGAACCTATTTTCGTCGGCGGGGGGGCCCGCCATTCGCAACTTGCTTGGTGCGGGCGCGATCGCGCTTGCGCTGTCGGCGGCGCCCGCCGCCGCTCAGGAAACCATCAAGGTCGGCATTCTGCACTCGCTCTCCGGCACCATGGCGATCAGCGAGACCACGCTGAAGGACGTCATGCTCATGCTGATTGACGAGCAGAACAAGAAGGGCGGTCTGCTCGGCAAGAAGCTCGAGGCGGTGGTCGTCGACCCTGCTTCGAACTGGCCGCTGTTCGCCGAGAAGGCGCGCGAGCTCATCACCAAGGAGAAAGTCGCGGCGGTCTTTGGCTGCTGGACTTCGGTGTCACGGAAATCCGTGCTCCCGGTCTTCAAGGAACTGAACTCGATCCTGTTCTATCCGGTTCAATACGAAGGCGAAGAGAGCGAACGTAATGTGTTCTACACGGGCGCGGCGCCGAACCAGCAGGCGATCCCCGCGGTCGACTACCTGATGAAGGAAGAGAAGGTGCAGCGCTGGGTGCTCGCGGGCACCGACTACGTCTATCCGCGCACCACGAACAAGATCCTTGAGGCCTACCTCAAGGCCAAGGGCGTCGCGGCTGCCGATATCATGATCAACTACACGCCGTTCGGACACGCCGACTGGCAGACGATCGTCGCCGAGATCAAGAAGTTCGGATCGGCCGGCAAGAAGACGGCGGTGGTTTCGACCATCAACGGCGACGCCAACGTTCCCTTCTACAAGGAGCTCGGCAACCAGGGCATCAAGGCGACCGACATTCCGGTTGTCGCGTTCTCGGTCGGTGAGGAAGAGCTCGCCGGTCTCGACACGAAGCCGCTCCTCGGACACCTCGCCGCCTGGAACTACTTCCAGTCCATCAAGGATACGAAGAACGCCGAGTTCATCGCGAAGTGGAAGACCTTCATCAAGGATCCGAAGCGCGTGACGAACGATCCTATGGAAGCGCACGTGATCGGCTTCAACATGTGGGTCGAGGCGGTGAAGAAGGCCGGCACCACGAGCCCAGACAAGGTCATCGATGCGGTCGTGGGCGTGAAGGTGCCAAACCTCACGGGCGGCGTTTCCGAGATGCTGCCCAACCACCACATCACCAAGCCCGTTTTCATTGGCGAGATCAAAGCCGACGGGCAGTTTGATGTTGTGTGGAAAACGGATGGCCTCGTTCCCGGCGCGGCTTGGTCGCCGTATCTTGAGGGCTCGAAGGACCTGATTGCCGACTGGAAAGAGCTCAAGTGTGGCAACTACAATAAGATCACCAAGAAGTGCGGTGGCTCCTAAGCCGCACGTCGCCTAACGGTTGATCTGAACCGGCCGGGCGGGAAGGCAGCTTCCCGCCCGGTCTACAAAGAGAACGCGAAATCGATCCACGATGCGAAACCGCGCCGCGCTCCTGTTTTGCCTGATCGCCGGACTGTTTGCGCTCTTGGTCAACGTGGCGCCCGCGTGCGCCGCAGGCTTTGACGAGGCGCTGGCGCGCTTCGCCGCCGACAGTTATTCGGAGACTGACAAAGCCATCAGCGAGATCGCCGCGAGCGGCCATCCGAACGCGCAGGTGATCGTTGAGGCCGCGGCCGACGGCCGGCTCCTGTTCCACGCGGAAAGCAAGTCTGTCTTCGTCAAGGACAAGGACGGCAAACTGCTCGATCCCGCCAGCGGCGAGGTCGCAACGAACGCCCCCGCCAACCTGGAGCCCGTGCGCCTCAACAACCGCGTGCGGCGGGCGATCCAGGCGGCGCTCGGTTCATTGACTTTGCTCGCGCCCGATCCGCAAAAGCGCCTTGCCGCCGCTGCAGCGGTGTTCCGCTCGCGCGACGCGGGCGCGCTCGACGGCGTTGCCGAGGCGCTCGGCAAGGAAACCGATCCCGAGGTGAAGCGGGCGCTCGAGCAGGCGCGGGCGGCCATCATTTTCGTCAAGGCGGACGCCGCGCCCGCCGACCGCATGGCCGCCGTCGCGACCCTCGCCTCGCGTGGCGACCAGGATACGATCGCGCTGCTGCGCTCGTTGCCGGCCGATGCGCCGCCCGCGCTGCAGGAAGCCGCAGTCAACGCCATCGCCACGATCGAGCGCGACCTTGTGGTCTGGGCGGCCGGACAAAATGTCGTCTACGGCCTCTCGCTCGGCTCGGTGTTGCTGCTCGCAGCCATCGGGCTTGCCATCACCTTCGGCGTCATGGGCGTCATCAACATGGCGCACGGCGAGATGGTGATGCTCGGCGCCTACGTCACCTTCGTCGTGCAGGAGTGGATCCGCGCCAACAATCCGGAGCTGTTCGGCTGGTCGTTGGCGATCGCGGTTCCGCTTGCCTTCCTGGTGTCGGGCGCGGTCGGCATCGCGGTCGAACGCGGGATCATCCGCTTTCTCTATGGGCGCCCGCTCGAGACGTTGCTCGCCACCTGGGGTCTGTCGCTCATTCTGCAGCAGGCCGTACGCACCACCTTCGGCCCGACCAATCGTGAGGTGGGCACGCCGTCGTGGATGGCGGGTTCGTTCGAGTTTGGGCAGCTCTCGATCACCTACAATCGGCTTTACATCTTCGTATTTGCGCTCGTGGTCTTTGGGGCGCTCTTGCTTGTGCTGTATTTCACCCGCTTTGGCCTCGAGATGCGTGCGGTCACGCAGAACCGCGCCATGGCGGCGAACATGGGCATTCGCACGAGCCGCGTGGACGCACTCACCTTCGGCCTCGGCTCCGGCATCGCCGGCATGGCCGGCGTCGCGCTCTCGCAGATCGACAACGTCTCTCCCAATCTCGGTCAGGGCTACATCATCGACAGTTTTCTCGTCGTCGTGTTCGGCGGCGTTGGCAATCTGTTCGGCACTCTTGTCGGCGCCATGAGCCTCGGCATCGCGAACAAGTTGCTCGAGCCCTACGCCGGCGCCGTGCTCGGCAAGATCCTGCTGCTCGTGCTGATTATTCTCTTCATCCAGAGGCGCCCGCGCGGCCTGTTCGCGCTCAAGGGCCGAGCGGTGGAGGCGTGAGAGAGTATCTGTCATCCCCGGCGCAGCGCAGCGCCATAAGCGCGTTTACGCGCGTCTTCGACGCGCTATGGCGGCGCGCTGCAGACCCGGGATCGAGCTCAGAATTGTGGCGCGCGATCCCGGATCAGCGCTGCATCACTTCGCGCTTGCGCGCTCCGTGCTGCAGCGCGTCCGGGATGACAGCGGAGAATGGAGCGCCTCGATGAAGCGTCCCTTCATCCTCAGCCTCCTCGACGGCCGTGCGACGATCTTCCTCGTGATCGTGCTGGGTCTCGCGATCCTCGTGCCGGTGCTCAATCTGTTCGTGCCGTCCTCGTCGCTGCTTCACGTCCCGAACCACGTCGTGCCGTTGTTCGGAAAATATCTTTGCTATGCATTGCTCGCGATCTCCGTCGACCTGATCTGGGGTTACGCCGGAATTCTCTCGCTCGGCCACGGCGCGTTCTTCGCGCTCGGCGGCTATGCGATGGGCATGTATCTGATGCGGCAGATCGGTAATCGCGGCGTATACGCGCATCCGATCCTGCCCGACTTCATGGTGTTCCTGAATTGGCCGGAGTTGCCCGTCTATTGGTACGGCTTCAACTGGTTCGTTTACGCCGCACTCATGGTCGCGCTTGTGCCGGGCGCGCTCGCCTTCGTGTTCGGCTGGTTCGCCTTCCGTTCACGCGTCACCGGCGTCTATCTCTCCATCATCACCCAGGCGCTCACCTTCGCGCTGATGCTCGGTTTCTTCCGCAACAATTTTGGCTTCGGCGGCAACAACGGTCTTACCGACTTCAAGGACATCCTCGGTTTCAACGTGCAGGCACCGACTACGCGTGCGGCGCTGTTTGCGTGCTCGGCGATTGCACTCGCGCTCGGATTTATCGTGTGTCAGTGGCTCGTGAAATCCAAGTTTGGCAAGGTGCTGGTCGCGATCCGCGACGCGGAATCGCGTGTGCGCTTCCTCGGCTACCGCGTCGAGAACTACAAGCTCGTCGCCTTCGTTCTCTCCGCGTGTCTTGCGGGCATCGCCGGCGCGCTCTACGTGCCGCAGGTTGGCATCATCAATCCGAGCGAGTTCGCCCCGGCGAATTCCATCGAGATCGTGATCTGGGTTGCGGTCGGCGGCCGCGGCACTCTTGTCGGCGCCGCGCTCGGCGCCGTGCTTGTGAACTACGCGAAGACGGCGTTCACGACCGGTGTGCTCGCGCCCTACTGGCTGTTTGCTCTCGGCGCACTCTTCATCTTCGTGACGCTGATCCTGCCGAAGGGAATTGTCGGCACGTTCGCGGACTGGATCGCGCAATTGCGTGGGCGCGAAGGCAGCAGCCCGGCTGCAAACGGTTCGCTCCCTGAACGGCAGGCCGCGGAGTAGCACGATGGCAGAGCTCACCAGCGCGCTTCTTTACCTCGACGGTGTGACCGTCAGCTTCGACGGCTTCCGGGCGCTCAACGAGCTCTCGCTTGTCGTCGAATCCGGCGAGATGCGCGCGATCATTGGCCCCAACGGCGCCGGCAAGACCACGATGATGGACGTGGTCACCGGCAAGACGCGGCCCGACAAGGGGGAAGTCTATTTCGAGGGAACCATCGATCTGACGCGTCGCGACGAGGCGGAAATCGCCAATCTCGGAATCGGCCGCAAATTCCAGAAGCCGACGGTGTTCGAATATCACACCGTGCTCGACAACCTTCGCCTTGCGCTGGCCGCCGATCGGCATGCACGAGCGGCCGCCTTCTGGCGCGAGAGCGAAGAGGAGCGCGCACGCATCGACGCGATACTCGGAACGGTGCGTCTTGCCGAACACCGCAATCGGATCGCCGGTGGTCTTTCGCACGGTCAGAAGCAGTGGCTCGAGATCGGCATGCTGCTTGCGCAAGAGCCGAAGCTCCTGCTCGTCGACGAACCGGCCGCGGGCATGACGGACGCTGAGACGCATCAGACGGCGGAACTTCTGCGCGAGATTAACCGTGATCGCACCGTCATCGTCGTGGAGCACGACATGAGCTTCGTGCGCGAGCTCGGCGTGCGCGTGACGGTCCTGCATGAAGGCTCGGTGCTTGCCGAAGGTTCACTTGATCAAGTCAGCACGAACGAGCGCGTGATTGAAGTGTATTTGGGGCGGTGAAATGCACGCGGCCTCGGGTCGAAACATGCTCGAAGTGAAAAACATCGACCTCTACTACGGCGCCGCGCAGGCACTGCGCGGGATCACGCTGTCCGTCGAGCCGGGGAAGGTCACTTGCGTGCTGGGCCGGAACGGTGTCGGCAAGACCAGCCTGTTGCGCGCGGTCGTCGGCCAGCATCCGGTCGCGCGCGGTGACATTCTGCTCGACGGCGAGAGCATCGCCGCTCTCAGCTCGTCGCAGCGCGCCCGTATGGGCATCGGTTACGTGCCGCAGGGGCGCGAGATCTTTCCGCTGCTCACGGTAGCGGAGAACCTGGAGACCGGCTTCGCCCCGCTTCACCGCGGCGAGCGCTACGTGCCGGACGACGTCTATTCCTTGTTCCCGGTGCTGAAAGACATGCTGCGGCGGCGCGGGGGCGATCTCTCGGGCGGCCAGCAGCAGCAGCTCGCGATCGCCCGCGCGCTCGTCATGCGGCCCAAAATCCTCGTTCTCGACGAGCCGACCGAGGGAATCCAGCCATCGATCATCAAAGACATCGGCGCCGCCATTCGCTACTTGCGCAATCGCGGCGACATCGCGATCCTGCTGGTCGAGCAGTATTTCGATTTTGCGAGGGAGCTCGCGGACAAATTTGCCGTCATGGAGCGCGGCCAGTTCGTGCTCACTGGCGATCGCGAGATGATGCAGAACGAAGATGTCCGTCGACGTCTCTCCCTTTGAGGTGGCCGCGACTTCCGTGGACGCGCCGCTTCGTACCGAGGGTATCGCGCGCCTGAAGGTGGAACGCGTCGCCGGTGAATCCGTTGCGATGGATATCGACGAGCAGGGACCGTTGCGCCTCCGCTTTCCGCGCGAGC
Source organism: Xanthobacteraceae bacterium (assembly GCA_036556265.1). Classification (GTDB taxonomy): domain Bacteria; phylum Pseudomonadota; class Alphaproteobacteria; order Rhizobiales; family Xanthobacteraceae; genus JAUSIF01. The sequence continues at coordinate 5,947 of DATBJU010000116.1, read as the reverse complement.
GCGCCGGTGACTCGCTCGAAGCGGTGATTGTCAACACGGGTGGCGGCATCGTCGGTGGCGATCGCCTCACGTTCGAGGTCGATGCCGGGGAGGGCGTGTCGATTTCACTGACGAGCCAAGCGGCGGAGAAAATCTACCGCTCGAGCGGAGCGACCGCGCGGATCTCCGTGCGCCTTGCCGCAGCCGCGGGCGCGCGGCTCGCCTGGCTGCCGCAGGAAGCGATCCTGTTCGACCGCGCGCGCATCTCGCGCGCGATCGACGCCGAAATGGCGTCCGACGCGTCACTGACGATCTGCGAGTCCGTTGTGTTCGGGCGCGCGGCCATGGGCGAGCGTATTGGTGCGGGAACGTTGAGAGATCGCTGGCGCATCCGCCGCGACGGGAAGCTTGTCTTCGCGGATGCGCTCACGCTCGAAGGCGCAGTCGGGAATATTCTTGATGGTCCGGCGATTGCGGCCGGTGCCGTCGCGGTCGCGACACTCGTGCACCTCACGCCGAATTCCGAACATAAGCTGGACGCGATCCGCGCGACGTTCGAGACGCCTGTGGTCGAGGCGGGCGCGAGCGCTTTCGACGGTGTCCTGGTCGCACGGTTCATCGCCAGGGACGGTCTGAATTTACGCGGCGCCATCGTCGCCGCGCTTGATGCGCTCGGCCTTGTGCCGCCGCGCGCGTTCACGCTCTGAAATCCCGGAGGGAAGCCATGAACCTTACGCCACGGGAAAAGGACAAGCTGCTTGTCGCCATGGCCGCGATGGTGGCGCGCGCACGCCTCAAGCGCGGCGTCAAGCTCAATCACCCCGAGGCGATCGCGCTCATCACGGAGACCGTGGTCGAGGGCGCGCGCGATGGCAAGTCCGTCGCGCAATTGATGAAGCTCGGCGCCAAGGTCCTGAAGCCATCGCAGGTGATGCCGGGCGTCGCGGAGATGATCCACGACGTGCAGGTCGAGGCGACGTTCCCGGACGGCACGAAGCTCGTAACCGTCCACAATCCGATCCGCGGGCCGAAGGCGAAGGTCGTGCCAGGCGAGATCAAGCCCGGGAAAGGCGAGATCGAGCTCAACGCCGGCCGACAGACGATCAAGCTCAAGGTCTCGAACTCCGGCGACCGCCCGGTGCAGGTGGGAAGCCACTATCATTTCTTCGAGACGAACCCGGCGCTCAAATTCGAGCGCGAAAAAGCGCGCGGCATGCGGCTCGCAATTCCGGCCGGCACTGCGGTTCGCTTCGAGCCGGGCCAGTCGCGCGAGGTCACGCTCGTGCCACTCGCCGGCAAGCGCGAGGTGTACGGCTTCCGCCAGGAAGTGATGGGAAAACTATGAGCTTGCCGCGACTCGCGAAGTTCGGCACCAGAGCCTTACGCAGGTAAGGAGAGGCAGATGCCCTACAAATTTCCCTACCGCCGCACGGTGACCTTGACGAGCAAGGGTCAGATCACGCTGCCGGTCGAGCTGCGCCGCAGCTGGGACTTGAAGCAGGGCGACCAGCTCGACTTCGTGCTGACCGAGGAGGGTCACGTGCACGTGCGCAAGCACGTACGCCTTTCGATCCACGACGACTCCGACCGCCTGTCGATCAATTCGTCCGACTAGTATTCCGAGGCCGCCATGAAGATGTCCCGCGCCGCTTACGCCCACATGTTCGGCCCGACCACGGGCGACAAGGTGCGGCTCGCCGACACCGAGCTCTTCATCGAGGTCGAGAAGGACTTCACCACCTACGGCGAGGAAGTGAAGTTCGGCGGCGGCAAGGTGATCCGCGACGGCATGGGCCAGTCGCAGGTCACGCGTGCGCAGGGGGCGGTCGACACCGTGATCACCAACGCGGTGATCGTTGATCATTGGGGCATCGTCAAAGCCGACATCGGCATCAGGGAGGGCCGCGTTCATGCGATCGGCAAGGCGGGCAATCCCGACGTCCAGCCGAACGTGGACATTGTCATCGGCCCAGGCACCGAGGTGATCGCGGGTGAAGGCAAGATCGTCACCGCCGGCGGTTTCGATTCCCACATTCACTTCATCTGCCCGCAGCAGATCGACGACGCATTGATGTCCGGCATCACCACGATGCTCGGCGGCGGCACCGGACCTGCTACGGGCACGAATGCGACGACCTGCACGCCGGGTCCGTGGCACATAGCGCGCATGATCGAAGCGGCCGATGACTTCCCGATGAATCTCGGCTTTGCCGGAAAAGGAAATGCATCGCTCCCGGCCGGCCTCGAGGAACAGGTGAGGGCAGGCGCCTGCGCCCTCAAGCTGCATGAGGACTGGGGCACGACACCCGCCGCGATCGACTGCTGTCTCGGCGTCGCCGACGACCTCGACGTTCAGGTGATGATCCACACCGACACGTTGAACGAGTCCGGTTTTGTCGAGGATTCGATCAAGGCCTTCAAGGGCCGCACAATTCACGCGTTTCACACGGAAGGCGCCGGCGGCGGGCATGCGCCGGACATCATCAAGGTCGCCGCGCTCAAAAACGTGTTGCCGTCCTCGACCAATCCGACACGACCGTTCACGGTAAATACGCTCGATGAGCACCTCGACATGGTCATGGTTTGCCACCACCTCGATCCGGAGATCGCCGAGGATCTCGCCTTCGCCGAAAGCCGCATCCGGCAGGAGACGATCGCGGCCGAGGATATTCTTCACGACCTCGGTGCGCTCTCGATGATGTCGTCCGATAGCCAGGCCATGGGCCGGATCGGCGAAGTGGTGATCCGCACCTGGCAGACCGCCGACAAGATGAAACGCCAGCGCGGGGCGTCGCCCGAGGACAAGGGTAGGGACAACGATAATTTCCGCGTGAAGCGCTACGTCGCGAAGTACACGATCAATCCCGCGGTCGCGCACGGCGTCTCGAAGCACATCGGCTCCGTGGAGCCGGGCAAGCTCGCCGATCTCGTCGTCTGGTCGCCGGCCTTTTTCGGCGTGAAGCCCGATCTCGTGATCAAGGGCGGCTCGATTGTCGCGGCGGCGATGGGCGATCCGAACGCGTCGATCCCGACGCCGCAGCCGGTGCACTACCGGCCGATGTTCGCGGCTTTCGGCAAGGCGCGCACGCGCTCGGCACTTACCTTCGTCTCGCGCGTATCGCTGGAGGACGGGCTTGCCGCGCGCTTGAACGTGGAGCGCGCGCTCGTCGGCGTCGAGAATACGCGCAACATCTCGAAGAAGGACATGATCCACAATGGCGCGACGCCGGCGCTCGAGGTGGATGCGGAAACCTACGAGGTGCGCGCCGACGGCGAGCTGCTCACCTGCCAGCCAGCCAAGGTGTTGCCCATGGCGCAGCGGTATTTCTTGTTCTGAAAAGGCCGAAAAGGCGCGGCGAGAGCCGGGATCGGGTCGGTAAAATGAAAACGGTCGAGGGAAGGATGATCCGCGCCACCAAAGTGCTCCCGGCCGGCTCGTGGGACCGGGCGCAGGAAATCGATTGCGTGCTGCTCGCCCATGACGCGCGGCATCGCCGCCGCATCGTCATGAACGCCGAGGACGGAATGGACTTTCTTCTCGACCTTCGCGAGGCGACGATGCTGCACGACGGCGACGGGTTGCTGCTGGAGAGTGGCCGTGTGGTTCGCGTGGTGGCGGCACATGAGCCCACCGTCGACATCATCGGCGACGCGCATCTTCTCGCGCGGATTGCCTGGCATATCGGCAATCGCCACGTGCCTGCACAGGTGCTTCCGGACCGGATCCGCATCGGCCGCGATCACGTGCTCGAAGAAATGATTGCGCGGCTCGGCGCCAAGGTCATGCAGGTGGAGGCGCCGTTCGATCCCGAGCCCGGCGCTTACGCAGGCGAGGGGCATTCGCGCGATCACGAGCACCACGAGCATGGTCATTCGCATGACCATGGTCACGCACGGGGCCATCGTCATGACCACTGAGGCGCGCGAAAATTTCCTGCCGCTGATGATCTGGCTGAGCCCAGCCTTTCCCGTCGGCTCCTTTGCATACAGCCACGGCATCGAGTGGGCGGTAGAGGCAGGCGACATCACGGACGCCAAGACCTGCGAAGCGTGGATCGCGGATCTCCTCGAACACGGCGGCACCTGGTCCGATGCAGTGCTGCTTGCCGCCGCGCATCGCGCGGTTGAGACGAAGGACTACGCCTCGCTTGCCGAAACCGCCGAGCTTGCCGGCGCGCTCGCGCCGTCGAAGGAGCGGCGGCTCGAGACCTTGAAGCAGGGCGAGGCGTTCCTTGCAGCGGTCCGCTCCGCATGGCCCTGCGCCGCGCTGACCCGTTTGACGAAAGTCTGGAAGGGCGAGGCGGCGTTTCCCGTCGCGCTCGGTGTCGCGAGCGCAGGCCACGGCCTCGCGCTGCAGCCGACGCTTGAAGCCTATCTCGTCGCCTTCGTCGGCAATCTTACCTCGGCGGCGCTGCGCCTTGTTCCGCTCGGTCAGACCGACGGCACAAGGATCGTCGCTCGCCTCACGCCGCTCGCGCGTGATGTTGCCGCCCGAGCGGCGCGATCCTCCCTCGACGACGTCGGCAGCGCCGCCTTCCGTTCCGATATTGCTTCGATGCGCCACGAAACCCAATATACCCGCCTGTTTCGGAGTTGAGAGGCGGCCATGACGAACGGCAACGGACCGCTCCGCGTCGGCATCGGCGGGCCGGTCGGCTCCGGCAAGACCGCGCTCATGGAAGCGCTGTGCAAGCACTTTCGCGACCGCTGGCAACTCTGTGCGATTACGAACGACATCTACACGAAAGAGGATGCGGAGATCCTGACCCGCGCCGGCGCGCTCGCGCCTGAACGCATCCTGGGCGTTGAGACCGGCGGCTGCCCGCACACCGCGATCCGCGAGGACGCCTCGATCAATCTCGCGGCCGTGAACGAGATGCGGGCGAAGTTCCCCGATCTCGATCTGATCCTGATCGAGTCGGGCGGTGACAACCTAGCGGCGACGTTCTCGCCCGAGCTTGCCGATCTGACGATCTACGTGATCGATGTCTCCGCCGGCGACAAGAGTCCGCGCAAGGGCGGACCTGGCATCACGCGCTCCGATCTCCTTGTCATCAACAAGATCGATCTCGCCCCTATGGTGGGCGCGTCACTCGAAGTCATGGATCGCGACGCGCGAAAGATGCGCGGCAGTCGACCGTTCGTGTTCACGAATCTGAAATCCGGGCAGGGGGTATCGGAAGTTGCGCGGATGATTGAGCAATCCGGCGGATTGGCGTCGTAAGCCCGATTCCGCATTGCGGAAATTTAACAATTTAGACCGGTGTTTATGATAGGTTCGATCGTTCTTGCCCGTGGTGTCGGGGAGCGTGGGACAGCGCGATATGGCGCGTGTTACGCGCTCTCCATGCTGAAGCCGAGGAGCGGCGATCTTGATGCACGCGCCGCACGACAAGCTGCGCGCCGACCCGACGAAGCCGCCCGCTGAGCAGCGGAAGGCGGCGGCGTCAGTGACGCGCTGGCTGCGAACCGAGATCGCCACGATAGCACTCGCCTTCGGCGCGATCGCCCTCGCCGGAGCGGCCGCGTGGTGGGTCGGCTCCGGAGCGCCCGCGTCGGCACAGAAGAAGGGGACGCCGGCTGCGCGCGCGGTCTCTGTTTTTGTGGGCAAGGCCGTGCGCAAGGACTTGCCGTATCAGGCGGAGGCGATCGGCACGGTCCAGCCGGTCGTCAGTCTCGCCGTCCGCTCACGCGTCGACAGTCAGGTCGAGAAGGTGCACTTCGAGGACGGTGCTATCGTCAAGGCAGGCGATGTGCTGGTCACCTTGGACTCGCGTTCGATCGACGCGCAAGTGCGTCAGGCTGAAGCCACGCTTGCCCGCGACCGGGCGCAGCTGGAAAAAGCGCAGCGCGACGTGGAACGCATACAGGGCCTCGTCGAACGCAACACCCTCGGCGCAGTACAGCTCGCCGACGCGCGCACGAACGCCGATGTTCTGAAGGCGACCGTCGCGCAGGACGAGGCGCA
>DATBJU010000115.1:0-3687 GCA_036556265.1 Xanthobacteraceae bacterium | reverse complement strand
GCAGAGACGGTGATCGTGGCGTCGCCGGAGTACGTGTTCTCCAGCGATTTCGCACTGTACGACGCGCTGTTGCAGCGGCTTGACCAAATTGACTAGCGGCCGACGGAACTGGCGGCTAGCGCGTACGGAACACGATCGTGCGGGCGAGCGAAAAATTCACGAGAAATCCAACGCCAATGCCGAGCACCTTGGCTACGACAAGCGGCACGTGCGGTGCGGAGGCGACAAGAACGAGTGTGTGCGCAATGAAGCCGCCGGCCTGCGTGAGGGCGAACGCGAGATAGTCGCCTCCGCGCAAACCGCGTGCGGAATGGTCGGCGAACGTGAAGCGGGCGTTGAGCACGTACGAGCAGGTCACCGCCACGACCCAGGCCATCGCGTTCGCGATAACGAGCGAACTTGTAACGGTCGCAAGCGCCGTGAAGAAAATGGCGGCGTCGACGCCCGCATTGACGAAGCCAACCAAGCCGAAGCGGAACATCTGGGACAGCAGTTGCTTCATCGACGCCTCACTCCGCCGCTTCGATGGTCGCCGGTCGCATGCGATAGGCGCCGTCCACGGGTTCAAGGTCGAAACGGCGTTTGTGCAGCGGGTGCAGCGTCTTGCGGTGACCGATCGAAATCAGAGTCGTGTTCGGAAGCCGCTTGCGGATCAGGCGGTATAGGTCCGCTTCCGCCGCCTCATCGAGCGCGGATGTGGCCTCGTCGAGCAAGAGCATGTCCGGTTTCGACAGGATGGCGCGCGCAAGCGATACCCGCTGTTGCTCGCCTTGCGAAAGCACATGCGGCCAAGGCCCTTCTTCGTCGAGCCTCTGAGTCAGCTGTTCCAAGCCGACCGCGGCTAACGAGTCGGCGAGCGTCTTTGCGCCGAATTTTTCAGGGGGGTTCGGGTAGGCGAGCGCAACATCGAGCCGACCGAACGGCAGGTACGGGCGTTGCGGCAAGACCATCAAAATCTTTCCCTTGCCAATGGCAATCCTGCCTTCTCCGAACGGCCAAATGCCGGCGATCGCGCGGAACAGTGTCGACTTGCCCGAACCCGACCGGCCCGTGATGAGAACCGAGTCATCGGGTGCAATTTCGATTTGCTCGGCGGCAAGCAGCGGCACGCCGGTGGGAAGCCGCAGACGGAGTTCGTCGATTGCGAGCGCGCCTTTCGCTGCATCGGCGCGCATGATACGTGTCCCCGCTTTCAGCCTTTCCGCCTGAGCAATCGAATCCTCGAAGCCGATCAGCCGTTCGGTCACGGCGCGCCACTCGGCGAGCTGCGCGTAGGCATTGATGAAGAAGCTGAACGCGTTTTGAACCTCGTTGAAAGCTGACGCCGTCTGCGTGAGGACCCCGAGAGGGATCGTCCCAGCAAAAAATGCGGGACTTACCACTACGTAGGGAAATACGATCGAAGCCTGCTGGTATCCGGCGGTGAACCAGGTCAGCCGCTTTCGTGCCCACATAATGAGTAGAAAATTCGCAACGAGCCTGTTGAAACGAGCGCCGAGGCCCGCGCGTTCCGCGTCCTCGCCGGCGAGCAGCGCCACCTGCTCGCCGTTCTCGCGGATGCGCACCAGGTGGTAGCGGAAGTCCGCCTCATAGCGCTGTTGATTGAAATTCAACCGCACGAGTGGCCTGCCGATCAGATGTGTGATCACCGTGCCGAGAATGGCGTAGAGGAGCGCCGTCCATACCAGGTAACCGGGGATCGAGCCCAGATATGGAGTCGCCGCCTGGTTGGACAGGTTCCACAGAATCGCAATGAAAGACACGAGCGTCGCGATCGCCCCGAGAAACCCGATGCCGATCTGAATCGCACGCTCGGCGAAGAGCTCGAGATCCTCGGCGATGCGTTGGTCCGGATTATCGGCAATGTCGCCGGTAAGCCGCATGCGGTAGTGGGCGCCATCCTGAAGCCAGCGGGCAAGATATCGCCCCGTCATCCATTGCCGCCAGCGGATGCGAAGCCAAAGCTGGAGATAGAGTTGATAGACAGCGGCCGCAATGAACAACGCCGCGAGACCGCAAAAAATGAGCAGCTCGAACTTGAACGACTCCCAATCTTTGAGCTCGATCGCGTTGTAAAAGCGTGCGTTCCAGGAATTGAACAGCACGTTCAGCGCAACGATCGAGAACTCGAGACCGATCACGGACAAGAGCAGCAGGCGGCCGGGCCAGCGATCTTCGCCATGGAAATACGGCGTCGCGATGCGGCGGACATCCGCAAGGGCAGCGAGCAGTCGTCGAACCTGAAGCACGGCGCGTCTCCGCTGTGAATCGGAAGGAGAATGGGCGTTCGCGAGACCGCTTAGAGCGGTTGAGCCGCGCCTGCAAACGCGAAGGGCGCGGCCCAGGCCGCGCCCTTTCATTCCGGACTAAGGTCCTGCGTTAGTACAGCGCTCGGACGTGAATCGTACCGTAGGCGCCATCGAACGCGTTTCCGTCATCCCAATTGTAGCCGCCGGAAACAATCACTTGGGCGTTCGGCGCGAAATTGAAAGCTGCGAAGAGACCAAGGCGCTGGGCGTCAAAGCGTTTGCTGCCGAGTGGCGGCCCTGCCTTTTCGTCTCACGGAGCTTCCGATCAGAAATCCATCCCGCCCATGCCGCCGGGCATGGCCGGCGCCTCCTTCTTGGGAAGCTCGGCGACCATGGCCTCCGTGGTGATCAAAAGCCCGGCGACGGAAGCCGCATCCTGCAACGCCGTGCGCACAACCTTTGCCGGATCGACGATGCCGGCCTTGTACATGTCGACGTAGCTCTCGTTCTGCGCGTCGAAGCCGTACTCGGCGTCTTTCGATTCGAGCACCCTGCCGACCACGATCGAGCCCTCGACGCCGGAATTCTCAGCGATCTGCCGGATTGGGCTTTCCAACGCACGCAACACGATGTTGATGCCCGCCTGGATGTCTGGGTTCTCGTCCTTCGTCTTCTCGATCGCCTTCTTTGCACGCAACAGCATGATGCCGCCGCCCGGGACGATGCCCTCCTCGACGGCCGCACGCGTCGCATTCAGCGCATCATCCACGCGATCCTTCTTCTCTTTGACCTCGATCTCTGTCGAGCCGCCGACCTTGATCACGGCAACACCGCCCGCGAGCTTCGCAAGCCGCTCCTGGAGCTTCTCCTTGTCGTAGTCGGAGGTGGTCTCCTCGATCTGCTGCTTGATCTGCGCGACGCGCGCTTCGATGTCCTTCTTCTTGCCGGCGCCGTCGACGATCGTGGTCTTTTCCTTTTCGATGATGACCTTCTTGGCGCGACCAAGCATGGCGAGCGTCACGTTCTCAAGCTTGATGCCGAGATCCTCGGAGATCATCTGACCGGCCGTTAGGATCGCAATGTCCTCGAGCATGGCCTTGCGGCGATCGCCGAAGCCCGGCGCCTTGACGGCAGCGACCTTGAGGCCGCCGCGCAGCTTGTTGACAACGAGGGTCGCGAGCGCCTCACCTTCCACATCCTCGGCGATGATGAGGAGCGGCTTGCCCGCCTGCACGATCGCTTCAAGCACAGGCAGCATCGCCTGCAAGCCGGAGAGCTTCTTCTCGAACACGAGGATGTACGCGTCCTCGAGTTCAGCGATCATCTTTTCGGCATTCGTGATGAAGTACGGAGAAATGTAACCGCGATCGAACTGCATACCCTCGACCACGTCGAGCTCGGTCTCGAGCGATTTCGCCTCTTCCACCGTGATCACGCC
>DATBJU010000114.1:0-5372 GCA_036556265.1 Xanthobacteraceae bacterium | reverse complement strand
GGGGGATCTCGTGACCGCTCCCTGCATTTCGTCAAAGTCTCCCTGCATTTCCTAAATTTGCAGGGAGAGACCGGTTCGCATTGGACCGCCTCCACCACCACGCAGTTCAGGCGGCTACCGCTTGCGGCAGGATCGTCGCGTCCGCGTCGTAGTGCTTGCCGGCGCGCAAGCAGAACTGCGGCTGCAGCAGGCGTTCCGCCACGACCTGCGTCTTCTCGTTGTCCTGCAGAACGAAGCGGCCGCGCTCGTCGGAGAGCACCGACACGTCGGCGGTCATGCCGGGACGCAATGCCCCGATCTCGTCGGTGAGGCCGAGCATGGCAGCAGCATTGGACGTGACCATCGGAACGACCTGCTCGAGCGACAAGCCGAGCGCCAGCATCGAGCTCATCGCCTGGGTCAGGCTGAATTTCGCCTGGCCCGGGAACGGATGCGCCTCGTCATCGGCGTGCTCCGCGGGCGTGCCGGGCGGCGGCGGAACGTAGGTGTTGTAACCGTGGATGTCGGCGCCCAGCGTATCCGGGACGATGCCGACATCGAGGGCCTTGCGCGCAAGGCGATAGGAGACGTGGCTGCCGTGACCGACGTCGACTTTGAGGCCGCGGTCGAGCGCGGCGTGGATGACTTCGTGCACTTGTCCCTCGCGCTTGACGAAACCGCCGGGATGCCGGGTGAACGGGTGGGCAAGAATGTCGCCTGGTCGCAGCACCGGGATCACGCGTTCGAGGATGGTGTCGGCGTCCTCGCCATTGGCCCCGGTGCGGGGCAGGCCCCAGAGCTGGCCGAAATGGACGTAAAGGGGCAGCGACGCCTTGCGCCCAATGTCAGCCGACATCTCGAGGACTTTGATCCCCCAGCGCGCGAAGCCGCCGATCTCGGCATGGCCCTTGATGCCGCGCACGAGATCGCGGTTGGCATCGGCAGCCCGCACCGTCGCGTCGATGTCGATGCCTTCCGGGCTGTAGAGGTTCGGATAAAAGTGCCCCTCCAGTCCGCCTACGAGGTAGGAGGACAGGAAGGCATAGACCCGCGTCTTGGCCGGCTCGACCACGAAGTGGCGAAACCCGGGGAAGGTCATGCAGGAGGGGCCGCCCTGATCGACCACAGTGGTGACGCCGGAATGAATGCCCACCATGTCGGCGTCGAGGCCGAAGCGGCCGGTCACGTACTTGTAGACGTGGGCGTGGGTGTCGATCATCCCCGGCAGGACCAGGCGGCCGCGCACATCGAGCACCTTCTTGGCACTCGTGGGCAGAATATTCGGTTGGACGGCGGCGATGCGGCCATCCCGGACCGCCACGTCCATCACGCCGTTGTGCCCGGAGGCGGGGCAAATGACCTGTCCACCGCGCAGCAGCAGATCATGGGGTTTGTTTTCGGACATGGGATGGCTCCGTCTTCGGCGATCGGATGGATGTGATCGAACTCAGTATACTTGATGGTTTGCAGCTTTTTCCAGCGCAGCAATTTGCATGCCTGATTGGTGGGCAACACGTCTAGCGCGCAAAACAGCCTGCGGAAGAATGCTCGGAGAAAATCATCATGCTCTAGTGGCTGGCCGTGTGAGAGCCGAATGGTGGAAATGGGTCTCAAGAAATGCTTCGAGGAGCGCAGCCAATGGCTCGGGTTGCTCGATCGGGATCATGTGACCAGCGCTGGGAATGATCCGAAAGTTCGCGCCGGGAATGAGCGCCGCCATTTCTTCCATCGCCTTCGGCCGCGTCAGTACGTCTTCCTGGCCGGCTACCACCAGCGTCGGCGCGGCGATGCGCGGCAGGTCGTCCGAGAGATTGAAGTCGTAGAGGGCCCGCGTGGCGCTATTCAACGGCGCAGTCGGCATGGCCGAGCGCCAGGCAATGAAACGCTTGAGCGCGGCGGCATTGGCGGCCCGCCAGCCCGAAGAAAAGATACTTTCTGCCGCGATGCTGGCGGCGGCTTCGGGGCCAGCATTCTCCATCGCGGCGATCCGGGCTTCCATATTGTCGCGTAACGACGGGTCGGATTTACACGATGTTGAAATCAGCACAAGCACAGACACGAGGTCGGGCCGGAGTAGCGTCAATTTCTGAGCGATCATCCCACCCTGCGATAGCCCAATGACGCAGACGCCGGTGAGACCGAGTTCGTCCGCCAACGCCGCATAGTCGCGTGCGAACATATCGATGTCGTAGGGCCCTTCGGGCTTGTCGGTCGCGCCATGGCCGCGTGTGTCGGCCGCGATGACGTGGTAATGACCCGCAAGGCGTTCGACCGTCGGGTTCCAGAGCGAATGGTCCCAACCGAGGCCGTGAATGAGGAGTATGGCAGGTCCGTTCCCGGCCTCCACGACATTCATGGTCAGGCGCTTTGTTGCGATGCTCCGCTCGGTTGCCTCAGGAGGTCTCGGGAACCAGCTACTCATTCACGCCTCCATGCCTTCATCAACTGGTTGGCCACTTGGCGAGGCCCGCGACCGGCTTCGTACGATGCGTCGTACTGGTCTCGAATGAAGCCGCGGAAGCGCTGATTAAGCGACACCGCGCGGATCGCCTGCGCTTGAAACTCATTCCATTTTGGACCATGAACATGAAGATGGCGAGAGTTAGTAAGAGGATCGTATTTGGAAGGGCAAGCCTAGGGATGAGCAGCGCATTAGACAAAACGGCATCGCGCAGCGTTGCCCAAGCATACCTCGCGTTGCTGGCCGATCGAGGCGTCGACTATCTGTTCGGCAATGCCGGAACCGATTTTACGCCGATCATTGAAGCTTATGCGGGGATGGCGCAATCAGGTGAAGCTTTTCCACGACCGATCGTTGCAACGCATGAAAATCTCGCGGTAACAATGGCACACGGCTACGGCATGGTGTCGCGGCGAATACCGGCCGTGATGGCGCATGTCAGCGTCGGTACCGCGAACATGATTTGTGCCGCCATGAACGCCGCGCGCGAGAACGTCGCGATCCTTCTTACCGCAGGCCGGTCTCCTCTCACGGAGACTGGCCTGTTAGGTTCGCGCGACGGCTACATCCATTGGGCGCAGGAAATGTTCGACCAGGCGGGCATGCTCCGCGAGATCGTCAAATGGGACTACGAACTGCGAAACGCCGAACAATTGGTGACGGTCGTTGATCGCGCGCTCGCGATTGCGGCGACGGAACCACGCGGTCCAGTCTATCTATCCTTGCCGCGCGAAGTCATCGCGGCGCCATTCTCGGGTGATACGCGGCCCGCGGTCTCGCGCCTGCGCCCAGCGGCTTCCGCAGCGCCGGACGCAAACGCAATAGCCGAGGCCGCGAACGTGCTTACCCGCGCAAAGCGGCCGCTGATCGTGACGTCGAATGCGGGCCGGGAAGCGGCCGCCTTCGTCGCGCTCGCTGAGTTCACAGAGCGCTTCGCAATTCCACTGGCTCAGTTCCGGCCGCGTTATCTCTCACTGCCTTCGTCGCATCCAATGAATCTTGGATACGCCCCGGGACGTCTGGTTCCGAATGTCGATGCCATTCTGGTCATCGAATGCGACGTACCTTGGATCCCGAGGCTGGCTTCGCCAGGTCGAGATTGCACGATCATTCACTGCGGCCTCGACCCTCTATTCAGCCGCTATCCGATCCGCAATTTTCCCGGCGACATCACGATCACCGGCACAACCGTTGCGACCTTGTCCGGGCTGACGGCAGCTCTTGAGGAGAAGCGGGATGCCGAAGCGGTTGAGTTGCGGCGGCGCTGGATCAGGGAGGAACGCACGGCATTGACCGCGGGCTGGAAGGCGGTGCTCGAGGGTGCCGCGCGCAAACACCCGCTGGATCCGGCATGGGTCAGCTATTGCATTGAACAAGCCAAGGATTCAAACTGCATCGTCGTCAACGAGTACACCCTGTTTTTCGAGCATTGTTCCTTCGAGTCTCCAGACCTTTATTTTGGATCGAGTTCGGCGTCGGGCCTCGGTTGGGGCGCTGGGGCCGCGCTCGGCGCCAAGCTTGCGAAGCCGGATAGTCCAGTTATGGCCGTGCTTGGCGACGGCGCATACATGTTCAGCAATCCTGCCGCCGTGCATCATGCGGCCGCCTTGCACGAACTCCCCGTACTCTTCGTGGTCATGAACAACAACATGTGGGGAGCGGTCGAGCGCAGCACGCTCGCGATGTATCCCGATGGGCGTGCGGCGAAGAGCAACGAAACGACTTTTATTCAGCTTGGAAAGCTGCCTGCATTCGAAGAAATCTGCAAAGCGGCAGGCGGTCATGGTGAACGCGTGGACGATCCGGCGTCGCTGCCGGCTGCTTTGGAACGCGCAATGTCGGTTGTAAAGATCGAAAGGCGTCAGGCCTTGTTGAATGTCATCTGCGGACCAGGTGGAACGGCCTGAGCGCGCCATCCTCGCATCGTATCACGTTCAATCGCGGACGTTAGAGGCCTTTATTGTAGTCGATAGTTTCTTTGCGGCGGGATCGTATTCTTGCTGCGCCTTACTACCAGGAGGCCATCAATCATGACCATCGCGACGGCGGGGCTGTCGCCAATGGTGAACGATTCGATTGCACTCTGGGCGATGGATCCCACCGGGGCGTCGATCAACGCGACATCCGCTGCTCGGCCAGGCTCAATGATGCCGGTCGGTAGATTGTAGACTCGAGCGGTGTTGCCGGTCGCCATGCAAATTGCTTCCTCGGCCTTGATACCGGTAAGCGAGGCCAAGTGCGTGATGAGGTGAAGCATACCAAGAGGCTCGACGCCATTTCCGGTCGGCGAGTCTGTGCCGAGAACGACCCGACGATGCGCGCCCAATTCCACGACCCCTTGCGCAATTTGGTCTAATGCTTTGGGATTTCCAAAACGAACGAGGTCGATGGTCCAGGTTGTGTTTCGCATTAACTTGTCGATATCGACTGGTGACAACGCCGTCGGTCCGCCGTTGAGGTGAGCGAGTACGTCCGGCTGAACCTCGATGATCCCTGCGGCGTTCGTCGTTGGAACATCCGGCAGCGATGTCCCTCCACAATGAATCATGACGCGCATGCCGTATTTCTTCGCCCACTTCGAGAATTGAACTGCTTCAGCTCGATTCTCGATCGCCTGAATGAATTTGACTGCCCGCACGCCCTCGCGGGCCATTTCCTTGAAATCGTCTTCGACGAGGCCGGACTCAAGAATCAACGTGCCGCCCATCACCTTGACCGAACCGCGCAGGACGTTCCGGTAACACTTGCTGGCCAGAATCGCGAGCGCCTTGACCCCTGCTGGATCATGCGGGCGACCTGGCACATGCAGTTCGCCCAGCGAGATCATAGACGTGATCCCCCCATGCAGATAATGCTCAATCCATCCGACGACATTCAGTCTCGGCGAATAGTCGCCGATGGATGGGTGGGTATGGCTGTCGATCAATCCCGG
>DATBJU010000113.1:0-16814 GCA_036556265.1 Xanthobacteraceae bacterium | reverse complement strand
GGCCTGAATCTGCTCACCGGCAAAAATTCCCGCACCAAATTTGAGAACTATCTTCGCGCGGTCTAACGCCGCGCGACCGCGCCGACGGCGATGATTGCCAGACGGAAGTAGTGCGCTCCTAAGCGAGCGCCTTCAGCGACGCCTCGACCGCGGCCTCCAGAAACTTCTCGGTCTCGGTTTGCCGCCCTTGCGCGGCAAGGATGCGGTGCGCGGGGACCACGGCCGCCGTGAATTTCTTCGTGAACCAGCCTCCGATCTCCGGCAAGCGGGGCAACTTTGGCGGCGGCGGATACGGCCACGGAGTCACATAAAAGTATGGCTCGTTGAAATGCTCGTCGCCCGGCGATAGACCCGCTCCGACGGAGCGTGCCGATTCCACCGTGCCCGGCTTCGTGTCGAGCGGAATCAGCGTTGCGAGATCGAAGTGATGCGGCCAGCAGCGCACCGGCGACGGCTCGAACTTGCGCGCGATCATCGCATCACGCAATCGGCCAAGCGAACGGTTCGCGTTCGAATACCAGGCAGCAAGGTCGCGCAATCCATCGGCAAGTGCGTGCGCAGTGTAAGGAGCGCCGGCGGAGATCTTGTGGATCGGAATCTTGTAGGGCATCTCCGTGTCGAGCGCGCGGGCGTCGAGCCCGAGGTGCCCGAGCTCCTCGCCGAGCCAGGCGCGAAGGTCGCCTTCCCTTTGGCCGTCGAGGCCGAACAGCCGCGAAGGTGCGGAGTCCTTTCCCTCCAGGATCGCGAGTGAGAGCGGCGCGAGCTTCAGGCCGACGCGCGCGCCTTGCATCTTATGCGTTTCGAATCCACCGAGCGCGTCGTCCCAGCCAAGGTTGGTGTGACTGTCGTCCGGCTTCGAAGGAACGAAAGCGCGTGCCGCGCGCGCGAGCCACTGAGCGGCATGGTGCGCATGCGCGCGCGCATCATGCAGGCGCGCGAAGTCGACGCCGGCGATCGGAGCCCAATCGAGTTCGCTCATGGGCGTTTCCTTTGCGAGCACTCTAGCCTTGAGCGCCCGAGTCATTCCACGTCAATTCGGCACCAGGCGGCGCACCGACCCCGTGAAATACGGCGATAACCCGTTGAGCCGGGAGCGGCTCTGTCCCATGGAAGCGCTTGACCCCGACAGCCGCTCGAACGATGGTCGCGCCCCGTGACGACCCCCCAACGATCTGCGCCGGGAACCGCGGCGAAATTGGAGTCGCCGTACGCCTGGCTGCGCTTAGGTACGGCGCTACTGCTTGGGGCGATCGGTAGCGTCGGCATGTGGTCTGTGGTTGTGGCGCTGCCGGTAGTGCAGGCGGACTTTGGCGTGGCCCGGGCCGACGCCTCGTTGCCTTTCACGCTTGCGATGATCGGCTTCGGGGGCGGCGGCATCGTCCTGGGACGGCTCGCCGACCGCTTTGGTATCGTGCCGCCAGTCGTGGTCGGGATCGGGTGTCTCGCCGTCGGCTATTGCGTTGCGGCGGTGGCGCCAAGTCTTTGGACCTACGCGCTTGTGCACGCAGTGATTGGATTTGGCAGTTCGGCAACCTTTGGCCCGCTACTCGCCGACATTTCGTATTGGTTTCTTGGCCGCCGCGGAATCGCCGTCGCTATCGCAGCATCGGGAAACTATCTCGCCGGCACGATCTGGCCGCCGGTCGTGCAATATTTCATCGCGAACGCGGGTTGGCGGCCGACGCATTTCGGGATCGGGCTTTTCTGCCTGGCGGCGATGCTGCCCCTCGTGCTTCTCCTGCGCGCCCGTCCGCCGGCACAGGAGCACGCACCAGGCGGGTCATTCGCCATCGGGTCAAATGGCGCGCGACTCGGAATTTCACCCAACGCATTGCACGTGCTCCTTTGCATTGCCGGCGTGGCCTGCTGTGTCGCGATGTCGATGCCGCAGGTACATATCGTCGCCTATTGCGGCGACCTCGGGTACGGGGCGGCGCGCGGCGCGGAAATGCTGTCGCTCATGCTTGGACTCGGAATCATCAGCCGCATCGCGTCAGGATTCGTCGCCGACCGTATCGGCGGTGTCGCAACGCTGCTCGTCGGCTCGACGCTGCAAGGTGTCGCGCTGTTCCTCTATCTCTGGTTCGACGGGCTCGCCTCGCTCTACGTGATCTCGGGTATCTTCGGCCTGTTCCAGGGCGGCATCGTGCCCATGTACGCGATCATCGTGCGCGAATATTTTCCGCCGCAAGAGGCGGGGACGCGCCTCGGCGTCATCCTCATGGCGACCCTGCTCGGCATGGCGTTCGGCGGCTGGTTTTCAGGGCTGATCTTCGATCTCACCGGTTCCTACCAAGCGGCATTTGCAAACGGTCTCCTCTGGAACCTGTTGAACGTCACGATCGCCGCGTGGCTGCTCGCGCGCAGCAATCGACGCCTGGCGCTCGCCTGAACCCGCGCGGCCGCAGAGCCGCCTCTTCGCCGCCCGTCTTTAGGGCGATATAGTCGACCAGATCGGACGCAGACGATTTCGTGAAAAATTCCGCATCCAGTCCTGCGAAGGGATCGGCGCGCGCCCTGGACATCCGTTCCGCGGTCGCCTCCGTCGCAGTTTTTGCCGCAACGGCTGCGGTCTATTTCCTGCTCGCGAAGTTCGGGCTCGCACTCGCATCGATCAATCCGAGCGCTACACCCGTGTGGCCGCCGACCGGGTTCGCGATCGCCATGGTCTTGCTGGCCGGCTATTGGATTTCCGGTGCGGTTTTTGTCGGGGCCTTCCTCGCAAATTTCGCGACGGCCGGCACCGAGTGGACATCGCTGGCGATCGCGGCCGGTAACACGCTCGAGTGCCTGATCGCCGGCTACCTGATCAATCGGTGGGCCGACGGCGACCGCACGTTCGACAGTCCGGTCGCGATCGCGAAATTTGCCTCCATTGCGCTCTGCTTTGCAACGCCGGCGAGCGCGACAATCGGTGTGTTTAGCCTGAGCCTCTCCGGGTTCGCTGCCTGGCCCGACTTTCGCGGCATTTGGGTCACGTGGTGGCTTGGCGATCTTGCCGGTGCGATCCTGTTCACACCGCTTGTCGTGTTGTGGGCAAGAAGCTTCGAGACTCGGCGCACGCGGGAAGATTGGCTCGAGACCGGCGCAGTGTTCGCCACCGCCGTCGTTGTGTCGCTCGTCGCCTTCAGCCCGCTCCTGCCGGATGCCACGTATCGGATCGCGGCCGGCTTTCTCGCTATCGTGCCGCTGCTTTGGGCGGCGCTGCGGCGCGACCCGCGCGACACCGCGACCGTCGCGGTGATCCTTTCCGCCTCCGCGGTCTGGGGCGCGCTCGCCGGCGTCGGACCATTCGCGCGCGCCGACTTGAACGAGTCGTTCCTGTTGCTGCTCGCTTTCATGATCAGCGCATCACTGCCAAGCTTGGCGCTGAGCGCCGCGGCAGACGTGCGAAGGCAGCGCGAGCAAGCGTTGCGCGGAAGCGAGTCGAGAATTCGTGCCCTCGCGGAGACCGCCCCCTCGATCATTTGGACCGCGGCACCCGACGGCACAATCACGTTCCAAAATCGGCAATGGCTCGAGTACACCGGCATTCCCGCCGAGGAAAATGCCCGCGACTGGTCACTGCTCGTGCTGCACCCGGATGATCGCGAACGCTGCGTCGCCGCTTGGTCGCAGGCACTTGCTACCGGGGATCCGTACGAAATCGAGGTACGCAACCGCCGACACGATGGCGAGTACCGGTGGTTCCTGACGCGCGCGACGCCGGTGCGGGACGAGAGCGGCAAGATCGTCGAGTGGTTCGGCAGCAGCACGGACATTCAACACATCAAGGAATCGCATGCGAGACAAACCCTGCTCCTTGCGGAGTTGAGCCATCGTGTGCGCAACATGCTCGCGGTGGTGCAGTCCATCGCCGCGCGCACGATGTCGGACGATCGCTCCCCCGAAGAGTCGAAGATGATCCTCAACGAGCGCCTGCGTGCACTCGCGCAAGCGCACGATCTGCTCATCGAGTCATCCTGGGAAGGCGCCCCGCTTCGCGCGCTACTGAGCGCGGAAATGGAGGCGTTCTCCGAACAGCTCGTCCTGACCGGGCCAGACCTGATGCTCGCGCCTCGGGCCGCACAGATGTTCGCGCTCCTGATCCACGAATTGACGACCAATTCGTGCAAGCATGGCGCATTGTCCGCGCCCAACGGCGTTGTCGGCGTCGCCTGGTCGATCGACGGCGAAGGCGGCACTCGCCGTTTCCGTTTTTCGTGGGCCGAGCGGGACGGCCCGCCGGTCGCGCCGCCCCGGCGTATCGGGTTCGGACTAACCTTGCTTGAGCGGATTGTGCGGCTCGAGTTCGATCGCGCGCCCAACGTTGACTTCGACCCCGCCGGATTTCGCTTCGGCGTCGACCTTCCCGCCTCGGAGATTGTCGCCACGCGGACACCCGCCAAGGCAACAACGTCGCAGTCGCGCCAGTAGCCGTCAGACCTTCTCGCGGCCGAGCAGCTTGCGCGCGCCCGACACGGCAATCGCGATTGTGCACAGCCAGACGACGATTGCGCCGATGCCAAAGGCAGCACGGCCGATCATCTCGCTCGCGGGCCCGGAAAAGAACGGCATGCTGAGCGAGAACGCGCGATCGCCAGGCCCGAACGCGACCCAGCTGCCGATTGCCCCGAACGAAGCGAAGATCGCGAGCATGATCAGGTAACGCACGACACGCATCCAGCGCGGTGCGTCGGGCGGAAGCTCTTCGTCAGACGCTTTCGCACCACTCGCAAGATGCAGGAGCAGTGCCGCACCGGCAAGCAGGAACGCGAGCCCGGCGCAGAGCA
Source organism: Xanthobacteraceae bacterium (assembly GCA_036556265.1). Classification (GTDB taxonomy): domain Bacteria; phylum Pseudomonadota; class Alphaproteobacteria; order Rhizobiales; family Xanthobacteraceae; genus JAUSIF01. The sequence goes on along the minus strand of DATBJU010000113.1, from coordinate 12,042 downwards.
CGACCCATAGCGGTGCGTGCAGGGCCTTCTTTCCGCCGGGCGGCGGTACGAGGCCGAGGCCAATCAGGACGAAGAAGAGCCCGATGCATGCCGCGATCAGGCCGACGACGAGCATTTCCTTCGGCGTTGCCGGACGTTTGTCCGCCATGGCAGCCCTTCGCGCGATCAATTCAGGCGATCATGCCGAAGGGACATTGCGGCTTGGTTTAGCCCCGCCAACAGCCAGCTTGTCAGTGAAGATCGTGCTAATGTTGCCAAGCGAATCCAATCCATTTTCGAGCGACATGGCCAAGGTCCACACCAACTACGTTTGCCAGGCCTGCGGCGCGGTATCCCCGCGTTGGCAGGGGAAATGCGAGTCCTGCGGCGCATGGAACACAATCCTCGAGGAAACGGCGGCGGCCGCTGCGGTGCCCGTTGCGCAGCGGACTTCCCGGAAAGGGCGCTCGATCCGGCTCGAGCCGCTCGGCGGCGTAACCGAAGAGGCACCGCGGATCGCATCCGGCATCGCTGAGTTCGACCGTGTCCTCGGCGGCGGCTTCGTGCGCGGCTCGGTCGTCTTGCTTGGCGGCGATCCGGGTATCGGCAAATCAACGATCCTCATCGAAGTAGCGGCAAAGCTCGCGGGCGCCGGCCGGCGCGTGATCTACGTGTCAGGCGAAGAGGCGATCGGCCAGGTGCGTATGCGCGCCGAACGCCTCGGCCTCGCCGCTGCGTCGATCGAGCTCGCGGCAGAAACCAACGTCGAGGACATTGTGTCGACGCTCTCGGGCGGCGTGCTGCCTTCCCTCGTCGTGATCGACTCGATCCAGACCATGTGGACCGAAGCAGTCGAATCCGCGCCGGGGACCGTCACCCAGGTGCGCGGCGCGGCCCAAGCGCTCCTGCGCTACGCAAAGAAATCGGGCGCGTCGGTCGTCCTCGTCGGTCACGTGACCAAGGACGGTCAGATAGCCGGTCCGCGCGTGGTCGAGCACATGGTAGACGCAGTGCTTTCATTCGAGGGCGAGGGCAACCAGCAATTCCGGATCCTGCGCGCGCTGAAGAACCGGTTCGGCCCGACCGATGAGATTGGCGTGTTCGAGATGACCGGTCGCGGGTTGGCCGAAGTGCAAAATCCATCGGCGCTGTTCATCTCCGAGCGCGATCTCGGCAGCCCCGGAACTGCGGTTTTTGCCGGCATGGAAGGGACGCGACCGTTACTCGTGGAGATCCAGGCGCTGGTGGCAGCGACCGCACTCGGTACGCCGCGACGCGCTGTTGTCGGCGCCGACGCGAACCGGCTTTCCATGATCCTCGCCGTCCTCGAGGCGCGCTGCGGCGTCCGCCTTTCCGGACACGACGTCTACCTGAATGTTGCGGGCGGCCTGCGGATTCTCGAACCGGCCGCGGATCTCGCGGTGGCGGCCGCGCTTGTTTCCTCGTTGTCGGGCGCGAAGCTGCCGCAAGATGCCGTTTATTTCGGCGAGATCAGCCTGACCGGCGCGGTACGCGCGGTGCCACAGACTCCGGCGCGCCTCAAGGAGGCCGTCAAGCTCGGATTTACCAGTGCCGTGCTACCGGAAGGCGCTCGCGGAGAAGCGGTCGATGGTGTCACGCTTTCGCCCATCGCCGCGCTTGACCGTCTTGTGGCCGACGTGGCGGCGCGCTCGCCACGCGGATTGCGGGCGGCGGCCGGTCGCGACGAGGCTTAACCAAGCCGGGAACAGTGGCGAGAAAGCCTTGATTGCCTTTCATCCAAGCGGCAGGCGTGTGACGGAATGGACGGATGACGCGGCGTCGCAGCAGGGCTATAAGCGTCGCGCCCGTCGCGCCCGTCGAGTCGGGATTCCCCACGGAGAATAGGGCCGCATGCCGCTAACCCTTTTGGATATTGGGCTCCTGGTGGTCATGCTGATCTCCGGAATTCTCGCGATGGTGCGGGGATTCATGCGCGAGATCCTGTCGATTGCCGCTTGGCTGATTGCGGCGGTCGTCACGCTCTACGGTTACGCGCGCGCGGAACTCTATATTCGCGATTACGTAAGCAATGACTTGCTGGCGAAGGGCATCGCGATCGGCGGACTGTTCTTGATCACGTTGCTGGTGGTTTCGCTGTTCACCATCAAGATCTCCGATCTCGTGCTCGACAGCCGCGTCGGTGCGCTCGACCGTTCGCTTGGCTTCCTGTTTGGGCTCGGCCGCGGGCTGATCATCATGGTCGTCGCCTTCCTGTTCTTCGCCTGGCTCGTCCCGTCAAAGAGCCAGCCCGACTGGGTTTCCGGCGCGCGGTCGCGCGTCGTATTGCAGGCCACGGGCGATTGGTTGCTCTCGATCTTGCCGGACGACCCGGAGACCGCCATCTTGAAGAGGCTGCGGCAGCCCCGCGGCGACGAGCCGCCGGCCGACCGGCCATCCCCGGTGCAGCCGGCGCCAAGCGGTCCGGTGCAGACCGTGCCGGGACAGAAGTCCGACCGTGGCGCGTCACCCTCGCGGGTTGCCGACGCAAACGAAGGCGAAGCGGGTTACAAGCGCACGGATCGGCAGGGTTTTGAACAGTTGCTGGAAGGCGCGCGAGGCGCGCCGCACTAGTTACGGCGTTTCGGAGGGCCGCATGGCCTTGGACGACACAAGTCACGGGGTCGCAGTGGATCTCGAGGACGACCGCATGCGCGAAGAGTGCGGCGTGTTCGGGATCTTCAACCATGCCGATGCGGCGGCGATCACGGCCCTCGGGCTGCACGCGCTTCAGCATCGCGGCCAGGAAGCCGCGGGCATCGTCACCTACGACGGCAAGCGGTTTCACTCGGAGCGCCGCCTCGGGCTCGTCGGCGACACCTTTTCCAAGCGCAGCGTGATCGACCGGCTGCCGGGCCCGGCCGCAATCGGGCATGTACGCTACTCCACGACAGGCGAGACCATCCTGCGCAACGTCCAGCCGCTGTTCTCCGAACTCGACGCAGGCGGGTTTGCCATCGCGCACAACGGCAATCTCACGAATGCCCTCACCGTCCGGCGTCAACTCGTGCGCGAGGGGGCGATCATGCAGTCCACCTCCGATACTGAGGTGATGCTACATCTCGTCGCGCGCTCGAAGATGCCGCGGTTCGTGGAACGATTCATCGACGGCTTGCGGTCGCTGGAAGGCGCGTACGCTTTCGTAGCGCTCACCAACAAGAAGCTGATCGGCGCGCGCGATCCGCTTGGCATCCGGCCGCTCGTCCTCGGGCGGCTCGGCGACTCGCTTATCCTCACCTCCGAGACTTGCGCTCTCGACATCATCGGCGCGCGCTACGTGCGCGACGTCGAGAACGGAGAGATCGTGGTAATCGATGCGGAGGGCATGCAGTCGTACAAACCCTTCCCGCCGATGACGCCGCGGCCCTGCATCTTCGAATACATCTACTTCGCGCGGCCGGATTCGATTATCGGCGGACGCAGCGTGTACGAAATTCGCAAGAATCTCGGGGCCGAACTCGGACGCGAGCACCGCGTGAAGGCCGACGTCGTCGTGCCGGTGCCCGATTCCGGTGTGCCCGCAGCGATCGGCTTCGGCCAGGAAACCGGAGTTCCCTATGAACTCGGGATCATTCGCAATCACTACGTCGGCCGGACGTTCATCGAGCCGGCGCAGCAGATCCGCGAACTCGGTGTCAGGTTGAAGCACTCAGCCAACCGCGCGGTCGTCGACGGCAAGAAGATCGTTCTGATCGACGACAGTCTCGTTCGCGGCACCACGTCGGTAAAGATCGTGCGCATGATGCGCGAAGCCGGCGCCAGCGAGGTGCACATGCGGATCGCTAGCCCGCCGATCACGCATTCGGACTTCTACGGGATCGACACGCCCGAGCGCGACAAGCTGCTCGCGGCAACACACGATCTCGAGGGCATGCGCAAATACATCGGTGCGGACTCGCTCCAGTTCCTTTCGATCGAGGGTCTCTATCGCGCGATGGGTCACAACCGGCGCGATCCGGAACGCCCGCAGTACACTGACCACTGCTTTACCGGCGATTACCCGACGCCACTCACCGACCGGACCGGTGAAATTGGACCGCGCCAATTGTCACTGCTCGCCGAGGCGAGTTGATCTTTCGCGCGTCGACCTAGACAGCCTCATCCTGAGGAGCGGCCGCGTCTCGAAGGATGAGGCTATCCATGCTATCGCCCTCATCCTTCGAGACGCCTCGCTTCGCTTGGCTCCTCAGGATGAGGGCGATATTTGAAATGACCAAGCCGCTCGCGAACAAGATCGCCCTCGTGACCGGCGCTTCGCGCGGCATCGGCAAAGCAACCGCGATGGCGCTTGCGAACGCCGGCGCGCACGTCGTCGCGCTCGCCCGAACGACCGGGGGGCTCGAGGAACTCGATGATGCCATCCAGAAGGCAGGCGGCAGCGCAACGCTTGTGCCGGCCGACCTGAAGGACGGCCCTGCGCTCGACCGGCTCGGCGCGAGCCTCTACGAACGCTACAAGCGTCTCGATGTACTCGTTGCGAATGCAGCAATCCTCGGCACGCTCTCACCGCTCGGCCATATCGACGCAAAAGTCTGGGACGAGGTGATCGCGATCAACCTCACGGCGAACTGGCGGCTCATCCGGTCGCTCGACCTGCTGCTGCGTCAATCCGAAGCCGGGCGCGCGGTGTTTCTCACCTCCAGCGTCACATTCACAATCTTTCCCTACTGGGGCGCTTACGCGGCATCGAAGGCAGGCCTGGAAATGCTCGCCCGCACTTACGCGGCGGAAACGGAAAAGACCAACGTCAAGGTGAACATCTTCAATCCCGGTCCAACACGTACCCGCATGCGCGCCCAGGCGATGCCGGGCGAAGATCCGATGACGCTCGACCCTCCACACAAAGTGGCCGAGCATATCGTGCCGCTGTGCCTGCCGAGCTGCGACAGGAGCGGCGCGATTTACGACTATCGGGTCAAGCGCTGGCTCGAATTCCAGCCGCCTAAACCGGTCTGAGATGGACGCAAGCCAATCCGCCCGCGAACTCGCCCGCGCCCTTTCGCGGCGACTGGTCGACGCCGCGCCTGGACGCAGAACGCTGCCGGTCGAGGCCCCATTCACCGGGGAGCCGATCGGCGAAATTCCATTGTCCACGCGCGAGGACGTTTTTTCCGCGGTCGAACGTGCCCGCGTTGCACAAAGACGTTGGGCGACCGTAACCGTCGCTGATCGAAGTGAGTTCTTATTGCGTTTCCACGACTGGTACTCGACCGAGGCGATCAAATCCTGGACCTCATGCAGCTCGAGGGCGGCAAGGCGCGGCGGCATGCGTTCGAGGAAATCATCGATGTAGGGGTTACGGCCCGCTACTATGCGCGGCGCGGCCCGCACTTCATCCGTTCGCGGCGCCGCCGCGGTCTGATACCCCTGCTTACCCGCGTCGTCGAGCACCGGCATCCGATTGGCGTAGTCGGCATTATTTCACCTTGGAACTACCCGCTCACGCTCGCCGTTAGCGACGCGCTGCCTGCGCTACTTGCCGGCAACGCCGTCGTGCTGAAGCCGGCTGAGAAGACGTCGCTGCTGGCACGCTTCGCGGCCGACCTTGTGGCGGAGGCAGGAATCCCTGACGATGTCTTCCAGATCGTCACCGGAACTGGCGAAACTGCTGGCGCCGCGCTCGTCGATGCCGTGGATGGGATCGCCTTCACCGGCTCCACTCAGGTTGGTCGCCGCATCGCCGCCCGCGCGGGCGAGCGGCTCATCCACGTATCGCTCGAACTCGGCGGCAAGAACCCGATGATCGTTCTCGCCGACGCCGATTCTGAGCGTGCGGCAGAAGGCGCTGTGCGGGCTTGCTTCGCCAGTGCCGGACAGCTGTGCATTTCGGCTGAGCGACTCTATGTGCAGGACGAGATCCACGATCGGTTCCTCGAAGCCTTTGTCAGGCGCGTACGCGCAATGCGGATGGCCGCCGACTTCTCGTTCAATGCGGATATGGGCTCGCTCGTCGGCCCCGAGCAATTCACCAGAGTCAGCGAACATGTGACTGACGCCGTGAGCAAGGGCGCGCAAGTGCTGACCGGCGGCCGTACCCGTCCCGATATCGGGCCCTATTTCTTCGAGCCGACCATCTTGGCCGAAGTGACTCCAGAGATGCGCGTCGCGAGTGAGGAGACCTTCGGCCCTGTCGTCGCAATCTATCGCGTGGCCGACGCAGAGGAAGCAGTCCGCCTCGCCAATGCAAGCGACTTTGGCCTCAGCGCCAGCATCTGGACAAGCGATACCCGTCGCGCCGACGCGATTGGCGCGCAACTCGAATTGGGTGCTGTCAACATCAATGAGGCCTATGCGGCCGCATGGTCTTCGATCGATTCGCCGATGGGTGGATACAAGGCTTCAGGCCTTGGGCGACGACACGGTCGCGAGGGCATCTATCGGTTTACCCAGAGTCAGACGGTGGCGGCGCAGCGCTTGATCCCGTTGGCGCCGCGGCGCGGCCAATCGCCGGCCACCTTCGCGAAGATGATTACGTCGATCTTGCGCTGGACGCGACGAATTCCCGGCGCATCCTGACCTGACCGGTGACAGGCGCGGTAGCCTCGATGCGTTTACTCGCGTTTCGCATAGGGATTCTTTGCCTCACGAAACGCGAGCCGGATCGGGACGCCCGGCAGGTCGAACGCCTCGCGCATTCCGTTCACGAGGTATCGCACGTAGGATTCCGGTAACGCGCGCGTCCGTGTACCGAACAACACGAAGCTCGGCGGACGCGCCTTCGGCTGCGTCATGTAGCGCAGCTTGATACGTCCACCCGAGATCGCGGGCGGCGGATTTTGCTCGATCGCAGCCTCGAGAAACCGGTTGAGTGCCGCGGTCGGCACCCGGCGATTCCAGATTTCGTAAATTTCTTCCACCGCATCGATCAGCTTGTCCAGCCCCTGCCCGGTCAATCCGGCAACGGCGACAATCGGCATGCCCTTCGCCTGCGGTAGCCAATGATCGGCTTCCTCGCGCAGTTTCTTCGGCGCGATGTCCACGCGGTCGGCCAGATCGCTCTTGTTCATGCCGATGACGAGCGCGCGGCCCTCTTTCACAACCAGGTCGGCGATGCGGAGATCCTGCTCCTCGAACGGCTTTGTCGCGTCGAGCAACAGCACGACGACTTCCGCAAAACGGATCGCGTTCAGTGCGTCGGCGGCGGAAAGCTTCTCGAGCTTGTCCTCAACCTTGGAGCGACGGCGCAGGCCGGCGGTGTCGTAGAGGTCGAAGCGGCGTCCGCCGCGAGCGAACTCCACGGAGATCGCATCGCGCGTGATTCCAGGCTCGGGCCCGGTGAGCAGCCGTTCTTCCCCCAGCAGACGGTTGATCAACGTCGACTTGCCGGCGTTCGGCCGCCCGACAACGGCGACCCGGATGGGCCGGTCCTGGCTCGCGACTTCTCCTTCAACTGCCTGGGGCAGATGCTCGGCGAGCGCAACGTACAGGTCCGCCAGTCCCTCGCCGTGCTCCGCGGAAACCGCGACCGGCTCGCCGAGGCCGAGCTCGAACGCCTCGTAGGCGCCGGCCGCAGCCCTGCCTTCGGCCTTGTTGGCCACGACGACCACGGGCTTGCCGGACTTGCGCACGAGATCGGCGAAAGCGCGGTCGGCGGGTGTCACGCCCGCGCGCGCGTCCATGAGGAAGAGTATCGCACGCGCGTCGCGGATCGCGGCCTCGGTCTGTGCGCGCATGCGCGCGGTGAGGCTCTCGCCGCCTCCTTCGTCGAAGCCCGCAGTGTCGATCACGCCGAAGGTGAGGTCGCCGAGGCTCGCCTCGCCCACGCGGCGGTCACGTGTAACGCCCGGCCGGTCGTCGACCAGCGCGTCACGCCGCCCGACCAGGCGATTGAAGAGGGTCGACTTACCCACGTTGGGGCGACCGACAATGGCGACGAGCGGGCGCATCGCACGACAGATGAAATGACCAGAACGGATTTTGCCAGGCGCCCAGTCTAGCGTGCACCGGACCAGGCATCATCGGGATCGCCGCTCTTCTTCGACTTCGTCGTCTTCGCCGGTTGCGGTTGAGACTGCGCCGCCGGCTCGGCCGGAGCGGACTTCGTCGACTGGGACGTGCGTGCCGGAGCCTGTGGTGCGCGCGGCTCCGCTTCCGCCGGACCGGTATTCGCGGGAATCGGAATATTGGAGTTCGACGGTTGCGGCGGCGGCGCGCCGAAATCGACGCCCGGCACTCCCTCCGGAAACAGCGGCTTGCGCGCACCGGGCAGCGGCGTCTGCTTCTCTTCGAACGGATTGAGCTTATCCAACGCCTCGCAACCGCCGAGCGCGAGCGACATCGCGATCAGCAAGGCGGTAACAAGACGAGGGCAGCGGACCGACATTTGCTCCTGCCTCACTGCGTCGCCGGCGCCGACACGCCCATTTCCCCGGCTAGGAGCGTGCTCATGAGCTGCACGCGGTTCCGCATCGAGGGCGGCGCTTCCGGGTCCGCGAGAATTTCGCCAAACAGCTTGGCCGCGGCTTCCCGCTCGCCTGCGCGATAGTGCGCGAGTCCCAGAAGCTCGCGTGCCGAGTTGCGGTACGGGTTGGACGGCGAGAGCAGTGGCTGCATCCGCGAGGTGATTTCCGCGACCGACGCCGTGTCGACCAGCAGCAGCCCGGCTTGGACGCGCGCGATGTCGCGGATCGCGGACTCGATCGAGGTGTCGGCGGCGATCGCATCGTAGGCCGCAACGCCCCCGCTTGCGTCGGACTTCCCGGCCTCGGCCGCCGCACGAAAGCGCGCGAGCAATCGATAGCCGGCCGTTCCCTCCTTGGCGAGCGCGTTGAACTCGGCTTCCGCTTCAAACCGTCGACCCTGGTTCGCAAGCGCGATCGCCGCTTCGAAGCGGGCGCCGGATCTTGCGGCCTCGCGTGTGACGTACCAATCCCACGCGCGCCAGCCGCCGACAGCAACGACGACAAGGACCGCGGCCGCCACGACATAAATGCCGTAGTGCGCCCAAAACTTCATGAATCGTTCGCGGCGAAGTTCCTCGTCGACTTCGCGGATGATGTCGGACATGAAATTCCTTAGCCGCGTACGCGCGGCAATCCCACTGCGGCGCGTACACTAGAGATGTGGATGGATCGTGGCAAACTCTGTCAGTCCTTACGAATTCAGCTCTTCGTCTTGGCCGGATAGACGTTTTCCGCGCCCGGAAATTTGCGGCTGCGGACGTCGGCCGCGTAGCTCTTCACCGCGGCCTCGATGTGGCCGGCAAGCTCGCCATAGCGCCTGACGAACTTGGGGACGCGCTGCGAGAGCCCGAGCATGTCCTCGAGCACGAGAATCTGGCCGTCGCAGGCGGGGCTTGCACCGATGCCGATCGTGGGAATGTCGACTTCCTTGCTGATGCGGCGGGCGAGTGGCTCGGCGACCGCCTCGATCACAACCGAGAACGCGCCGGCATCCGCGACGGCGTGCGCATCGGCGAGGAATCTTCCCCAGTCCGCCTCGTCGCGACCCTGCGCGCGGAACGAGCCGAGCGTGTTGATCGACTGTGGCGTCATGCCGATGTGCGCCATGACCGGCACGCCGCGTTCGACGAGAAAGCGGATTGTCTCCGCCATACGCACGCCGCCCTCGAGCTTGATCGCGCCGCAGTGCGTCTCCTTCAGTACACGCGCACAGTTGCGGAACGCCTGTTCGCGACCTTCTTCGTAGCTGCCGAACGGCATGTCGACCACGACGAGCGCGCGCTTCGATCCGCGCATGACCGCGCGGCCCTGCAGGATCATCATGTCGAGCGTGACGGGCACGGTCGTCTCAAGACCGTGCATGACCATGCCGAGCGAGTCGCCGACGAGGATGATGTCGACGTGCTGGTCGAGCAGGCCGGCTGTGTGCGCGTGATACGACGTGAGCGCTACGATCGGCTCGCCGCCCTTGCGGGCCCGAATGTCGGGTGCGGTGACGCGGCGGACTTCCTGCTGCGATGACATGATCTCAACCCGGCATCACCACCACCCCCACGACATAAGGGTGGAATATGTAGGCGACGGCAAGATAGAGAACGATACCACCGGCGACTGCAAGCGCGTCGCCGGCGATGCCTTTCGGTCCGCGCATGGTGGGCGGCCCGCGCCGCCTCATCGAAATGCGGGCGTGAACCGCCCATGCGAGCACCGCAAGCGAAAGAATGATCGTCGGCAGGTCCCCGTTGGCGAGCAGGTGCGCAATCGCCCAAATCTTGACCGACACAAGAACGGGATACTTCAGGATGGCTTTGATGCGCCCGCTGCTATAGCCGGCGACGAGCATGATGCTCGCGAACAGCATCAGAACGAGCGCAACGTGCCGCGTCCAGACCGGCGGATACCAGAGTTGGGGTGCGCCCTCCGCGCGCCAGTCGCCGAACCCGTAGGCCACCATCAGGAGCGCGACGAGCGACACGATGGAATGAATGATCTTGTACGGCACCTCGCCGGTCAGCGCGATGACGGTAGCGCGCTGTTCGCGCATGGCGGTGAAGCCGTGCGTCAGTACGAACACGACAAGGCCGGCAAGCATCAGGATCATGGCGGAGTCCGAAAGGCGGCGCGAACCTAGACCCGGTCGCGCCCGGCTGTCACGCCGACCGGCCTCGCGTCCTTGACGTCCTTGAACGCGACGCTTGGTGCGCGCTCAGCGGTGTATTCGAGATCGAACTGGTTGCGCGCGAGGAAGACGGGGTCGCCGTCCAGATCCTCGGTCATCGAGGAGCGCTTGGCATCAGTGAACTCGTCCAGCGTCTTCCGCTCATCCGCGGATACCCAGCGGGCCAGCTGAAATTCGCTCTGTTCGAAGCCGACCTCCAGCCCGTACTCGGTGTCGAGCCGTACCTTGAGCACGTCGATCTGCAGCGCACCAACGACGCCGACGAGCGCAGGCGAGCCGTCGAGCGGGCGAAATATCTGGACCACGCCCTCCTCAGCCAACTCCTGCAGCGCCTGCCTCAGCTTCTTCGCCTTCATCGCGTCGGCGAGCTTCACGCGGCGGATGATCTCCGGCGCGAAATGCGGGACGCCGATGAAATTCAAATCCTCGCCTTCGGTCAGCGTGTCGCCGATGCGGAGCGTGCCGTGGTTCGGGATTCCCACGACGTCCCCGGCGTAGGCCTCGTTCGTGAGCGCACGGTCCTGCGCGAAGAAGAACTGCGGCGTGTGCAGGCTGACAGACTTGCCCGTGCGCACCTGCTTCGCCTTCATGCCGCGCGAGAGCTTGCCGGAGCAGATCCGCGCAAATGCGATGCGATCGCGGTGGTTCGGGTCCATGTTCGCCTGGATCTTGAACACGAACGCGGTCATGCGCGGCTCGTCGGCCGCGACGAGGCGCGCGTCCGCTGCCTGCGCGCGCGGCGGCGGTGCGAAGGCACCGATCGCGTCGAGCAGATCGGCGACGCCGAAATTCTTCAGCGCGCTGCCGAAGAACACCGGCGTAAGATGACCTTCGAGGAAGGACTTGCCGTCGAAACGCCTGCAAGCGTGCTTGACGAGCGCGAGTTCCTCCGCGAGCGCCGGTGCCGCAAGATTGGGATTGCGCGCCGCAAGCGCGGGGAAGTTGAGCTTCTGCAACGGCCCGGTGCGGCCGTCCTCCTCGATCAGGCGCACCGAATCGCAGGCGATGTCGAAGGTGCCAATGAAGTCGCGGCCGCGGCCGATCGGCCAGGTGATCGGCGCGGTGTCGAGTGCAAGCGTCTTCTCGATCTCATCGAGCAGCTCGAACGGATCGCGACTCTCGCGATCCATCTTGTTGATGAAGGTGACGATCGGAATGTCACGCAGGCGGCAGACCTCGAACAGCTTGCGCGTGCGCGCCTCGATGCCTTTCGCGGCGTCGATCACCATGACGGCGGAGTCGACCGCGGTCAGCGTGCGGTAGGTGTCCTCGGAAAAATCCTCGTGGCCCGGCGTGTCGAGCAGGTTGAACACGCGGTCGTCGTACTCGAACGTCATCACCGAGGTCGCGACGGAAATACCGCGTTCGCGCTCGATCTCCATCCAGTCGGAGCGCGTGTTGCGGCGGTTCTTCTTCGCCTTGACCTGGCCGGCGAGATTGATCGCGCCGCCGAACAGCAGAAGT
>DATBJU010000112.1:0-33831 GCA_036556265.1 Xanthobacteraceae bacterium | reverse complement strand
CTGGTTGGCTACTCGCACAGGTCGCCACGACCGGCGTCGAAATCGACGGCATCTTTATCAAGATCGCCCGGCCGGCTATCGGAATTTCCTGCAACGCGACCTCGAGGAGGGCGTTCCGGACGAACTGGGACGCTACGAAATGATCGTCAGCTGCGAAGGGATCGAGCACATCGCCAATCCCGGTCTGCTGCTGAAGTCGGCACGCAAGCATCTGAAGCCGGGCGGGATGATGGTCGTGACGACGCCCAACACCTGGCATCCCGCAGCACGTTGGAAATACTTTTGGAGCGGATTCTTCCCGAGCTTTCGCTCGCGAGCCGGACGAATCTCGCCGGGACGGCACATGCATATCATGCCGTGGTCCTGGCCCCAGCTCTATCTGCACATGAAGCTTGCCGGCTTTTCCGACATCCAGCTTCACCCCTGCATCGAAGAGGAGCGAACGCACCTCTATGAGAGGTTGATTGCCTTGCCCATGAGATCCTATTGCCGCCGCCACGCCCGCAAGGCGACGACCGAGGAGGTGCGAGACTATTGGAACACGGCTGCAGGGCCCGGCTCTCTCTTCGCGCGACGGCTGATCGTGTCCGGCCGCAACCCGAGCTGACGCTACTTCCTTTGCGCCTGAAACACGAGGCTGCGCGAGGTAAGCGCGGTCCAGCTATTCGATTGTCGCGCGATCTCGGCGGTTTCGTCGAACAACGCCGGCTCGCGTTGCGCCAGCCGACGAAGATGCAATCCGGTCGAGAGCTTCAGGATCGGCCAGAGTACGATTGCCCAGGCGGCAGCGCCTTTCTTGGCTCGATCGGAAAAAAGGCGGATGTCGGAAAATCCCGCCGTGCGCAATCCGTAGTGCCAGTATTGGAACGGCAAAGGTGCCACGTGTCCGCTCAGTCTTCCTGCGTTTTCAGCCTTCGTGCTCGGACTCGGGAACATGTGATAGTGCCCGCTCAGGGCGAACGTCACGCGCGACAGCATGTGCCCAACATTCGGCACGGAGAAGATCAGCGCCCCGCCCGGCCGCAGCACCCGCGCCAACTCGCGAAGGACGCGATACGGCGCACGCGTATGCTCCATGACTTCGATCGCAGCAACTGCGTCGAACGCCGCGTCCGGATACGGCAGTCCCTCGTCCACGTTGCAGCGCGTGAATCGAACTCCTTCAGCCGAAAACGAGCCGCCCTCGATATCGCAGGCGGAAAGCCCCTTCCCGCCTGCGAGTCCGTGGCGCGCGCGCTCGTCCGACAACAGGCGGCTCAGATATCCGCTGCCCGCCCCCATATCGAGAATCTCGCCGCCGATCTTGCCGGCACGCGTCAGCAGCGAAACGACGAGCTCGTTGGTTGCTCGGTGAGAGGCCGGTCCGTCGGACATCCCTCGCATACCTCGACGGCCGGGCGTCTGCCGTGAAATGGTGCCCCCGGCCCGAGTCGAACGGGCACTACCTTGCGGTAACCTGATTTTGAGTCAGGCGCGTCTACCAGTTCCGCCACGGGGGCTTGGTGCAATCATAGCTGTGGCCGCGCGCACCAAGCAATAATTGGCGGCGGCGTCTAGCGCAGGATCTGCATCTCGACAGGGCTAATCCCCTCGCCAAGCATGCCGATCTGACGCGCCGCGCCCCGTGCCAAGTCGATGGTGATGCCGCGCGTGAAGGGCCCGCGATCGTTGATCCGCACTACCACCGATCGCTTCGTCCGCGCATGCGTGACGCGAACCTGCGTGCCGAACGGCAAGGTGCGATGAGCGGCCGTCATTCCTTCCGGGTGAAACCGTTCCCCGTTCGCCGTTTTCTGGGAGTGCCAATAATAGGTCGCCTTGCCCCGCAACGACTGGGAGCATGCCGGTCCGGCGCTGCCGGTGTGAACGATCAAAAGCACAAGAAATGGCAACGCCGACCGCATGAATCCTCTGCCCGTTTTGCATCTTTCGTGCGCGAGGTGCGATTGATCGCACACCACAACCCCGCAACCGACAAGGGCAACGGCGGGTTGCTCAGCGCGTGGACATGATCGAAAACCCGAGATATGTCCGCCTTATGACCGTCATCGCATCAAGTTTAGGGCGCTTTCGCGCGGCGCCGCTATCCGCCGCAGGATTTGCAATCGCCGCGGCCGCGGCCGCTACGCTTGCCGGCGCCTGGTTCTTCGAACTCGTGCTCGGCCTCGCGCCATGTCCGCTCTGTCTCGATCAGCGCGTGCCATACTACATCGCGGTTCCGCTTGGTCTTGCGGTCGGCTGGCTCGCTCGCGACCGCGCGCGTGCGCCGATCGCGCGTCTTGGGCTCGCACTGCTCGGGCTCATCCTGTTGATCGGCGCCGGCTACGGCATCTATCACGCCGGCGTGGAGTGGGGTTTCTGGCAAGGTCCGACGGCATGTGCCGGTGCCGGTGCAACATCATCGGCGCCGGCGGGCAGCATTCTATCCTCGCTGAAAGGCACGCAGCGTGTCGTTTCCTGCAGCGAGGCGGCTTGGCGTTTTCTCGGAATTTCGCTTGCCGGCTACAACGTCCTGATCGCGGGCGCGCTTTCACTGCTCGCATTTGCGGCCGCGGCCGGCCGGCTCGGCCGCGCCTAGTCTGGGGAACCGATGAAGATTCGCGCCGCGGTCCTGAACGCCATGGGCGTCCCGCCGCCTTACTCAGAGACGAAACCGATCTCCGTCGAGACAATTGACCTCGACGACCCCGGCCCCGGTGAACTGCTGGTGAAGATGGGTGCCGCCGGGCTTTGCCACTCCGACCTTTCCATCATCAACGGCGACCGTCCGCGGCCGATGCCGATGGTCATCGGGCATGAGGCGGCCGGTGTCGTCGAGAAGCTCGGCCCCGGTGTCGAAGATCTTAGAACGGGCGACCACGTTGTTCTTGTCTTCATGCCGAGTTGCGGCCGCTGCATGCCCTGTGCGGAAGGCCGACCTGCGTTGTGCGATCCGGGTCTTGCCGCGAACACCGCCGGTACCTTGATCTCCGGCCTGCGCCGGCTAAAGCGCGACGGCATCTACATCAATCACCAGGTCGGTGTGTCCGCGTTCGCGGAATACGCCGTGGTCTCCCGCAATTCTGTGGTCAAAGTGGACGCGGCCTTGCCGCTCGACATTGCGGCGCTCTTCGGCTGCGCGGTGCTCACCGGCATGGGCGCAGTGGTGAACAGCGCGGGTGTCACCGCGGGCAGCACCGTGGCCGTGGTTGGCCTTGGCGGTGTTGGGCTGAGCGCCCTCCTCGGCGCCCTCGCCGCCGGCGCATCGCGCGTGGTTGCCGTCGATCTCCTCGACCGAAAGCTCGCGCTCGCGCGCCAGCTCGGTGCGAGCGACGCGTACAGCGCGACCAAGCCGAACTTCGTCGAAGAAATTCGCGCCGCGACCGGTGGCGGGCTGGAATACGTCGTGGAGACTGCGGGCGCAGCGGATGCGATGGCAACCGCCTACAAGATCACGCGCCGCGGCGGCACTACTGTCACCATCGGCCTGCCTCCGCCCGACGCAACGCTCGCGGTGCCGCTGGTGAACATGGTTGCCGAGGAGCGCACGGTGAAAGGCAGCTACATCGGCAGCTGTGTGCCCGTGCGCGATCTGCCTCGTTACATTTCGCTCTATCGTCAGGGACGACTGCCTATCGACCGCCTGATGACCGACCGCATCAAGCTCGACGATATCAACGCGGGATTCGAGCGCCTGCGCTGCGGCGAGGCGGTGCGGCAAGTGATCGTGTTCTAGAGATCGCGCCGCTTACGGATCGAGCTCGGTATCCCAATAGAGATAGTCGAGCCAGCTCTCGTGGAGGTAATTCGGAGGGAACAACCGGCCGTTTCGGTGCAGGTCATTCACGGTCGGCTGATAGGGCATTTGCGCGGGCCACATGCCGGCCTGACGCGGCGCCTGCCCGCCCTTCTGCAGATTGCACTCGGAGCATGCCGTCACGACGTTCTCCCACGTCGTATGGCCGCCGTGCGAGCGCGGGACGAGATGATCGAACGTTAGGTCCTGCCGCGACCCGCAGTACTGGCAGGAGAAGCGATCGCGCAGGAAAACGTTGAACCGCGTGAATGCCGGATGCCGTGCGGGACGCACGTAGTTTTTCAATGAGACCACGCTCGGCAGCATGACCTCGATCGATGGGCTGCGCACCGCCTTGTCGTAGAGCGCGACGATGTTCACGCGGTCGAGAAACACCGCCTTGATCGCGTCCTGCCACGACCACACGGACAGCGGGTAGTAACTCAGCGGCCGATAGTCCGCGTTGAGCACCAGCGCCGGCCAGCCCCCGGGTGAAACCGCAACGTTCACGAACGACTCCCTGAACCTCCGGAGGCAATTCGGGAAGCGAAAGACGCCCGTGCTTCCGGTGTATCTTGTGGGGCTAATATATCGGGTCCGTGTCGGTCTTGTGAAGCGCGGCGCTGGCGCCTGTTCGCGGCCAAGGCGCGGCATGGCAAGCGGCCAAGGCGCGGCATGGCAAAATGTCTCAGCGGCGGCGCCCGAATGCTCGCGCCAGGAACTCGCCGCCGTGCCGCAGGCCCTCGCCGTCGATGCCGTGGCCTACACCTGGCGACAAATGCCATTCCACCGGCACTTCCGAAGCCGACAGCAGATTCGCAGAAATGAACAGCGCGTGTGCGGGAATGAGATCGTCCTGCGCGCCGTGGACAAGCAAAACCGGCGGCCGCGAGCGGATTTCCGCCTGTGCGCGCACAGGCCCGTCCTCACCTTCCGGCGTGACGTAGAGTCCGGAGTAACCGACGATGGCCACCGGCGTCTTCATGCGGCGGAGGCCGACGTGCAGCGCCATCATCGTGCCCTGACTGAAACCGACGAGCGCGAGCGCTTCCGCGGGCAGTTGCCGCCGCGCGAGCTCTGCGTCGAGAAAGCTTTGCAGTGCCGGCGCCGCCTTGTTGACGCCGATCCAGCGTTCGTCGGGATTGCGGAACGTCAGTTCGAACCATTGCCGTCCCATGGGCGCTCCCGCGCACGGTTCGGGAGCATGCGGTGACACGAATGCCGTCTCCGGCAGCAACCGCTGCCATTCCTGCCCGAGAGCGATCAGGTCGTTACCGTCTGCGCCGTATCCGTGGAGAAAAACCACGAGCTTTCGCGCCTGACCTGAGCGCGGTTCGAGTCTCGGGCCGTCGAGGGCAGCGGCCATCGAATTTCCTTTCAGACTTTTGGCTGGATCACAACGGGATCGCGTCTCTTGATGGCGCGATAATAGGTCCACAGCACGCACGCCGCCACGCCCCGGTACGGACGCCAGCCCTCCGCAAGTTTCTCGAGCTGCTTCGCGGTCGGCCGCTTGCGTTTGCGGAACGCGATGCGCGCCGCTTCCTGGAGAGCGAGATCGCCCGCTGGAAACACGTCGGCGTGACCGATGCAGAACAGAAGGTAGATGTCAGCAGTCCATGGCCCGATGCCGCCGATCCTGACGAGCGCCGCGTGCGCATCGTCGGCGGGCATCGTTCCAAGCGCGTCGAGATCGATCGCTCCGTCCCGTACCGCCCGTGCCACGCTACGAAACGTCTTGATCTTGGGGGCCGACAGCCCGGCACGCTTCAGCGCCGGCGTTCGCGCTGAAAGCACAGCTTGGTGGTCCAGAGGGTCGAACCTCGCCACGAGCCGGCCCCAGATCGCCGACGCGCTCGCGGTCGAAAGCTGCTGCGCGCACACGATCGAAACGAGTCCAGCGAACCCGGCCGCGCGCCGGCGCAACGGCGGCGGCCCGGCGACCGTGACCAGATCGGCCATGCGTGGATCACGTTCGAGCAGCTTGCCAAGCGCCGTCTGGAGATCGACTTCGGTTTCGAGGCGGACGGGCATGCGATTGTTTTCGTGGTGGCGTGGGCGCGGCCATGACGTAAGAGTCGCGCATGTCTTTGTCCATCTTCCGTTTCGCCCCCTCGCCCAACGGATACCTGCATCTCGGCCACGCGCTATCCGCGCTGCTCAACCACGACATGGCAAGGCGGTCCGGTGGCCGCTTGTTGCTGAGAATCGAGGACATCGATCCGACCCGCTGCCGGCCCGAGTTCGAGCAGGCGATCTGCGAGGATCTCGAGTGGCTGGGCATCGAGTGGAAACGGCCCGTTCGCCGGCAGTCGGAGCACTTTGACGCGTACCGCGCGACGCTCGATCGACTGGAACGAGACGGCCTCCTCTATCCCGCTTTCGAGAGCCGCACCGAGATTGCGCGTCTCGTGAAGGCGCGCGAAGCGACGAGCGGGAAACCATGGCCTTCCGACCCCGACGGCGTTCCGCTTTATCCGGGGGACGCGCGCTCGATTTCTCCAGATGAACGCGAGCGCCGCCGCGCCGGCGAGCAGTTCTCGCTGCGCCTCGACGTGTCCGAGGCACTGGCGCGTATCAGGATGCCGCTGACGTGGCAGGAGGCCGAAGATGGAGACGAGAATGCGCGCAAAGTTCCCGCGCATCCGGACCGTTGGGGCGACGTGATCCTCGGTCGCAAGGAGACACCGGCGAGCTACCATCTCGCCGTCGTACTTGATGACGCCCTGCAAGGAGTAACGCACGTCGTGCGCGGGCTCGACCTCTACGAGTCGACGGCCGTCCACCGACTCCTGCAGGAACTCCTCCGCCTGCCGGAGACCGTCTATCGACACCACAGGCTCGTACTCGACAAGGACGGCAAGAAGCTCGCCAAGCGCGATCCCTCTACGACGCTGCGCGATCTGCGCGCCGCCGGTTGGGCATCTGGCGACGTGCGCCGCGCGGTCGGACTCTAGCGCGTGATCCCGAAAAGCCTGCCCTCAGGCTCGACCCGAGGGTGGGAAACCGGTTCTTGCAAAAGATCACGCGCGAACCATTAGCCCCCGCCGACGCCGACCATCCAGAGCCAGAACGAGATCGACACGATCGCGACCGTGGTCGACAACGAAACCGCGCCCGCTGTCGCCGGCACCCCCGCGCGATACCGCTCGGCGAGCAGGTACGAGTTGATGCCGCACGGCATCGAAGCGAACACCACGGCGACGCCCGCGAATACCGGCGGCAACTCGAGTACGTGCCTCACCAGGAGAAACACGATCAGCGGGTGCGCCACGAGCTTCAGCGCGACGATCACCGACGTAGTCCTGATATCGCCGGCGATTCCGTAGTGTCTCAGCGACAATCCCATCGCGAACAGTGCGCAGGGAACTGCCGACGCCGCAACAAGATCGACTACTCCCTTCAGCGGCCCGGCGGGCGCAAACCCGACAAAGCGCGCGAGCAGGCCTGCGACAAATCCGATCAGCACCAGATTGGTGGCGAAGCTCCTGATGAGGCGCATGAGCGCCTCTCGTGAAATGCCGGCGCCACTGCCTTCAATGAGCAAAGTCGCAATTGTCATCATCAGCGGCAGATTCACCGCGACAAGCAGGAACAGCGGCACCGCGCCCGGCTCCCCGAACGTCGATAGTACGAGCGGGATGCCGACGAGCACGATGTTCGATTGGCCGGCCGTGAAGCCGTAGACGATGGCCTCGCGAGCGGGTCGCCCGAAAACGAGCGCGGCTGCGGACTGACACGCAAACCAAGCGCCGAACGCGCCTGCGAAGTAGGCAATCCAGTACGACCAGGGCAACGTCTCGGGGAGCTTCGCCTCCGCGAGCGTCCGGAAGATCATCAGCGGGATTGCAACCGTGTAGACGTAGTCGGATACGCCTTCGGCCGTCCGCTCCTTCAACAGCCCGGTGCTCGCAGCGACGTAACCGAGCGCGATCACACCGAACAGCGGGAGAATAAGTTCGGCGATTCCGAGAATTTGATTCACGGACAGACTCCGGCCGCGTGACGGGCACGAACCGCGGCCGAAACGAAGACGTGAAGCCGGGCGACCTGAGCCGCCCGGCTACACATTCGCGCTAGCGCTTCACCAGGCCGATGACGAACAGAAGAATGACCGCGCCAATCACGGCGTTGATGATCTGGCCGATGATGTTCCCGCCGATAAAGATGCCGACCCTGGGCAGGAGCCACCCGGCGATTACCGCGCCAACCACGCCGACGACGATGTTGCCGATGAGCCCAAACCCGTAACCCTTCATGATCACGCCGGCGAGCCAGCCGGCAATCGCGCCCACCACGAGCAGGATGATCAGACCTTCAATAGTCATCACGCGCTCCCCTTGATTGAGTTGAAACCGTCTGCTCCGCGCCCGAAACCGAAAGGCGGCGCGCCGCGGATCGAATCGCCGCCACATCGTGACGTGGAAAGCATAGTACAGCGGCAGCGCCGACCGAAGAATCGTCTCGCTTGCTGCTAAGCGATTTCATCGCTTGCCTGCCGGCTCGGCTATCTAATTGTCTGATATACCCAATTTGCTTTGACGCGGCGCCGTTATACCGGCTGGGCACCGCCGGGGGTTCCATCCATTTCACCGATTCACGGTCGCTTTCGCGACCGCGCAACCGCCGCATTCAGCTCTGCGCCATAAATGAAGATCATTGCCACCAGGTAGAGGAAGACCAGCGCCGCCATGACCGACGCGAGCCCCGCATAATACGTCACGTAAGTGTACGCGAAGCTCGCAAGATAGCGTCCGAACACAATCCCTGCGCCAAGCCAGAGCACAAGCGTAATGAAGATGCCTGGCACGATGTCGACGAAGCGGCGGCGGCCCGCCGGCAGCCACCAATGCGCCACCAGCAGCGCGACGATTAGCATGAGCGCGGCCGCGCCGATCCGAACGAGGTCCAGAAAATATCCGAAGCGGGAGAGCCAGCTTACGTAGCGTATCGCGGTCGCCCAAATGAGCGGATACAGCACCACCAGAAACGAAAGCGCGAGCAGCCCGCCCGCGCCGACAAGCACGTAGCAGATCGACTCGATCCGCAGGAGCCACCACGGTCGCACTTCCGGGACGCCGTAGGCGCGGTTCAAACCGATGCGCAGGCTTTCGATTCCACTGGAGGAAAAGAACAGGGCGAGAGCGACCGCGAACGTGAGCACGTCGCCGCGCAATCCGTCCATCACGTTATGGACTTCGCGCGCAATTGGCTCGGCGACCTGCTCGGGCCACGCCTCTAGCAGAATACGTGCGGTTTCGTCCGCAAGATCACGCGACCCGAGGACCGCCGCCGCAACCGCAGTCACAAAGATCAGGAACGGAAACAGTGCCATCAGCACCGACAACGCGATGTGGCTCGCGATCGCCCAGCCCTCATTGGAATTGAAGCGGTCGAATGCCTCGACCGATATTTTCACGATTTCGCGCATGGCTGTTCTTACCGCGGAGCCGCGTCCATGGGCAGCCTGTCATTTTGAGCCGTGAGAAGTAACTCGCGGCGGTCGCGCGGCTGGGTTTCCGGCTCAGGCCGCCTTAACCTGCGCGAGGAACTGACGAATGGCGCTGTCGAGCTTTTCCGCCTCGTTGCGCAGCACGGTCGCAAGCCCGGCGACGTCGCTCGCGGTCGCATGGGCACCCTGTGCGGCGCCTTCCACCGATCGCATGGCGCTCGCGCCCGCCTCTGCGTCCTCCGAAGCCTGGGCCACATTGTTTGCGATCGAGACGACGGCCGCGTTTTGCTCCTCGACCGCCGAGGCGACCGAAGCCGCAATCGCTGACATCTCTTCGATCACCAGACTGACGTTGTCGATCGCTTGCGCGGCCCCGGCCGATGCTTCCTGAATCGACCCGATCTGCTGCGCGATGTCTTCGGTCGCGCGCGCTGTTTGCGCGGCGAGCGATTTCACCTCCTGCGCCACCACGGCGAAACCGCGCCCCGCTTCGCCCGCGCGAGCCGCTTCGATCGTTGCGTTCAATGCAAGCAGGTTCGTTTGCGCCGCAATCGACTGAATCAGGCCGACGACCTCACCGATCCGCGTCGCCGCGTCACCGAGTGTGCCCATGATGGCGACCGACCGTTTCGCCTCTGCCACAGCCCGTTGGGCCACCTCCGTGGACGTTCCGGTCTGCCGCGCAACTTCGGAAACGGATCCGGAAAGCTGTTCGGCCGCCGCAGCGGCCTGCGATACGTTGGACGACGCGGCGCTTGCGGCGCGGCCGGCACGATCCGCTTCCGAGCCGACCTTCCCGGCGGTCTCGCCCAGCCGCCCAGAGGACTGAGCGAGCCGTCCTGCGGCCTCTCGCACCGCGGCCAAACCCGAGTCCGCGGTGCCCGCGAAAGACCGAACGTGCCGATCGACTGCCTCTGCATGCCGCTCGCGCTGCGCAGCGGCCTCGGTCTGGGCGGCCTCCAGCCGGTCGCGCTCGCGTGCATTATCCCGGAAGACGACAACCGTGCGTGCCATCGCGCCGATCTCATCGCGAGCGTTGACTGCCGGAATGTGCGTGGCCGTGTTGCCGTCGGCGAGCATGCGCATGACGCCCGCCAATCCGGCGAGCGGCCCCGTGATGCTGCGCCCGATCAACCAGCTCAGGGCAAATCCGATCGCGAGCGCCGCCAACGCGACCCACAGGATGATACCTTTCGTTCGCCGCTGCGAGGCCGAAAGGTCGGCCGCCGCTGCGGCGGCCTCTCTGTTTGCACTCTCAATCGTCTTGTCCGCGGCCGGAATCATGTCGCGTGCGTCGATATCGATGAGTCGCAGATGCGGCTCGATCCGCACGATTGCCTCGTTCCATTCCGCAAACGTGTCGACATACACCTTCACGCCGTTCGCTACCTGCGCCTTGAAGGCCGCCGGCGCAAAGGTCGCTTCCAGCGCGCGGTTGAAGTTCTGGTACTCAGCAGCGAACATCGTTTGCGATATGCTCTGGCGTGTCATGCGATGTTCCAGCTCGTAGCGCCGCATGATCAGCAACGACACGAGCAGGTTCTTCACGTCCCAACCCGCGTTTGGCATGTCTTCGTTGATGATCCGCTCCAATGAATGTGAAGCGACCATCATCCGTCCCTGCAGACCCTCGTTGTCCGAATACCCGACCTTGCGCCGTTCGGTGGCGGCCTTGCGGAAGTGGTCCTCGAGGGTCCGCGCCTGCACCCACAGGTCGGCGACCGTCTCATGGTCGGCTTTTCGTCCTTGCAACTCGATGATCTGCAGGCTGCCGAGGGCAAGATCGTAGGCTCGATTGAATTCGGTGACGACATCCTCGCCCGGGCGCTGGCCGAAATCGCGCGCGCTGATGCGCATGTCGGCGAGGGCAAGTCGCAGCTCGCGGCTTGCGTCCGCGAGCGAGGACGCGCGCGTGACTCGGTCGAAAGCGGCGGCGACCTCCCGCTCGCCTG
Organism: Xanthobacteraceae bacterium; assembly: GCA_036556265.1. Classification (GTDB taxonomy): domain Bacteria; phylum Pseudomonadota; class Alphaproteobacteria; order Rhizobiales; family Xanthobacteraceae; genus JAUSIF01. Next base: position 22,652 of record DATBJU010000112.1, on the reverse strand, counting down.
CAACGTAGGCGAGCCCGATCAGGGACATGCCGACGACCGGGATCACCGCGAGCGCCGCGATGCGAGCGCGCACCGACATGACGGTGCTGTATCGCATCAGTTCGCGGCCGGCACGCGAAGCGAAATCGGCGAAGCGCGAAACCATTCCGTTCTCCGGGCAAAGCGAGCGAGCGCCGACCGGTGACCGATCGGCGAAGCCGGGGAACGACGTCCCCCCGGTTGGATGGAATCGCGGAATGGTTAACAATGCATGGACGCGGGCCGGTTCCGCCGGCTGCCTGCCTTCGCGCCGTGTGAACTAGCCTGAAATTCGTTCCACTCAGAGTCCGATCCATGTCCATTTCCTCGCCAAAACGGACCCAAGGATCGCAGTCGAATACGCTTCAATTGGTCGACGAAGCCGTTCTCGCGGTGGAAGCGATTCTAACCGAGGCCGCCGCGCTCATGCGTGCCCGCCTCACGCAGAACGGCCGGCTGTCCGCCGCCGCTCTCGACCGCGACCAGCACGCGGCCCACGGACTTGCCTGGCTCGCGACCTACGTGGAGGCGATCCGGCAGCTTGTCGCCTATACGAAGCGATTGAGTGCAGCCGGCCGCCTTGGCCTCGCGGAAGATCTGATCCTCCGCATCGGCACTGGAGAGTACCTCGCGCAAGTCTTCGGCGGCATCGCCATGAGTCCGAGCGAGATCGTACGCCTGCCTGCGCTCGGACTTACCGAAGAACGCATCGCCGCGCGCCTCACGCCCGCAGTCAAGTCGCTGATTATCGATGGAGCCGCAGCCGATACGCGCGCGCGACTCGTCGAACTGATCGCGGACGGCGACGGAACGATCGTGGGCGACCCCGGTTTGGACGAAACATTGGAGGCAATGCGGACGCAGATGCGCCGCTTCACCGAAGAGCGGGTCGCACCGCTCGCCCAGAGCTGGCACCTCTCGAACGCATATATTCCCCTCGAGCTGATCGCGGAGATGTCGCGCCTTGGTGTATTCGCCCTCACGATACCGGAGGAGTTTGACGGGCTCGGCCTCGGCAAGGAGTCGATGTGCGTCGTATCCGAGGAGTTGTCGCGCGGTTGGATCGGAGTCGGCTCGCTCGGCACGCGCTCGGAGATCGCTGCAGAGCTAATTCTCCAAGGAGGGACGGACGCGCAAAAGAAGAGATGGTTGCCGCGCATCGCCTCGGGTGAAGTTCTTCCAACCGCGGTGTTCACCGAGCCCGATACCGGTTCCGACCTCGCGGCACTGAAGACTCGCGCCGTGCGCGAGGGCGGCGTGTACAAGGTCTATGGGAACAAAACCTGGATCACGCACCCGGTGCGGGCGGATCTTATGACGCTGCTCGTTCGCACCGACCCGACCGAGCCGGGCTACCAGGGACTCTCCATGCTGCTTGCCGACAAACCGCGCGGCACGGACGCCGATCCGTTCCCCGCACGCGGGATGTCCGGCACCGAGATCGAAGTGCTCGGCTATCGCGGCATGAGGGAGTACGAGATCGCATTCGATGGCTTCGAGGTATCAGCGGAGAACCTGCTCGGCGGTGTCGAGGGCCAAGGCTTCAAGCAGTTGATGCAGACGTTCGAATCCGCACGCATCCAGACCGCGGCGCGCGCCGTCGGCGTTGCGCAGTCCGCGCTTGAGCTCGCATTGCGTTACGCCAAGGAGCGCAAGCAGTTCGGCCGCCCGATACTCGCGTTCCCTCGCGTCGCGGATAAGATTGCGTTCATGGCCGTGGAGACCGCGATCGCGCGGCAGCTCACCTACCATGCCGCGCGCGAGAAGGATTCCGGCCGCCGCTGCGATCTCGAGGCCGGCATGGCGAAGCTGCTCGCGGCGCGCGTTGCCTGGGCGGCCGCTGACAATGCGGTCCAGATCTATGGCGGCAGCGGCTTCGCACTGGAGTCGCCGATTTCCCGCATCCTGTGCGATGCCCGCATTCTCTCGATCTTCGAAGGCGCTGCAGAAATCCAGGCCCAGGTCATAGCGCGCCGCCTCTTGGACGGAAGCAACTGACGCCCCATATTCCGGTGAACGCGATCTCGTGCGCCAAGGTTCGAATCTCATGCAGGAAGTATGGATCCCCCACGATACCTGGATTCTAGTCGGCGACGGACGCAAGGCGCTGGTGCTGCGCAACGCCGGCACGCCGCAACGGCCGTCGCTGGAGGTAATCGACGTGTTGCGCGACCACGGTAATCCGCCGACGCACGAGCAGGGTGCCGATCGTCCGGGACGAGTGATGCAAAGCAACCTTGGCCGGCGCAGCGCTGTCGAACAGGCCGATTGGCACGAAATTGCTGAAGATAAATTCGTCGCCACGATTGCGGCGCGTCTGAAGGCCGCCGCCAACGAGAAGCGTTTCGAACAGATCATTCTCGTGGCACCGCCGCCGACACTCGCGGCGCTTCGCAAGCAGCTCGACGGGAAGACGCAGCAACGCGTCGTCGCCGAAGTCGGCAAGGACCTCACCAAACATCCGGTCCCGGAGATCGCACGTCTGCTCACGGGTGGCTGACCCACCTCGTGCTAGGATCGGCCGACGTCGCCTGAGAACTTCGCATGTGGAATTTCTCAATCGCCACGAGCATCTCGCTCGTCCTGCGCACGTATCTGTTCACGCTCATCCGCGCGGCAGTCTATTTCGGTATCGCCGCCGCATTCGTCGTTGCCGCGGGCGGAGGCGCAGGCGTCGGATGGGCGGTTGGTTCGCTTGCCGGCATCACCGGCCGCGCGCCCGGCGCGTTTTGGGGCGCGATTGGTGGATTGGCTGTCGTTGCGCTCATGCTGCGGGGGCTGCGCGAGTACTTGCTCTTTCTCGTGCGCGCCGGACATGACGCCGCATTGTTGCTCGCGCTGCAACGCGCGGATGACCCGGCGCAAGGTCAAATCGGCCAAGCACTCGGTCTCGTTCAGCAGCGCTTTCGAGAAATTGGAACACTGTTCGCCGTCGAACGCGCGGTGCAGGGCACGGTCGCCGCGTTGATCGCAATCCTCGATCCGACCCGCAAGCTTCTGCCCGGCGGCATACAGCTTGCCGCGGCGTTGAACCCGCTGCTGGCGGCCGCGCTCAAGCATCTCACCGACGTCGTGCTTGTGCGGTCCTTGAGAGGCAGGAAAAGCCCGTGGCTGGAATCGCGCGACGCCCTTGTATTGCTTGCCCAGGCCCACGAAGCGATCATTCGCGACGCACTGGTGTTGGCCGCGTGTGCCTATGCCGCGACATTCGTCGTTTTTCTCCTGGCACTTGTGCCCGCGTCTGCATTGGCACAGGCCTACCCGGGCGGTACTGCGCCGATCGCTCTCTTGTTTGCCGCCATATTCGCGTGGAGCTTCAAGCTGGCGCTGATCGAGCCGCTGGTCGTCGCGTCGACGCTGCAGGCCTACTTTGGCGCGACCGAACGACAAAGCCCGGACCCCGAATGGGACGCGAAGCTGACCGAGGCGTCGGAACATTTTCGCGAATTGAGGGTGCGCGGTCTCGGGGCCCGTCGCGGACGCAGCATCGTTTCGGCTTGAGGCATAGCGGCAAAACGACCGCCTCTATTGCTCGCCGCATTCGTGATAGGAGAGTGCATGTCTTCGTTTCTGCAAAGCGTGGCAGTGCCGATCGCGATCGGCGCGGTCGCGATCGTGCTTGTGCTCGGCCTCTGGAATATGGCGCGCGCCGGCTCGCCCAACCTCTCGCAAACGCTGATGCGGTGGCGCGTACTGCTACAGTTCGTGGCGATCGTGATCGTCATGATCACGATCTGGGCGCTTGGCCGCTGATTCCGGTTGAGGAGCGGGAATCCATGGTGGTCTTGAACCGAATTTACACTCGCACCGGGGATGACGGCTCGACCGCGCTCGGCTCCGGTGAGAGACGGCCAAAGTTCGACCTTCGCGTTACCGCTTACGGCACCGTGGACGAAACCAACGCCGCGATCGGCATCGCCCGCCTCCACCTCGCCTCCGAGTTCGAGGTCGACGCGATTCTCGCTCGCGTGCAGAACGATCTTTTCGACCTCGGTGCCGACCTCGCCGTCCCCGAAAAGAGTAGTGGCGACAGGGAGCGCCTGCGCGTCGTTGACGGCCAAGTCGAACGCATCGAAGCAGACATCGACCGACTCAACGCCGAGCTCGCTCCGCTGAAATCCTTCGTTCTGCCGGGTGGCGCGCCGGCGGCGGCGCATTTACACCTCGCGCGCACGGTTTGCCGTCGCGCCGAGCGCCATGTCGTCGAGCTTGCCGCCCGTAAAGATGAGCGTGTAAGCGCGCCGGCCATTCGCTATCTCAACCGGCTGTCGGATCTCTTGTTCGTCGCCGCCCGCTACGTCAACGGTCGCGGCGCGCGCGACGTCCTTTGGGTGCCGGGCGCACATCGCTGAAAGCTGTCCATGTTCGTTCCGCTGTACGACGACAACCCGTACGACCCGTTGTTCTATCCGTATGTGACACGACTGCTCGTCGCTACGAACGTCATTGTATTCGTGTTTTTTCAGCTGCCTTTGATCGCAAATGATGCGGTATCCACCGTGCTGTCCTTCGCGGTGGTTCCCGCAGCGCTCTTCGTCCAAGGCTCACCGCCTCTGGTGCCCGTTCCAGTGGAACTCACCTTCATCACTTACATGTTTCTGCACGGCGGTTGGATGCACCTCATCGGCAACATGCTGTTTCTCTGGGTGTTCGGCGACAACGTCGAGCACGCAATGGGGCGACTGCGTTTCCTAATCTTCTACCTGGCCTGCGGGGTGGCGGGCGGCCTTGCGCACTTTTTGTCCGCGCCGGAATCTACGGCGCCCTTGATCGGCGCCTCCGCCGCAATCGCTGGTGTAGTCGCCGCATACCTGATGCTGTTTCCGCACGCGAAGGTCTGGGTCCTGCTTCTGATGCGCATTCCGGTGAAGCTGGCGGCGAAGTGGGTACTGGGCGCCTGGGTCGTCTTCCAGTTCGTCAACCTCTTCTTCACGACCGACGTGGAGACAGCCTGGTGGGCGCACGTCGGCGGCCTCGTGACCGGCGCAATCCTCGTCGTCTTCCTGCGCCGGCCTGACGTTCCGCTGTTCGCGACGAACGTACGCACCATCACCGACGTGCGTTGACTCCTTCGGGGTCGGCTCATAGCTTGCGCCGCGCCTCGGCGCGGAGGGGATGAATGAAGCTGCTTGTGCCCGTGAAACGGGTGATCGACTTCAACGTCAAGGTGCGGGTGAAGCCCGACGGGACCGGCGTCGACCTTGCCAACATCAAGATGGCGATGAACCCCTTCGACGAGATCGCGGTCGAGGAGGCAATCCGCGTCAAGGAAAAGGGTCAGGCGACGGAGATCGTCGCCGTCTCGATTGGCCCCGCCGCCGCCTCCGAAACGATCCGCACGGCGCTGGCCATGGGCGCCGACCGCGGCATTCTCGTGAAGCACGAAGGCACGGTCGAGCCACTCGCGGTCGCGAAGCTCCTCAGGGCGATCGTCGAGGCGGAAAAGCCCGGCCTCGTAATTCTCGGCAAGCAAGCGATCGACGACGACTGCAATCAGACCGGCCAGATGCTGGCGGCGCTTCTCGGTTGGCCGCAGGGCACCTTCGCGTCGAAACTGGCGATCGAAGGCGATCACGCCTTGGTCACGCGCGAGGTCGACGGCGGTCTGCAGACCGTGAAACTGAAAATGCCGGCGATCATCACCACGGACCTCCGGCTCAACGAGCCGCGCTACGCGTCGCTCCCAAACATCATGAAAGCGAAGAAGAAGCCGATTGACGAAAAGACACCCGCCGATTTTGGCGTGGATGTCACGCCTCATCTCAAGGTCCTGAAGACAAGCGAGCCGCCCGGCCGGAAGGCCGGAGCGAAGGTCGCATCCGTCGAGGAACTCGTCGACAAGCTTCGCAACGAAGCGGGGGTGCTGTGATGGCGACGTTGCTCGTCGCCGAGCACGACGACAAGTCGCTGAACGGCGCCACTGCGAAGAGTCTCACCGCAGCGAAAGCATTCGGGGCGGAGGTGCATGTACTGGTGGCGGGTGCGGGATGCCGGCCAGCTGCAGAAGTGGCCGCCCGGCTCGAAGGTGTCGCCAAGGTGCTGGTCGCCGACGACCCTCGCTACGCGAATCGGCTCGCCGAGCCGATGGCGGCGCTGATCGTCTCGCTCGCCCCGAACTACGACGCGATCGTCGCACCGGCCACCACGACCGGCAAGAACTGCATGCCGCGCGTCGCGGCGCTGCTCGACGTCATGCAGGTTTCCGAGATCAGCAAGGTGATTTCGCCGGATACATTCGAGCGTCCGATCTACGCAGGCAATGCGATCGAGACCGTGCGAGCCGGCGACAAGAAGAAGGTGATCACGGTCCGCAGCGCAGCGTTTCAGGTGGCGGCTGATGGCGGAAACGCGTCCATCGAGTCGGCCGTCCCCGCGAACGATCCCGGCATTTCCAGCTTCGTTTCCGAGCAACTGTCGAAGTCCGACCGCCCGGAGCTCACCGCCGCGCGCGTCATCATCTCCGGCGGCCGCGCGCTAGCGAGCAAGGAGAATTTCGCGAAGTACATCGAACCTGTCGCCGACAAGCTTGGTGCAGCGGTCGGCGCCTCGCGCGCCGCAGTCGATGCCGGCTACGCGCCGAACGACTGGCAGGTCGGCCAGACAGGCAAAGTCGTGGCGCCGGAGCTCTATCTCGCCGTTGGTATTTCCGGCGCGATCCAACATCTCGCCGGAATGAAGGATTCCAAAGTGATTGTGGCCATCAACAAGGACGAGGAGGCACCGATCTTCCAGGTCGCGGACTACGGCCTCGTCGGCGATCTGTTTCAGATCTTGCCCGAACTGGAGAAGGCGCTCGCCAAGGGCGGCAAGTGAAGGAGTGCAATAGTATCATGGCGCGTCCGCTTCGTTCGTCGTAGAAACCGGAAAGTGCCGGGCGCGGGACTGGATTCATGGCTGCAAAATTTAAGAAGGTCGGCATCATCGGAGCGGGCCAGATGGGCAATGGTATCGCCCATGTCTGCGCGCTCGCCGGCTATGACGTCGCGCTGCACGACGTGAACGCGGATCGCATCAAGGCCGGTCTTGCGACGATCAACGGCAACATGGCGCGTCAGCTGAGCAAGAAGATGATCACTGAGGATCAGCGCAAGGCGGCGTTGGCGCGCATCAAGCCGGCGGAGAGTCTCCGCGAACTTGCGGACTGCGATCTCGTGATCGAATCCGCCACGGAGAAGGAGGACGTCAAGCGCAAGATTTTCGCCGAGCTCTCACCACTCCTGAAGCCCGGCGCCACAATCGCGACCAACACCTCCTCAATTTCCATCACGCGCCTCGCAGCCTCTACCGACCGGCCCGAGCAATTCATCGGCATCCATTTCATGAATCCGGTGCCGCTTATGGAGCTCGTCGAGCTCGTGCGCGGCATCGCCACAGGCGATGAGACCTTCGAGCTCGCCAAGGAGTTCGTGACCAAGCTCGGCAAGACCTACGCAGTCGCCGAGGATTTTCCCGCCTTCATGGTCAACCGCATCCTCCTGCCGATGATCAACGAGGCGGTCTATACGCTCTATGAAGGTGTCGGCTCGGTCGAGGCGATCGACACCGCGATGAAGCTCGGCGCGCATCACCCCATGGGTCCGCTCGAGCTTGCCGATTTCATCGGCCTCGATACCTGCCTCTCGGTCATGCAGGTGCTCTACGAGGGGCTCGCCGATTCCAAGTACCGGCCCTGCCCGCTTCTTGTGAAATACGTCGAGGCCGGTTGGCTCGGTCGCAAGACCAAGCGCGGCTTCTACGACTATCGCGGCGAGAAGCCGGTCCCGACGCGCTGACAGAAGCGCCATCAGGCCGGCCGACGCCTATTTCTTCCCGTATTCGTCGCGCAGCCGCACCCATTCCATTCCGTACGCGAGACCTTCCTCGTCGCGCCCCTTCGGGACGAGATCGAGGTAGTGATAGGCGACATTCATCATGTCGAGCCCGCGCGCGTACGCCGAATAGGTGTGAAAGATCTCACCGGCATCGTTGCGGAAGAAAACGCTGATGGCCGGCGCCTCCGGCCCGCCGAACTTGTTGTTGCCGAAGTTGTAAAAGCGCGTCCACTCACGCTCTCGCACGAAGTAGCTGCGAGAATGCGCGCTGCGGACGTCCGTCGATCGCCGCGAGCCCGAGCGCAATTGCGCCCATTCCGACGAAGTGACGCAGCTCAAGGGTCTCGCCGAGGAACAACGCCCCGAGCAGAATTGCGCTCACCGGGATCAGGAACGTGACGAGCAGGAGATTCGTTGCACCGGCGCGCGCAAGTACGCGGAAATAGATCAGATAGGCGACGGCGGTCGAGATCGCGGCAAGCGCGAGCGTGGCGACGAGCGCCCCGCCGGACGGCATCGGCAGCGTCCACGGCCGATCAGCATATGCCGCAAGCGGAAGCAGCATGATGGTCGAAACGATCAAAATGCTCGCGCTTACGACCGCAGGCAGCAGGTCCCTGAACCTCCGGCCATACACGCCCGAGACGGCGTAGCAGATTGCTGCGAGCAGGCTCGCGAGCTGCGCGAGCACGTTCACGCCGAGCTCACGGAGCGCGTCGGGACCGATGACGATCAGCACGCCGACAAACCCGGCGGCAAGCCCGGCAAGCCGCGCCGGTGTGATTCTGTCATCCGTGGTGGCGAAGTGTGCGACGATGATCGTAAACAGCGGCGTCGTCGCATTCAGGATCGAGGCGAGCCCGCCCGGTATGTGCGTCTGACTCCAGAAAATCAGGGTGAACGGCGCAACATTATTCAGGACCGCCATGATTGCGAGCGGCCCCCAGATCGGGCCGAACGGCGGTAACGACAGTCCGACGGCGCGCGCGTACACTGCCAGAATCAACGCGGCGAGCGCGACGCGGGCAAACGCGAGGCTAAACGGCGGAATCTCCTGAACCGCGATACCGGCGAAGAAGAAAGACCCTCCCCAAAAGATCGAGAGCACGACGATGAGCAGCCAATCGCTCAGGCTCATGGTCAATTTCTGCTTCATAGGATCGGCAGCCTTTTTTCCTTCGAGTGAGCCATGGCCCAGTCACGGGCAAAGCGCCACCCGGTTTCGGGCAGCCCAGCCATGCGGCATCGCCCCGCATACTGAATCTTAACCGCGAGCGAACACCTTCCGGTGCCATGGATCCCGCGTCCATGGCCTCCGCATTGATCGCCGCCCGCATCGGACAGGCGCAAATCGCCGCCGCCGCGCGCATTATGCGCCAGGCCGAATCCGCGGACTTGGCAAGCGTCCTCAAGCTTCTCGCCGCCGCGAATCAGAGTGGCGATGCGCTCGCTGCAGCCGTGCAGCAAGGCGTCGGCGAACTCGTGGACATCTACGCGTGAAGGTCGGCTACACGCCGGGCTCGTTTCACAAGCGGCTCGAACAGAGCAATTTCCAGAAGTTCAACCGGCACGCGGTCATGCGACACCGCAGCGCCGTGGCCGGCGCAGGAGACCAAGTTTTCAATGCGATCGCGACGGCAAGCCAGAGCAAGTCTGAACTCGTGGCGGAGCAGGTATTGATTCGGGTGAAGGCCGAGGCCGAGGCCAAGTCGGCGGAACCACTCAGTCTCGGCGCGTTGGCGAACGTTCAGGTTTGAGACGCTGTCACCCGCCGATCGCGGCCCGCACCAGCGCAAGCGCGTCCTCACTCGCCCACTCCGCCGGCCCCGCGAGCGTCGCAAGTTCACAGCCCTCGCGATCCACGAGCAGCGTGGTCGGCAGGCCAATGATCGACCGACCGTAACGCTTCAACTCCTGAAAGGCGTTGGTGCTCGGATCCTCGTAGTACACAAGGTACTTGATGCCGATGTCGTTCAGAAACTTCTGTGGCTTTGCTCGATCGCCGGTGTCGAGATTGATTGCGACGACCGCAAACGACTGCCCGCCGAGCTTTGCTTCCAGTGCATCTAGCGCGGGCATTTCCTTGCGGCAGGGAACGCACCAAGTGGCCCACAGGTTGATCAGCACGACACGGCCGCGGAAGTCAGCCAGCCGCACCGTCTTGCCCTCGCCGGTCTGGAACGTGAGGTCGGGTACGCGGCGCGGTGTCTCGACGAGCGACAGCGCCGCCACCTCGCCGCGCGCGAGCGGCGCGAGCCGCTTTGCCTGTGCAACGGCTCCATTGCAGGCGGAATCCGCACCGGACGGGCTTCCATTGCGCATCAGCCCGCCAATCCCGTATACCGCCGCGAACCCAACGGCAGCGCCCGCAATCGCGGCGACGAGCAAGAGCCGCAGCACTTGCCTGCGACCGGATCGGCCGGCTGGACTTTCGGGGGGTGGTGCGGTCATCGGACTGCATTCTTCCGGGGATGGACACGATGAATAAGCGGATGTGGGGCGGCGTGTTCGGGCAGGAGCCCGACGCTATCCTCGAAGCGATCAACGCTTCGATCGATTTCGACCGCCACCTCTATGCACAGGACATCGCTGGCTCCAAGGCTCACGCCGCCATGCTCGCCAAGCAAGGCATTATCACGCCCGAAGATGCGAACAAGATCACGCAGGGTCTAGACACGATCCTGTCAGAGATCGAGCGCGGCGAGTTCAAATTCTCGCGCGCGCTGGAGGACATTCACACCCACGTCGAAGCGCGTCTCGCAGAATTGATCGGGGCCGCGGCGGGCCGGCTGCATACCGCTCGTTCGCGCAACGATCAGGTAGTCACCGATCTGCGGCTCTATGTGCGCGACGCGATCGATGGGATCGACGCCGCGCTCGCGGGCCTGCAGCAGGTACTTGCGGAAAAGGCGCTTGCGAACGCCGGCACCGTTATGCCCGGCTTCACCCACCTGCAACCTGCGCAGCCGGTGACGTTCGGCCATCACTTGCTCGCCTACGTCGAGATGCTGGCGCGCGACCGCGGTCGGTTTACAGACGCGCGTGAGCGACTGAACGAAAGCCCGCTCGGCGCCGCGGCGCTTGCCGGCACTTCATTTCCAGTCGATCGCGACGCCACGGCGAAATCGCTTGGCTTCGACCGGCCCATGGCGAATTCGCTCGACGCGGTGTCTTCGCGCGACTTTCTGCTGGAGACTCTCGCCGCCGCATCGATCGCGGCCATTCATCTATCGCGCTTCGCCGAAGAGATCGTGAGCTGGGCCTCGCCCGCATTCGGATTCGTCCGCCTTTCGGACCGTTTCACGACAGGCTCCTCGATCATGCCGCAGAAGCGCAATCCGGACGCCGCCGAGCTCGTGCGCGGAAAGGCCGGCCGCATCATCGGCGCCCTCGTGCAGCTGTGCGTCGTGATGAAGGGGCTGCCCCTCGCCTACGCCAAGGATCTGCAGGAAGACAAGGAGGCGACATTCGACGCACTCTCCACCCTGGCGCTTCTCGTCGCTGCGACGACCGGCATCGTGAAGGACATGCAGCCTGATCAGAAACAGATGAAAGCGGCCGCCGCGCAAGGATACTCGACCGCGACCGATCTCGCGGATTGGCTCGCACAGCGGCTTTCGATCCCTTTCCGCGAAGCCCACAAGATCACCGGTCAGATTGTCGCGCGCGCCTCAGCGGCGAAGCTGCCGCTGCATCGCATGCCGCTAGCTGACATGCAGGCGGTCGAACCGCGCATCACGCAGGAAGTCTTTTCCGTGCTTCCGGTCGCGCGCTCGGTAAACAGCCGGACGAGTTTTGGCGGCACGGCCCCGGCGAATGTTCGCGCGCAAGCCCGGAAATGGTTGAAAAGACTCGCGAAGGCGCAGGTAAGGGCCTAGGACCGCGCCTCACCCTCGCCTCGATTGGCGTATCGTCTATAGTGCGATCGCAGCCTGGAGATCGACTGTGAACCGACCGCGCCGTATAGGCTTTCGACTCGTGCTCGCAACTGGCGTGATCGCGACGATCCTCGCCGCCTGCGGCGTCAAGGGCGAGCTCGAGCCGCCCTCCGCCACCGCATCGGCGGCGCCCGCAACCGAGCAAAAGTCGCAGGCGCAGACCGCTCAGACGGCCAAGAAGACGTTCACCGAAGAGAGCGTAGTCAGGCGTGCCGCGTCGCCGAGCGTGATTCCGACGATGCCGCCCGAGGAATGGTCGAAGGGACGCAACACCCAACCCGCCGCCCAGCAGAAATCGCGGGACAAGGACAAACCCGACGAGCCATTCATCCTCGACAAGCTGCTCTGAACTTCAACGACCGATGCATCACTTCGACTATCGCAACGGCGTCCTTCATGCCGAGGACGTCGATCTCGCCGCGCTCGCCGACCACGTCGGCACGCCCTTCTATTGCTATTCGACCGCGACTCTCGAACGCCACTATCGCGTGTTCGCCGAAGCATTCGCCGGCCACCCGACTCTCGTCTGTTATTCGCTGAAGGCAAACTCCAATCAGGCGGTGATCGCAACGCTCGCGCGTGTGGGCGCGGGGGCCGACATTGTGTCCGGCGGGGAACTTGCTCGCGCAATCGCGGCGGAAGTACCCCCCGACAAGATCGTCTTTTCCGGCCTCGGCAAGACCAAGGATGAGATGGCGGCCGCGCTGAAGGCGGGCATCCTTTCCTTCAACGTCGAGAGCGAGCCCGAGCTCATGGCGCTTTCAGAGGTTGCCGGCGCCATGGGACGCTCAGCGTCCATCTCCGTGCGGGTCAACCCCGATATCGACGCCAAGACCCACAAGAAGATCGCGACCGGCAGGTCGGAGAACAAGTTCGGCGTTCCGCTCTCCCGCGCACGCGACGTCTACGCGATGGCGGCGAAGCTTCCGGGTGTTCGCGTCGCCGGCGTGGATATGCATATCGGCAGCCAGATCACGGCCCTCGCCCCGTTCGATAACGCCGCCGCCCTTCTCGCCGAGGTCGCGCGCGACCTGATGCGGGAAGGCCATCGGCTCGAGCATATTGACCTTGGCGGCGGCCTCGGCATTCCCTATCAGCCCGACGACCCATCGCCGCCGCTCCCCTCTGCTTACGCCGAAACGATCACGCGTCATACGCGCAGTCTTGGTCTCAAGCTGATTTTCGAAATCGGCCGGATGATCGTTGGAAATGCCGGAATTCTGCTGACACGCGTCATCTACGTGAAGCGAGGCGAGGCGAAGACCTTCGTCGTCGTCGACGCAGCCATGAACGACCTGATTCGGCCCACACTCTATGACGCGTATCACGACATCCAGCCGGTGCGGGCGCGGAGCTCCGGGACGACGATCACGGCCGACGTGGTCGGCCCGGTCTGCGAATCGGGTGACTATCTTGCGCTCGATCGCAGGCTCCCCCAGCCGAAGACCGGCGACCTGCTCGCGATCATGACCGCGGGCGCCTACGGCTCCGTCCTCGCTTCGACCTACAACACACGTCCTCTCGTTCCGGAGGTGATGGTGCGCGGCAAGGATTTTGCAGTGGTTCGCCCGCGGCTTGGCGTCCAGTCGCTCATCGCTCTCGATCACTTGCCGCCGTGGCTTTCGCGCTGAGCGGAACCCGTCATGCTCAAGCCATGTTTACTTGAGCCCCATTTAAGCGCTTGGCAGACATGATAAGAATGTCAAATTCGGTAGAGAATATCGGGAGAGCGTAACAGCTTGAGCCCCGCGCCTACAGGAAGCGAACGCGACGGCGCGCCCCGGCCGGGTAGCGGCGCCGCCCACCTGTTGCGCGTAGCCATTGCGCGTGCACGCCGAGCGTTGTTGTGGGAGCACTTGTGGCCGCTGCTCGCCGCCCTTGCCGTCGCAGCGGGCATGTTTGTGGCCGCTTCCTGGGCAGGCCTTTGGCTTGCCCTGCCGCCGCTCGGCCGTGTGATCGGTCTCACCCTGTTCGTGCTGATCCTGCTCGCGGCGCTCACTCCCGCACTCCAAGTTCGCATCCCGAGGATTGGCGACGCGCTGCGGCGGCTTGACCGCTCTTCGGGACTGGCACACCGCCCGGCCACTACGATTGTCGACACGCTTGCCACCGGCACGGAAGACCCGGTCGCCGACGCTCTCTGGCGTGCACATGTAACGCGCGCCGCTGAAGGCGCACGCAATCTGCGCGCCGGCTGGCCACGCCCACGCCTTGCGGTTCTCGATCCATTTGCAATCCGCGCGCTGGTCCTGCTCGCAGTCGTTACGACCTTCTTTGTCGCTGGCGGCGAGCGCCTGAGCCGCGTCGCGGCCGCCTTTGACTGGAGTGGCGTAATCGCGCCGAAGCTGTATCGCGTCGACGCGTGGGTTACACCGCCCGCCTATACCAGCCGACCACCGGTGCTCCTTCCCGGCATACGCCATGACGCCCCGGCGCCAGGCGAGGTCGCGGCAATCTCCGTGCCCGCCGCAAGCGAGCTCGTCGTGCGGGCGACCGGCCTCAATTCGATCGATCTTTCCCTCGTCGGCGGCCTCGCCGAGCAAATGGACGAGGCGACCTCGCCGGTTACGGGTACTGTCGAGCGGCGTTTCCGGATCGGCGATCATGGCTCGGTGACCGTCGGAGGGTTGCCGGCCGGCTCAGCGACCTGGAGCTTCCGAGCCGTGCCCGACCGACCGCCGGTCATTGCGCTCACGCGCGAACCGCAGATTATCGGGCGCTCTTCGGTCTCCCTCTCATATCGTATCGAGGACGACTACGGCGTCGTCTCGGGTGAGGCACGTTTTTTCGATCCCCAGCTTCCGCCATCCGAAGGCGCACAGCAGCGGCGCCCGCTCGTTGACGCGCCGAATTTCCCACTCTCCCTGCCGCAGTCCCGCACGCGCGCTGGTACGGGTCAAAGCACCAAGGACATTACTGAGCACCCGTGGGCCGGCATTACCGCAACCCTTACTTTGATCGCGCGCGACGAGGGCGGCAACGAAGGCAAGAGCCAGCCCTCCGAGATCAGTCTGCCAGCGCGGCCGTTCTCCAAACCACTCGCCCGCGCCCTCGTGGAGCAGCGCCGCAATCTCGCTTTCGATGCCAACGCGCGCGGACTGGTGGGACGCGCGCTCGAAGCCCTTCTGATCGAACCGGAAAAATTTACGCCGGAGCCCGCCGTCTTCCTCGGGCTACGGACCGCAGCGACGCGACTGAAGCTTGCGCGCAACGATGACGACTTGCGCTCCGTCGTCGACTATCTGTGGGAAATCGCAGTCCTGATCGAGGACGGCACGATGTCCGATGCCGAGCGCGAGCTGCGCGCGGCACAGGATGCCTTGCGGCAGGCGCTCGAGCGCGGTGCCAGTGACGAGGAAATCCGCAAGCTCACGGAACAGCTGCGACAGGCGCTCGACCGATTCATGCAGGCGCTCGCGGAACAGTTGCGGCGCGACGGCACAACGGATGCCCGCCCACTCGATCGCAATTCGCGAGTAGTCCGGCCGCAGGATCTCAAGAGCATGCTCGATCGCATTGAGAACCTTGCTCGCAGCGGATCACGTGATGCCGCGCGCCGGATGCTCGACGAACTGCAAGCGATGCTCGACAGCCTTTCACGCAATCGCCAGGCGCGCAACGACCAGCAGGGCGACCAGGATAGCATGCTCGACGAATTGAGCCGCATGATCCAGGAGCAGCAGCGACTGCGCGATCGCACCTATCGCGAAGGACGTGAGAGCCGCAACGAGCGCCGCAACCGCGGCGCTGAGCAGGGACGCAGCGACCGCGAGCAGCGCGCGTTCGGCGATCTTCGCCGCGGTCAGGAAAACCTGCGTCAGCAACTGGAACGCATGCTGGAGCAGTTGCGTCGCCGCCAGCAGGGCGGCGCCGAGGACGGGGCGGACCAGGGCAACGAGGCCGGCGAGGCGCTGGGGCGCGCCGAACAGGCCATGCGCGACGCTGAAGGCGCGCTTGGACAGGGCGAGGCTGACGGCGCGGTGGAAGGTCAAGGCCGAGCGTTACAAAACCTGCGGCGCGGCGCCCAGAGCATGGCGGAGGCGATGCAGGGCCTCGGCGACGCCTTTGGCGATCCGGGCGGAACTCAGGCGGAGTCGGCTGAACGCACCGATCCGCTTGGACGGCCGGTACGCAGCCGCGAATACGGCGACGATTTCACGGTAAAAGTGCCGGACGAGATCGACGTGCAGCGTGCGCGTCGCGTCCTCGAGGAGCTTCGCCGCCGCTTCGGCGAGTCGGAGCGGCCGCAGCTCGAACTCGATTACATCGAACGGTTGCTGCGCGACTTCTAATCCTCGGCTCAGCTTGCCGGTGCGCCGGTGCGCTCCGCCAGCGCCTTGGCCACCGTCTGCTTCATCACGCTGAGCGAGAACGGCTTCAGGACCACGTCGTAGACCAGCCGATCGAGGCCGTGCGCCCGCTCACGTTCTCCGGCGTAGCCGGTCATCAGAACGATTGCGAGATCCGGATAGTCGCGGGCTGCGGCGAGCGCGAGTGCAATTCCGTCCATGATCGGCATACGGATATCGGTCAACAGCAGGTCGAATGCGCCCGCAGAGGACAAGAGGTCGAGCGCAGCTGCTCCGTCGGGCGCAACCTCCACCTCATGACCATCAAGCGTGAGCGCGCGCATCAGCAATTCGCGCACCGGCTGCTCGTCTTCAGCGATCAGCAAACGCGCCATCGGAATACTCCTCGTCAACGCCCGTTCGCAGTGAGATCGAGTCGAGTGAGAAAGCGAACCATTACCTGCTTGCCTTCCGCGGGAGGCGACGCAAGCCGGCTCCGGAACGGAAGCTTTTCGCCTTCGGACAACACTGAACGCGGCAATAGCGCGGTCCACGAATAGAGTTCGCGCGCATCCGGCCCGATCACGGCGAGGCGCAACCGCGGCACTTCGACGGGGCGGCGCGTGACGTTCACTACTTCGCCTTCGATCACAAGCACGGGAATGCCGTCCTGCAGCTCGTGCTTCGTCTTGATGTCGCTGAATTCGAGTCCGCGCAGATTCACGGGCAGCCCGATCGCCGCGTAGAGGCCGGCGAGATCAGGCACCGCGCGCACGAGGCTCGCCCGTGATCCGATCGCGGAAAATACCAAAATGCCGATGAGGACCGCTGCTGCTACCACTTGCCTTTGCGCGGACGAGGTCTTCGTTTGTACGCGCCGGGGGACGAATGGCGGGCGCCGCGGCGTGGCCTTGCCGGGTTCCGGTGCGCGGAGTTCCGGTGCGACTTCTGCCTGCGGAGCTTCCGGAGCGATCGGCGGACTCGGGTTGACCTCGACCATCACCGTGTCGTTCCACGGGACGACCTTGGGCAGCACGACTGCTGGCGGCATTTCTGCCACCGCGACGGTGCTGGCCTCAGTCTCAGCGGGCGCGGCCAAGGCTTCGTCAACGACGGGCGCCGAGACGAGATCCTCTTGGCGCGCAAACCACGTCGTGCGGCACCGCGCGCAGCGGACCGTGCGCCCTTCGGCGCCTAGCGCCGTCGGATCCACGTGGAAGGCGGTATGACAGGACGGACAGGCGAGTTGCATGATGCAGACCGATTCTGGGATTGTGACGCCGGACTGTTAACGATTGGAAAACCATACCCAGCATGGGCCGATGCGACCTCGCGCCGACTTGGGCTGGAGGCGGCCGCCGCACTGAGGGAAAGTACTGGCTGGCAGCCCGATTCGCCGGAGGGAAAACTTGGTCCGGTTCGAGAACGTCGGCCTGCGCTACGGAATGGGGCCTGAGGTGTTGAAGGACGTCTCCTTCGACATCAAGCCGAACTCGTTTCAGTTCCTCACTGGCCCTTCGGGGGCCGGCAAGACAAGCTTGTTGCGACTTCTGTTCCTTTCGCTGCGGCCCACCCGCGGCCTCGTCAATTTGTTCGGCTACGACGTTTCGGGCCTACGGTCCGACGAGGTGGCGGTACTGCGACGGCGTATCGGTCTGGTGTTCCAGGACTTCCGCCTCCTCGATCACCTCACCACATATGAAAATGTATCTCTGCCGCTGCGCGTGCAGGGACGGCCCGAGCCAACTTACCGCTCCCACGTAATTGAACTCCTGCATTGGGTGGGCTTGGGCGACCGGATCCACGTGCTACCGCCGGTCTTGTCAGGCGGGGAGAAGCAACGCACTGCGATCGCTCGCGCGCTCATCGCCCGGCCGGAATTGCTGCTTGCCGACGAGCCCACCGGTAATGTCGATCCGCCACTCGCTCGCCGGCTGCTTCGGCTGTTCGTTGAGCTGCACAAGTCCGGGACCTCGGTGGTCCTTGCCACTCATGACGCGGGCCTGATGGACCAGTACGACGGCCGACGGCTGATTCTGGCTGACGGTCGGCTGCACGAACAACGGCCCGGAGGCCCAAAGAGGAACTAGCCGTGGCGCGCAACAAGAACAAACCCGAGCTCGCGGTCGTACGGCCCGCAGCGCCGATCGTTCCGCGCGACACGGTGACGAGCCGCGCTTTGCTCACCGTCATCGCGATCATGACGTTCGTCGCGGCCCTCATCGTAGGCGCCGTCAGCCTCGTGCGCGACAATGTCATTTCCTGGCGGAACGACATGGCGCGCGAGCTCACGATCCAGGTTCGGCCCATCGACGGCCGCGATCTCGCCGGCGAAATCGGCAAGGCGATCGATGTAGCGCGACGAACCGTCGGCGTCATCGACGCGCGCGCGATGACCCGCGACGAGACTGGACAACTGCTTGAGCCCTGGCTCGGAGCAGGACTCGACTTCAGCGTGTTGCCGCTTCCTCGTCTGATCGCGGTCCGGCTTTCCGCAACGGCGGAACCGGATCTCACCGCCCTTCGCCAGGCGTTGTCGGAGCAGGTGGCCGGTGCGAGCCTCGATGATCACCGCACCTGGTCTGCGCGGCTTGCCGCCGTCTCGGATGTGATCGTCTTCGCTGGTTTTGCCTTGCTCGGTCTCGTCATCACTGCGACCGTGCTGTCAGTTTCGTTCGCCACGCGCGGTGCGGTTTCCGCCAATCGATCGATCGTGGAAGTTCTGCACCTTGTCGGCGCGCGCGATGACCTGATCGCCTCCACGTTTCAACGTCACTTTTTTGCGGTCGGCGTACAGGGCGGCCTAGTCGGGGGCGCCGCGGCTGCGCTCTTGTTTGTGTTGGGCGCCCTTCTCCCAAGCTTGCTTGCGGGGATCCCAGGAGGCGGCCAGGCGGCACTTCTGACCGGCCAGTTTGCGCTGGATCGGGAAGGTTACGTTGGCATCGCCGGGATCGTTGCGCTGGTTGCGCTCGTTACCGCCGTGGCGTCACGCCTTACCGTGCGGCGGACTCTGCGCGAGATCGATTGAGATGCGCGGCTCGCCGCGGGCCCGGGGTTCACGTTAGAATTTCGCCGGGAGCCGCCCATGCCGCCGAGCGACCCTGCCAGCGAGCGGAAAGAGTTGATCCAGCCGCCCAAGCGTCGGTTCTGGCCACGGCTCGTCATGCCTGCGGCTGCGCTTGCCGCGCTCGCTTTTCTCGTCGGTTTCTTCACGTTCGCCAACGGACTGCCCCCCAACGAGATCGAATTGAGCGGCTCGGCCGACGGGATCGTCGTCCTCACCGGTGGTGCATCGCGCATCGTCGACGCGGTCGAATTGCTCGCGGCCAATCGCGGCCGACGTCTGCTTATCTCCGGCGTCAATCCCACAACGACACACGGCGAGCTGATCCGCAAGAACCCCGAATTCGAACGCCTGTTCGTGGGCCGAATCGATCTCGGCCACGCGGCGATGAACACAATCGGCAACGCGGCGGAGACCGGCAACTGGGTACGCGCCCAGAAATTTCGCTCGCTCATCGTCGTGACATCCGGCTGGCACATGCCCCGCGCGCTCGTCGAGATCGCGCACGAATTGCCCGATGTGAAGCTGATCGCATATCCGGTTGTCAGCGATCGCATGCGCGAGCAACCGTGGTGGTCCGACTCGAACACGATCCGCCTTCTGCTGATCGAATACACGAAGTATCTTGCGTCTCTCCTGCGCGTGCGGCTTGAGCCGGCCGCCCAAGTTCACACTCCCTCGTAGGGCGTTGACGTGCAAATCATTCGCGCAATCCTGTTCAACGCCGGCCTTTACCTCAATACGATCATTCACATGATCGTCTGCCTGCCGGTGCTTCTCATGCCGCGTCGGGCGCTTTGGCGCGCCGTCGATTCCTGGGTGTCGGTGAACCATTGGCTGTTGTGGACGATCTGCGGCATCGACTTCGAGATTCGCGGCAGCGAGCGAATTCCGCCCGGGCCACTTCTCGTCGCAGTGAAGCATCAGTCGGCATGGGAGACCTATTCGCTGCTCTATCTGTTCGCGGACCCCGCCTACATCCTAAAGCGCGAACTGATGTGGGTACCGGTGTTCGGCTGGTACTGCCTGAAGGCTCGAATGATCCCGGTGCGCCGCGGCGCGCGCGCCGCGGCGTTGGCCGAAATCTCCGCGCGAGCGAAGGAAGAGATCGCACGCAGCCGGCAGATTGCGATTTTTCCGGAAGGTACGCGGCGGGCACCGGACGCGGATCCCAGCTACAAGTACGGTGTCGCCCATCTGTACGGCGAGTTGAACGTGCCGTGCGTGCCGATCGCACTCAACTCCGGCCTCTATTGGCCGAGGCGCAGTTGGCGCATGCGGCCGGGCACCATCCGAGTCGAAGTCCTGGAGCCGATCCCGCCGGGAATGCACCCCGACGCTTTTCTCGTCGTGCTCCAGAATCAGATCGAACCCGCCACCGCGCGCCTCGTCTCGGCAGGACGCAGCGAGATCAAGGCCTACGATCGAGCGGTCGCTTTCCGCCGCAAGCCTGCTCCATAGTCTCTCAAACCGCGTTTTTTGTTGACCCGCGGTCAGGTTTGTTCTAGTTTTGTTCTTTTCGAATCAGAGCCCAAGATGACCCTCGAACTGGTCGATCTCGATCGCCTGCCCGGCTATGCGGGTGCCCTCCACACGGCCCGACATTCCGTGCTCGCGAACCGCTTCCATTTCTGGCGCGGCCTCTCCGGCCGCCGCTATGCGTGCACCCGTTTTCCGATTAGCCACGTGCCGGCCTATCCAAGTTCAATCGCCCTCTTCGTCCGCCGCGGCGTTGGAACGCCCCTGATCGTGGGTGCCAGCGCCACGCCCGGCTGTCCGGTAATTCCGCTCGGCACCGAGGAAGTGCATCTGCACATCGTGCAGGGTAGCGTCGAAGCGCTCGACGCGGCGTTGCAGGATCTTGTGGTCCTTGCCGTGCCGTTTGCGCCACCAGTCTCGTCGGCGGCACGCCGCGCAGCCTGATCTAGAGACGTTCCGCCAGCCACTCAAGCGCGGCATCCCTAATTCGTAGCTCGTGCATGTGCTTCATCGTCTCGATCACATATTCCGGATTGGCGCCGGATCGCCCGTGACCCTGACGGACGAGCCGAAGCTGCTCCTCGAGCGATAGTCGGCGGGCATACTGCGGGTGCGAGCGGTCGACGAGGTAGCAGTGCGCGGAGACTCGCCCGCCAGCGCCATCCAATAGATCGACCGGTCGCACGGTCTCCTTGTAGACTTTCGTCACGAGCTCGCGCTCTTGCAGATAGGCAAGCGTCGAACTCGCGTTCTCAGCCGCCACACGAAACGCTACGCCGCGGCACGAGCCGCCTCGATCAAGCCCAAGCACCAGGCCCGGCTTTTGCGGCGTCCCGCGGTGAATGTGGGAATAGACGCAGAGTGCACGATGCGCGCCGATGAGCCGTGCGGACCGGCGCTCCAGGTAGTCGAATCCGGTGCGCCACATGAGCGACCCGTAGCCGAACACCCAAAGATCGCCTGGCACAGAAGCCATTGGGTCAGGCCCGGATCGCCCCGCCCTCAATCACTCGCGTACGGGCGCGGCAGCGGCGCGGCCGGTTCATTCTTGCGCCGTCTCCGGCCAAAATCCGGCTCCGCCGTTTCCTGACCGATCTCGATGATCGAACGGCGGATCGCCCGCGTCCGCGTAAAGAGGTCGAACAGCGTCTTGCCGTCGCCGAAGCGGATGGCGCGCGTCAGCACCGACAAATCCTCGCTGAACCGTCCCAGCATCTCAAGCACTGCCTCCTTGTTGTGCAGGAACACGTCTCGCCACATGGTCGGGTCGGAGGCCGCGATGCGGGTGAAATCGCGGAATCCGCCGGCCGAGAACTTCGTCACCTCCGACTGGGTAACTTCCCCAAGATGCGCAGCAGTACCCACTATGTTGTAGGCGATCAGGTGCGGCACGTGGCTCGTGATCGCCAGCACCATGTCGTGATGCCCGGCATCCATCAGTTCCACATTCGCGCCGAGCGCGGTCCAGAAACGCTTCAGCCGCTCCACCGCGCCGGCATCGACCCCCTCCGGCGGCGTCAGGATGCACCACCGATTGTCGAATAGCTCGGCGAATCCTGCGTCGGGTCCGGAATGCTCCGTGCCGGCGACGGGGTGTGCCGGGATGAAATGAACATGCTTCGGAAGATGCTGCGCCATATCACGTAGCACCGCAGCCTTCACGGACCCGACGTCGGAGACAATCGCACCTTTCTTCAGCGCCGGCCCAATCTCTCTGGCGACCGCTCCACACGCTCCGACCGGAACGCATGCGATAACGAGATCGGCGTTCTTCACCGTCTCCGCGTTCGTCTCGAATACTTCATCGGCCAGCTTGAGCTCGGCAATTCGCCTGCGTGTCGCTCCGGTGCGCGCGGAAGCCGCGATCGTCTTCACTACGCCGCGCTCTCGCACGGCGCGTGCGATCGACGAGCCGATCAGACCGACTCCGATAAGCGCGAGTTGGTCGAACAGGGGCGCCCCCTCAGGCACGGACCACCTCGTGTGCGAGAAACTCCGATAGTGCCGATATTGCGAGGCGATTCGCCTCCTCTGTCCCGACCGTCATGCGCAG
>DATBJU010000111.1:0-25357 GCA_036556265.1 Xanthobacteraceae bacterium | reverse complement strand
AAGGAACGCGCGTCCGCAGACGCTGCCGCCGGGCGGTGCCCACGGGGCTCCCGGTATCGTGCGTGCGAGACACGACAGCGGGCGCCGTTCTCGATCCGCACAACAGGTCGCACCGGTCGCGCCCCTCGAGGGATCGAGATGGCGGAAATCTAGTGAGGGTCCGGAGGGCGGGGAAAACTTTTTTTATTCGCGAGTGAAATCAATGGGCAAATGTGGCGAGTGAGGGAAAAGCGGGTCCGGGCTACGTTTTCAGCCGCTTGATCAGCTCCATCGCGGCGGCCGGCGCGCGCAACTTACCCTCGTGGATGAAGTACACGAACACGTCGCGCGGCGTGGCCTTTGCGCGATCGGGCGCGAAGCGCGGAAGATCGTCGGGTTCACGGCCCGTCGCCCACAAACGGAAACGGCTCGTCCATTCGTCCAGAGCCTTGGGTGGATAGCCGGTCTTGATCGAGTCTTTCGCCTTCTGCAGGCGCGCGTAAATGAAATCGCCCGTCACGTCCGCAATGGCGGGATAGAACTCGTGCTCGGCGAGCACGACCGCGATCTCGAACTTGCGCAACAAGGCGACGAACGCAGGCACGCTGAAACTGTCGTGGCGTACCTCAACGACATGACGCAAGCGGCGGCCGTCCTGCGACGGCGGTAGAAGCTCGAGAAATTTCCCGAAGTCGGTCTCGTCAAAGCGCTTGGTGGGTGCGAACTGCCAGAGCAGGGGACCGAGCCGGTCGCCAAGCTCGGTCACGCCGGAGTCGAGAAAGCGCTTGATCGAGTCGCCCGCTTCCGCGAGCACCCGGCGGTTCACCGCGTAGCGCGGCCCCTTCACCGAGAACACGAAGCCGTTCGGCGTCTCGCTCGCCCATTTGCGAAACGTCGACGGCGTCTGGGTCCGGTAGAAGGTGCCGTTGATCTCGATCGATGTTAGATGCGTGCCGGCGTAGCTCAGCTCCTGGGAGTGGGGGAGTCCCTTGGGGTAGAAGACCCCGCGCCACGGTTCGTAGGTCCAGCCGCCGATGCCTACGTAGATGTTGCCTTTGCTTGCGGGCATGGTTGGTCCTTACTTGCTCTCTCGTCATGCCCGCGCTTGTCCGCGAGCCGGTTGGACCCGGCTCGCTACCTCTTATTGCCCGAACTCGGCAACAGCCGAGTTCGGGTGGCATCCACGCCTTCATCATCGACGCGCCCGAAGGCGTAGATCACCGGGACTCGCAACGTCAACCCGCGCGGCTTCGCCGCGCGCGGACGCTGCGGCCCGGTGATGACGATTAGATTCAGATCCCCAGCGGCGACGCGAACAAGTGCTCGATTTTCTGTCCGGTACGCGCGCGCATCAACTCGGAAATGCGCAGGCGGTGGCACTCGTTGGGGTCGCGTTCGTAGCAGAGAAGACATACGCGTTTGCCCGAACGGAGAAGCTTTTCGAGCTCATCGAGTTCCGCTTTCGCAGGCGGCGTCTTGATGTGCTTGTCGTAGATGCGCCAGAGCGTTTTGTAGTCGCCCGCCCGCGCGGCTTCACGTCCTTCTGCCGGCGTGCCGAGCTTCTGCAGGTGCAGGTAGGCGATGCCGGCGTCGTCGAGACCGGCCGCGAGCTGACGCTTGGAGAAGCCCGGGCGGCGGGAGGCGGCGACGGCGCGCGTGTCGACGAGCAACTGGACGCCGGCCAGCTGCAAGGCGGCCAGGACGTCGGTTTGCGCAGCTTTCTCGTAGCCGATCGTGAAAAGTGGAGGCATGGCAATAGCTTAATCCATGAATCAGAAGCGAGGAAAGAGCGGCATGCGCCCGCGCTTCCGTATGCGAGCGCAAAAGTTTGATTGGTCGCGCATCTATCGGGTGGGCCGCCGCGTACTATGTTTGCGGGCGTCGAACGCGGCTCAGGCGCGCCGGGCGTTCGCAATACAAGACCAAATCGCGCCGGGAGGTTCTCATGACATCATTCAGTCGTCGTACTCTACTCATCGGCGCGGCCGCGGCCGGCGCCTACGCCGCGGTCCGCAGCCCCTCCGTCTTCGCGCAGGCGCCGGCGGGGCCGTTCAAGCTCGACCCGCTTCCGTATGCCAACAACAAGAACGAGCCGCACATCGACGCGATGACGATGGAAATCCATCATGATCGTCACCATGCCGCTTATGTGAACAATCTGAACGGCGCGGCAAAGGACAACCCGATTCTCGGCCAGAAACCGTTGCAGGAGCTGATCGGCAATCTGAACAGCGTGCCGGAGTCGATCCGCACACTGGTACGCAACAACGGCGGCGGCCACGCCAACCACACGATGTTCTGGCAAATCATGGGCGGCTCGGGCGGCGCGCCGAGCGGCGACGTGAAAGCCGCGATCGATGCAAGCTTCGGTGATTTCGCAAAGCTGCAGGATCAATTCAACGGCGCAGGCGGCCGCGTGTTCGGGTCGGGCTGGGTGTTCGTGACGGTCGACAAGGGCGGCAAGCTCGCGCTCGTGTCGAAGCCGAACCAGGACTCGCCGATCATGGACGGTCAGATGGTGCTGCTCGGCAACGACGTGTGGGAGCACGCTTACTATCTCAAGTACCAGAACCGCCGCGCGGACTATCTCAAGGCCTGGTGGAACGTCGTGAATTGGGGCGCCGTCAACAAGCGCTTCGCGGACGCGAAGGCCGGCAAGCTGACGATCTGACTCCAATCGTACGGTCCCGGATCGCGGGCTTTGCCCGCGTCGGGGACGACGTGTAGCCCGGATGAAGCCCTCGGGTCGCGCCACTCAAGTCGGCTATAGCCGACTTGAGCACCATTGACTGCCGATCTCGGGTAAACCCGAGATCGGTGGCGCGCCCGAGGATAAACTGCGCGAAATCCGGGGTCAGAACGGCCGCCCCGCATTCCGCGGAGTTTTAGAAGGGCTCCATGCGCGCTACGACACGCCGCCCGACTGAGTGCGCCCATGTGCAAGGCAAATGCGTCGGCGGCATGTAGCGCAGAGGCCACAGTCGTCGGAATTGGGCAGCTGGCGGCGAGCGCGTTGAAAGTCAAAGGGAATTTGCGGCGTGCGCGACCGGTTTGGTCACCCTAGAAGAGTGTACAGGCTAGAGCGGGCGATACCGCTCACCTAAGATGGCCGTGAGACTCGGGTCTCAGGGCTGTGGGCCATGGCAAGGTCCGCTTGTGTTTATGCGTTGGCTGCTGCGATCGCCGGCTTCGGCGGCTCGCCCGCATGGGCGCAAGCGCCGGAATGGCATCTCTTCTACAATCAGGAAGCGCGCTACTCCAGCTGGCAGGGAACGCGCGGCTATCCCGCCGTGTTCTCGGCCGCGCGCGGCAGCGGCACACAATTCTACACGCCGGCGACCGTCGGCATCAGCGCCGCGCTGCCCGATGTCTACAAGTTCGAATTCGTCGCGCGCGGCGGCTACGTCGTATCGAACCAGTCGTCGCCCGGCTTGTCGGGGTCGGTTTCCACGTTCACCGATACGGTCGCGGCCGCCACCTGGAGCTACCTCGGCATTCCCGGAGTGCAGCCTTTCGTCTCGATCAGCGCCAACTTGCCGAGCGGCACGTCGGCGCTGCACGGCACCGACACGTTCGCGCGCATGGATCCCGACCTCGTCGATGTGCCGACCTTCGGTGAAGGCTGGAACATCGGCCCGACGGCCGGCATCAGCTTCGCGATCGCAGCCAACGTCGTGTTATCGGTCGGCGTCGGGCACACATTTCGCGGCGACTACCAGCGCGAAATCGCACCGGGTCTCCCGACGTTTGTCGACGTCACCGTCGATCCGGGCGACGTGACGACCGGCAACATGTCGCTCGGCATGCGCAAAGGGAAATGGGTGGGACAGCTGTCGGGCTCCTATTCTCACGAGGGAACGACTTCGATCGCGGGCACGCCGGCGTTCCGCCTGGGTGATCGCTACTTGGTGACAGGCTACTCGTCGTATGCGTGGACCGACAACTCGATCTCGAGTCTGATCGGGTCATGGGGCTATACGCTGAAGAACACCAGCCTGATTCCCCCGCTGCTTCCTGAGGCGTTCAACTCCAATAGCAATTTGTACCGCGTGCGCTTCGAGCACGCTTTCATTGCAGGCAACTGGTCGGCAGGCCCGGTCGTAAGCTGGCTGAACCGCGACAAGAACGCATGGGCTCCGGCCACCGTCTTGTTCATTCCGGCGAAGACGCGCTGGAGTGCAGGCGGCAACGTCAAGTACAAGGTCAACGATCAGACGCTGGTCTATGCCAACGTGGAGCACATCTGGATCGACGAGGCGGCGCGGCTGTCCGCAACGCCAACTCCGGTTCCAAACTCCAGCTACACTGGATGGGCCGTGTCCGGTGGCGCTTCGTTCCGCTATTGAAGGGAAGGAGAGAGAAAATGCGACTCCTCCATGACCCTGCCGCGATTGTCGGGACAGCACTAGGCTTGACGCTGCTGTTTGCGTTGACGGCGTCCGAGTCCCGCGCCCAGACCAGGTGCCTCGAAGGAAAGACCGCGGCCGGAACCTGCGTCGATGCCTCGCTCAGCAGCATCATGCGGCAGAACGTGCGCGTCTTTACGCAGCCGCGTTTGTCATACAGCGGCGGCGCGGTCGCGCCGAGCGACGACCGGCGCTATGACGGGCTGCGCAACTGGGGGCAGGGGCTCACGCGCGAAATCTACGGGCCGTGTGTCACGAACTCCTGCCCGTGAGTGTCCCGTTCACCGCGGCAAAGGCCCAGAACGGCCGGCGCCCGGATTGAGATGTGGTACCGGGTCGCGCAGTCCCGGCGTGCCCATGGGGATCGGCTGGTCGAGAATGATGATGCCCTTCTGCGCCGTCTTCTCGTCGATTGTGGCGCCGCTTTTCGTGCCCTGACCGCCGGGCTTCGAAATCAGATCGCCCGGCAGGATTTTTGCCTGGCCTTTTCCGGGGAGCGTTGACTTGTCGGGCACGCCGGCGGGCCGCGTCGGTGATCTCGATGGGTCGAGGAATCCGCTTTTCTCGCCCCACTTGCTCTCCCACTGCTTCGCCAGCGTCTGGCACTCAGGCTTGCCCGCCGCGCAGGCTTTCGCGACCTCGCCATACTCCTTCATGCATTGAGCGCCGGCGGAGGCAGCGCTGTCGCTCGCTGAGCCTTGTTGCCCGCACACTGCGAACGCCGGCGTCGAGGCGGCGAGCGCGAGTGCGAAGGTTGTAATCGACCACGCTGTCTTGCGATTCGTCATGGCTTCGATCCTCGTTTCGGTACGTCCGTGTCGGCCGCTATCTCGCGCATTGATCCGCACGCGAGTGCCGAGAACGACCGTCTCAAGTCATCTCGGGATCGGACCCGCTCGGCCGGTGCCGGGACTTTGAGATCCGGGAAATCCCAGAGCTTGGTTGGGATCAATGATGCCCCTTCCGAGCAGCGGGTCGGGCTGGGGATTAAATCCGACTGGCTCCTTGTTCTTCGCAGCAGGCTTATCGACTTCGTGGAAGCCGACCGCGCCCTTGCCGCCGCCGCCTTTTCCGCCACCTCCACCCTTTGTCGCCGGTTCTTCGGAGAGATTGCCGAAATTGCCGACGCCGCCAGGCTTGCCTGCCTGCGGGTTCTTGGTGGCAAACGAGTCGATAGCGACGCCCTGCCCAGGCTTCTCCTTCATGCCCGCGGGCGTCCCACGCTTCATTCCTTTGGTCGCGGGGTCGTTGCTGTTGATGATGATTATGCCCTTTGAGTCCTGTCCGGCTGTGCCCGCGGGCGACACGCGCTTCATGGCCTTGTTGGCCGGGTTGTTCGGATTGTTCGGGTCTACCTGGACGCTGGGCTTCTCCTCGATCGTCGCGCCCTGAGCCAGCAGGAACTCGTGCGCTGCGACGGCAAAAGCCAAGGTCGCGAGGGGCAACAGTAAATGCTTCGTTCTGCGCCGCATGATGGGTGTGCTCCTTCCATGCCGGTCGGGAGCCGCCCCGGACTTCCCGCCGCGGCTGTAATCCACGATCGTGGATGCGACGCGCGATTCTGTCTTGCGCGCCGGCGCACTCAGGTTGCACCAGGGCGAAGTCGCCGGCCCCGGCGTGTGCGTCGCTAAATGCTTGGCAGGGCAAGGGCTTCTTCAGCTTCGACAGAATCTCCGGCCGGCCCTAGACTGGGCTTGGGCGTTGATGCGGATGCTTGCCGCAGAAAACGGACCCGGACGGCGATCACGATGCAGAAGATCGTCTTCACATCCGAGGCGCTGCCTCTCGGGCTCAACGATCGCGCCCGATTTTCGCTGTGGCGAGATCTATTCACCGAGCGTTTCAGCGAGATCGATGTTGCGCGTCCGGAGGAGCGGCCGTTTGCGATGCGCTTCGAATTTTCGCCATTCGATCCGGTCGGCGTCGGTCAGTTCGCGGGAACAGTGAACCGCTGGACTCGTGGCGCGCGCGAAATCGTCAGCGACGCAAACGATAATTTCTGCTTCCTGCTGAACCGTGGTCGCTCCCACATATCGGCGACGCACCGGGACTTCGAGGTCACACTTCCTCCGGAACGAGTGATACTGCTCAGCAATTGCGATCCGGGCGAATTGCGTGGCGAGGCGGCCAACGCGTGGTTCGCCGTGAACATCCCGCGCCGGCGGCTGCTCGAGCTGGTTGCCAACGCGGAGGATCTAGCGGGCGCACCGCTCGACCCCGTGCTCTCGACGTTGCGCCATCTTCGTCGCTACCTGGAGACACTGTTCGGGCCCGATGCGATCGACGACAATCCGGCGCTGAGGGCGCACATCGGGAGGTCGGCGCTTGATCTGATCGCGCTCGCGCTCGGTGCGGGCCGCGATCAGGCTGAAATCGCTCGCATGCGCGGCCTGCGCGCCGCACGTTTGCAGGAGATTCTTTCGGAGATCCGGCTGGGCTTCGCCGATCCCGCGTTCGCGGTGCGCGGCGTCGCACTGAAGTTCGGCGTCTCGCCACGCTACGTCCAGGATCTCCTGCACGAGGCGGGTGCGAGCTTCACCGAGCGGGTGACGGAGCTACGGCTCCAGAAGGCGCGCGACATGCTGAGCGACGCGCGGAACGATCGCATGAAGGTGATCGAGATCGCGCAGGCGTGCGGGTTCGATAACGTGTCCTACTTCAACCGTTGCTTCCGCCGCCGCTTCGGCGCGTCGCCGACGGAGTATCGGGGAGGGCAGCGCGAAATCTGACGCGAAGCGTGATCTGCCGGTTATCGATCAGCCTACTTCCCCGCGCCCCACGGCACTTTCTTATCGACCGAAAACCCCTTTGGATTGAATGCGGGACTGGTGCCCGGCGGCTGCGAACCGATCTGATCGTAGAGCCCGGAGCGAACTGGTGTCCCATTCGTGATCTTAGCGTAGCCCGGACGGCTCCATGCAGGCTGCGAAGAAAAAGCACGGCTTTCGCCCTGTCTTCTTTCGTCACACAAGTTCGACCCGTGCGCGATGACCGGGTGCAGCGGCCAAGCGTTCATCGCGCGTGAGCAGACGAGCGTCGAGCACCTCTGCAAGGGCGACATAGATCGCGTCGTAGGCCGAAAGATTTTCCCGCAAGTCCCAGACGCGGGGCAGCAGGAACCCGTGCGGATATCGGACCAGCGGAAAATCAACCAGGTCGTCGATCGCCGCGTGACCGCGCTCCGGGACGATCTGGCCAGCTGTCACGTAGCGGCGAAGCACCTGGGCGACCTCCACGTCGATGAGGTGTGGCGCGTGCAGCGTTTCTCCGCGTCGGAACAGCCGCTCCTCGACGTCCGCCGCCGCGGTGGTGCGCAGCAGCACTTCGAGCGCAGCCGAAGCGTCGAGGACGATCACCGTCGATCGCGCTCGGCGCGAACCGCGCGAGCGGGCGAGGGCACGGGCGTTACTGGCGGCCGGCCCTGGAGGCGCGTGCGCAACTCGTCGACGCTCGGTCGTTCGGCGACCTCGCGGATCTCGCGCAGGAGATAGTCCGAGAGGGACATGCCTTGCATTGCCGCGCGGGCCTTGAGGCGGCGGTGCAGCTCATCGGGGACGTTGCGAATTTGTATCATCGTTGACATGTTACAAACATATAAGCATGTGATCCACATGTCAAAGGAGGTGCGGATTTTGCCGCGCCCTTCGTTTCCGCCAAGGCGCTTTTGCGCGAGCGTCGGGACCGTTTTCGAGCGGACTTCGAACGGTCCCGGATCGCCGTCGCTTCGCTCCCGCGTCCGGGACGACGAAGTCAGAAGAGCCACAAAGAAAAAGGGCGCGACCCAAGTCGCGCCCTTGTTGGTTTGCCGAAGCGTCGCGGACTTCGCTCGACGACGCTTCGGTGCGGCCGCAATACGTCAGAAGTCCATGCCGCCCATGCCGCCGCCGCCGGCGGGCATCGCGGGGGCCTGCTTCTTCGGCAACTCGGCGACCATGGCTTCCGTCGTGATGAGGAGTGCTGCGACGGATGCGCCGCCCTGAAGTGCGGTGCGCACGACCTTGGTCGGATCGATGATTCCCTTCGACACCATGTTTCCGTACTCGCTGTTCTGGGCGTCGAAGCCCCAGTTGTACTGATCCTTGTCTAGGATCTTGCCGACCACGACCGAGCCGTCCTCGCCGGCGTTGTTCGCGATCTGGCGCAGCGGGGCCTGAAGGGCCTTGCGCACGATGTCAACGCCGTGGCGCTGGTCCTCGTTGTCCGGACGCAGACGCTTCAAGGCCTCGGTCGCGCGCAGGAGGGCAACGCCGCCGCCCGGAAGAATGCCTTCCTCGACGGCCGCGCGGGTCGCGTGCATGGCGTCATCCACACGATCCTTTCGCTCCTTCACTTCGATCTCCGTCGCGCCGCCGACGCGGATGACCGCGACGCCGCCCGCGAGCTTGGCAAGACGTTCCTGGAGCTTCTCCTTGTCGTAGTCGGAGGTGGTCTCCTCGATTTGCGCCTTGATCTGGGCGATACGCGCCTCGATGTCCTTTTTCTTGCCGGCGCCATCGACGATCGTGGTGTTTTCCTTCTCGATCACGACTTTCTTGGCGCGGCCGAGCATGGCGAGCGTCACGTTCTCAAGCTTGATGCCGAGATCTTCCGAGATCGCCTGGCCGCCCGTGAGGACCGCGATGTCCTGGAGCATGGCCTTGCGGCGATCGCCGAAGCCCGGCGCCTTGACCGCCGCGACCTTGAGGCCGCCGCGCAGCTTGTTGACGACGAGGGTCGCGAGCGCTTCGCCTTCCACGTCCTCGGCAATGATGAGCAGCGGCTTGCTCGACTGCACGACCGCTTCGAGGAGCGGCAGCAGCTCGTTCAGGCCGGAGAGCTTCTTTTCGTTGATGAGGATGTAGGGGTCCTCCATCTCGACGCGCATCTTGTCGGCGTTGGTGATGAAGTAGGGCGAGATGTAGCCGCGGTCGAACTGCATGCCTTCGACCACGTCGAGCTCAGTCTCGAGGGACTTGGCTTCCTCGACGGTGATAACGCCTTCGTTGCCGACTTTCTTCATTGCCTCGGAGAGGAACTTGCCGATCTCGGCATCGCCGTTGGCGGAAATCGTGCCGACCTGGGCGATCTCTTCGTTGGAGGTGACCTTCTTCGAGTTGGCCTTCAGGTGTTCGACCACGGCCTCGGTCGCGAGGTCGATGCCGCGTTTCAGGTCCATCGGGTTCATGCCCGCGGCTACGGCCTTGGTACCTTCCTTGACGATCGCAGCCGCGAGTACGGTCGCGGTGGTGGTGCCATCGCCGGCCTGATCGGAGGTCCTCGACGCCACTTCGCGCACCATCTGTGCGCCCATATTCTCGAACTTATCGTCGAGCTCGATTTCCTTCGCGACCGTCACACCGTCCTTGGTGATGCGCGGCGCGCCGAAGCTCTTGTCGAGCACGACGTTGCGGCCCTTGGGCCCAAGCGTGACCTTGACGGCATTGTTGAGAATGTCGACGCCGCGCAACATCTTGTCACGCGCGTCGACAGAGAATTTTACTTCCTTGGCAGCCATTTTTCCGTCTCCAGAATTTCAGTGCTCCTCGTCCTGAGGAGCGAGCGAAGCGAGCGTCTCGAAGGACGAGGGCTCGCGGGCCTCATCCTTCGAGACGCCGGCCTTCGGCCGGCTCCTCAGGATGAGGGATTGAGTTCTCACGCGGCCTTCTTGGCCGACGCCCTCTTTTCCATGACGCCGAGGATGTCTGACTCCTTCATGATGAGCAGCTCTTCGCCGTCGAGTTTGACTTCAGTGCCGGACCACTTGCCGAACAGCACGCGGTCGCCAACCTTGAGGTCGATCGGGATCAGCTTGCCGCTCTCATCGCGGCCGCCGGGTCCGACGGCGAGCACTTCGCCTTCCTGCGGCTTCTCTTTCGCCGTGTCGGGAATGATGATGCCGCCTGCGGTTTTTTCGTCGGACGTTACGCGGCGCACGACAACGCGGTCGTGCAATGGACGGAATCGCATCGAAACTCCTCCAAAGTCGTAGGTTTTCAAGCCGTTCTGAATCAGTGCGGGAGGGACCCCCGCCGCACTTGGTGCGCACTTAGGGGCGCCCAATGACCCCGCAAGGGGGTCTGAAGAATTTTTTAGCACTCATTCTGACGGAGTGCCAAGGGGCTGTTAGCAGGATTCCGCATCTGCTGCTAATGCCTTGTAATTACACAGTTTATTCTTCTTTTAGGCTTGTCATGGAAACTTTCGCCCGGGACACTGGTTTTCTCAGGCCACGGAGGATTCGAATGGTCTCGGAAGACTTTAGACGGCAGCTCGAGGGCTACGGTCTGACCACGGCCCACATCCTCTATCGGCTGCCGGACCATCGCCGTCTCCTGCAATCCTTCGTCTGGCAGGAGTACGATTTGTGGCCGGAATTCCCGGCACTTGGACGATTTCTCGCCTTCTGGCGGCGCGAGTTGGACGGTCCGCTCCACTCGGTAACGGTGGCGCACGCGCGGCTGATCAGGCCGTCCGAAATCCGTGCCGTCGATGGAGTGTTTCACCTGCACTGAGTTGGCGGCCGCTCAGCCTTCCCCGCGCTTGTGGCGAAGGTCCGCGCGAAAATCCTGGAACAGGCGCTGCAGTTTCGCCACTTCGTGCTCCAGCACCTCGACACGCTTGGCAAGATCGCCGGCGGCGGCAGCGGGACGACCGACAAGCTCGTCGCCGAAGCTCACACCCACCTCGTTCTCCCTGACCCAGCGAATGTGGCTGCGCAGCGTTTCATCCCGCGTCGGGATGTGAAGCTCCACAACCTCGGGGAGGGTGGGTGTTGTCGCAAATTCGAGCCGGGCACCGGTTTCCGAGAAATCGCGGATCAGACAATCGAGGCTGGAGCGCCGGTTGTTGAAATAAACCGTCCCCTTGAGAAAGCTTTTCTTGCGCGCGGTGATGCGGCGTTCTTCATCCATGGCCTGCCTCAAGACCGAGTCGCAACACGACGTCTTATAACACGGGCGGTGGCCTCAGTTTGCATGTCTGGCGGAAAGGGCGGCCGCATGGCAACGTCGCTCGCGCAACGGTGCAGGGTTCCCGGACGTGCGTATTCGTTTCGATTTCGGCTCAATTCATCTGGATGCCGACCTTCTCGACACGCCGACCGCCAAGGCGATCGCAGCGGCGCTGCCGATCTCGGCAAGCGCGCTCACGTGGGGCGAGGAGGTCTACTTCGAAATTCCAGTCGAGGTGGCGCGCGAGAAGGACGCGCGCGCGGTGGTCTCGCCCGGGGAACTTGCTTATTGGCCGGACGGAAACGCGATCGCGATCGGCTTCGGGCGTACGCCGGTCTCGAAGGGCGACGAGTGCCGGCTGGCCAGCCCGTGCAACATCTGGGCGAAGGCGCTCGGCGACGTGAAGGCGCTGAAAACCGTGCGGGCGGGAACAAAGATAAGAGTGACGGCGCTCAGCTGACACGCCGCTCCGGGTAACAACAGCAGACAGCGCGGGGGACCATGCAACGATCGAAGCCGCCGTTTCGCGCTGATCACGTCGGGAGCTTGCTGCGTACGGGCCTGATCAAGCAGGCGCGCACGAAGCGCGAGAAGGGCGAGATCAGCGCGGCGCAGCTGAAGGAGGTCGAAGACCGGGAAATTCCGAAGGTGATCAGGAAGCAGGAGGAGGTGGGCCTCCGCTCGATCACCGACGGCGAGGAGCGGCGGGCGTGGTGGCACCTCGACTTTCTCGAGGCGCTTGACGGCACCGAAGCCTACGAGATGCCGCACGGCGTGCAATTCCACGGTGCGCAGACGAAGCCCAAGGGCGTGCGCACGGTCGGCCGACTCGGTTTCTCCGGCCACCCGATGCTCGAGCACTTCGCCTTCCTGAAGGCGCACACGAAGCAGACGCCGAAGATGACGATCCCGAGCCCGAGCGCGCTCTATGCGCGCGCCTCGATCCGTGACGCGGTGGTGGGCAAGGCCTATCCGGAGCCGGAAGAATTCTACCGCGACCTCGGTGAGACGTACCGCAAGGCGATCCGCGCCTTTTACGACGCAGGGTGCCGTTACCTGCAGCTGGACGAGGTCTTTCTCGTCCTCTTGTGCGACGAGGGTTATCGGAACGGGGTAATCGCGCGTGGCGACGACCCGGCGAAGATCCCGCTGATCGAGGCCAGTATCATCAATGCCGCACTGAAGGGGCTGCCGGCCGACATGACGATCACCATGCACCTCTGCCGCGGGAATTTCCGCTCCACCTTCGTCGGCAGCGGCGGCTACGAGCCGATCGCGGAAGTCCTGCTGCAAGGGATCAACGTGCATGGATACTTCATGGAGTATGACACCGAACGCGCGGGCGGCTTTGAGCCGCTGCGGTTCCTGCCGAATGACAAGACCGTGGTGCTTGGGCTCGTGACGTCGAAATTCCCGCAGCTCGAGCCAAAGGACGAGATCAAGCGGCGCATCGATCAGGCCGCGAAGTTCGCCTCGCTCGACCGTCTGTGTCTCTCGCCGCAATGCGGCTTCGCCTCGACCGAGGAGGGGAACGTGCTCACCGAGGATCAGCAGTGGGCGAAGCTCCGGCACGTGGTGGAGATCGCGGACGAGGTATGGGGGTAGTTCTCGCCCTGATGGTTCGAGACGCGGCGCTGTGTGCCGCTCCTCACCATGAGGGCTTCCTTCAATCACGGCCTCATCCTGAGGAGCCTCCGCCGGACATCGTCCGGCGGAGGCGTCTCGAAGGATGAGGCCGCTCGTAGGGGATCGCAATGGCTGAGGGCATCGTCGCAGGCAAAGTCGCGATCGTCACCGGTGGCGGGCGCGGGATCGGGCGCGCGATTGCACTGCTCATGGCCAAGGAAGGCGCGAAGGTCGTCGTCGCCGACGTGGGCGCTGCGATTGACGGCTCCGGCGCCGACACCGGTCCGGCGCAAACCGTGGCCAACGAGATCAAGGCGGCCGGCGGCGAGGCCGTTGCATCGACGCTATCGATCACCGAGCCGGCAAACGCGGACAGGATCGTCGTGGCGGCGCTCGACGCATTCGGCCGCGTCGACATCCTGGTGAACAATGCGGGCGTGCTGCGCGACCGCTTCTTCCACAAGATGAGCGTCGCCGACTGGAGCGAGGTGCTCGCCGTGCACCTCAACGGCAGCTTCTACATGAGCGTCGCCTGTGGGCGGCGCTTCCGCGAGCAGGGCAGCGGCGCGTTCGTGCACATGACCTCAACCTCGGGGCTCGTCGGCAACTACGGGCAGGCGAACTACGCCGCGGCCAAGTTGGGGCTTGTCGGCCTGTCGCGCGGGATTGCGCTCGATATGGGGCGCTTCGGCGTGCGGTCGAATTGCGTCGCGCCGTTCGCTTGGAGCCGGATGATCGAGGCGATTCCCGCCGAGAACGAACTGATGAAGGCGGAGATCGAGAGGACGCGCGCGCTGAAGCCCGAGCAGATCGCGCCGCTCGTCGTCTATCTTGCGTCCGATGCTGCGAAGGAGATCACGGGGCAGATTTTCGGCGTGCGCGGGAATGAAATTTATCTCTTCAACCAGCCACGGCCGGTGCGCACCTTGAAAGAGCCGAAGGGCTGGACGCCGCAGTCGATCGCCGCCGCGGCCCCGCGCGAACTTGGCGATGCGCTGACGCCGCTCGAGGGCACGTCGGAGTATTTCAACTGGGAGGCGGTGTAGCTATCCGTCATTGCGAGGCGGCGAAGCCGCCGTGCGTAGCCCGCATGGAGCGAAGCGAAATGCGGGGTGGCTGGCCCGCGTGAGGCGAATTCCCGGATTTCGCCCTCGGGCAGGCCGAAGGCCGCCCGAGGGCTTCATCCGGGCTACGGGCTTCGCCCCTCGCTGCGCTCGGGGCTCGCAATGACGTATCATGTCAAAACTCTAGATTGCTTCGCCCCTCGCTGCGCTCGGGGCTCGCAATGACGACTCGGAACGCGAGCCGCTGGAGGTAGATTACCCCCTACCCACAAACGGCATCTTCGTCGCCATGATCGTCAGGAACAGTACGTTCGACTCGAGCGGCAGGCTCGCCATGAAGGCGATCGCTTGGCCGACGTGATCGACGTTCATCAGCGGCTCGGCGCGCACTGACCCGTCCGCCTGCGGCACGCCCTGCGCCATGCGTGCGGCAAGCTCCGTTTCCGCGTTACCGATATCGATCTGACCGCAGGCGATGTCGTACTTGCGGCCGTCGAGTGAGGTGGTCTTCGTCAGGCCGGTCACTGCGTGCTTGGTGGACGTGTAGGGCGCGGAGTTCGGCCGCGGCGCGTGCGCCGAAATCGAGCCGTTGTTGATGATGCGCCCGCCTCGCGGCGTCTGGTCCTTCATGATCTTGATGGCTTCCTGCGTGCACAGGAACATGCCGGTGAGGTTCACGTCGACCACCTGCTGCCATTTCTCGTAGTTGAGCTCCTCTAGCGGCACCGCGGGGGCGCCCATGCCGGCGTTGTTGAAGAGAACGTCGAGCCTGCCGAAGGTCTGTTTCGTTTTCGCGAACAGCGCCTTCACCTGATCCGGCTTACCGACGTCGGTCGGGATAGCGAGCGTATTAGCGCCGAGCTTTTTCACTTCGGCCTCGGTCGTTTCCAGCGGCTCCTTGCGGCGGCCGGCGAGCACGATCGCGTAGCCGTCCTTCGCGAGCGCAAGTGCCGCGGCCTTGCCGATGCCGGTGCCGCCGCCGGTGATCAACGCGACTTTGATAGCCATGAGACCTCTTATTGCTTTCCTCATTGCCGGGCTTGACCCGGCAATCCAGCCGGCGCCTCGAAATGCATTGACGGTTTCTGGATGCCCGGGTCAAGCCCGGGCATCAGGGACTAAGCGTGCCGACTATTTCATCTGCTTCCCGCCGTTCGTATAAGGCGGCTTCGGAATTGCGATGTGCGCTTCGCGCAACGCTGACGACCAGCGCTCGCGCAGATCGGTGAAGTAGGGCTCGCCCGGCTCGATGCGGTAGCTCAACTCGCACTGAATCGCATCGCGGCGGATCACGGCGAGATCGATCGGCAGGCCGACGGCGAGGTTCGACCGCATCGTCGAATCCATCGAGATCAAACCGATCTTCAGCGCGTCGTAGATGTCCGTGTTGAAACGCACAGCACGATCGAGAATGGGCTTCCCGTACTTGTGCTCGCCGATCTGCAGGTACGGCGTGTCGACCGTGCACTCGATGAAATTTCCGGCGGAATAGATCATGTAGAGCCGCAGCCGGCGGCCCGCGATTTGTCCGCCGAACAGGAACGAGACATCGAAATCGAGTTTCGTCTGCTCGAGTGCGGCTGCATCGTGTCCGTGAATGATCCGCACTGCACGGCCGATACGCTGTGCCGCCTGGAACATGGACGGTGCGTCGGTGAGGCGTTCGCGCTCGCCGGTCTCGGGATTCTCGATGCCCTCGTTCAGGAGACTGACGACGGATTGCGACAGCGAAAGGTTGCCCGCGGAGGCAAGCGCCATCACGCGCTTGCCCGGTTCCTCGAACACGTGAAGCTTGCGGAAGGTCGAGATGTTGTCGAGGCCGGCGTTGGTGCGCGTGTCGGCGATCATCACCAGGCCGTCGCGGACGAGGATGCCGCAGCAATAGGTCATCGACGAGAATTCCCGGAATGGAGACGCAGTCTATCGTCGCTGGTGTGGCCAGCAAGGCGAGCGTTTTTGTCCAATTCGGGACGGTTGGGCTGGCTCCGCGCGGCCAATTCCATTCTCGGCGTCATGTCGGTACAAGGACCGTGTCCGAGCAAGGGCACCGGCGCGGGCGGAGGAATCGAATGACGGATGGCGGCGGCCGGGTGATTACCGCGGGTCTCCTCGTGATCGGGGACGAGATCCTGTCGGGGCGCACCAAGGACAAGAACATCGGCTACATTGCCGAATACCTCACCAATATCGGCATCGACCTGAAAGAGGTGCGCGTTGTCGCGGACGATGAGCCGGCGATCGTCGAGGCGTTGAACGCGCTGCGGAACCGCAACGACTATGTGTTCACGACCGGCGGCATCGGCCCGACGCATGACGACATCACGGCCGAGTGCGTGGCCAAGGCGTTCGGCGTGCCGATCGATTACGACCCGAGAGCGGTCGCGATCCTCAAGGAGCGATTCAAGGGAGCCGAGCTGAACGAGGCGCGCATGCGCATGACGCGCATCCCCGTGGGCGCCGATCTCATCCGCAACAAGATTTCCGCCGCGCCCGGATTC
Source organism: Xanthobacteraceae bacterium (assembly GCA_036556265.1). Classification (GTDB taxonomy): domain Bacteria; phylum Pseudomonadota; class Alphaproteobacteria; order Rhizobiales; family Xanthobacteraceae; genus JAUSIF01. The sequence goes on along the minus strand of DATBJU010000111.1, from coordinate 8,855 downwards.
CGCATGGGCAATGTGTTCGTCATGGCGGGCGTGCCGGCCATCATGCAGGCGATGCTCGATGCGATCGCGCCGACGCTCGAGACCGGCGCGCGGATGCTGTCGGAGACGATCCGGGCGGACGCGCGCGAGGGCGACATCGGAACGCCGCTTGGCGAGATCGCCGGGGCGCACCCGGAAGTCTCGATCGGCAGCTATCCATTCTTCGACGAGGCACGCGGGCCGAACACGAACGTCGTGGTGCGCTCGCGCGATCCGGAGCGGCTCGCGGCGGCGAAGCGGGCGGTCGAGAAGATGCTGGTCAAGGTGAAGGCCGAGCTCGCGCGCGCGAAGGCGGGGTGAAGGGTGGGCAATGAGCGGTAGCGGGCAGGCTCCCAAGGGGCCGGACAAGGACGCATTCTTCTGGCAGATCCGTGAGGGTCGACGGTCACCGCCCCCGTCCGCGAAGACACTCGGGCTTCGCTTTGTGGCCGTGAACACGGAGGCTGGGACACTGGAAGCGGAGTTCGAGGGGCGGGAGGAATTCCTCAATCCCGCAGGTGTGATCCAGGGCGGCTTCCTTGCCGCGATGCTCGATGACACGATGGGGCCGACGGTCTCGGCGATGCTGGCGGCGGGCGAGTTTGCTCCGACGCTGAATCTGAACGTGCAGTTTCACCGGCCGGCGAGGGTGGGAAAACTGAAGGGGATCGGACGCGTCGTAATGCGCGGAAGCGGGGTCTGCTTTCTGAGCGGCGAACTCTATCAGGACGGCAAGCTCGTTGCGTCCGCTACGGCGACAGCGGCGATCCGTAAGTTGGGATGAGACGAATAAAAAGGGAGGAGAGCATGCGCAGGTTCTGTCTTGTGGTTGTCACTTCAATGTTCGCGTTTGCTTCGCCGGAGGCGATGGCCGCCGACGCGAAGCAGATGGAGATGAACAAGAAGATCGTTACCGAACTCTACAACGCCGCGCTCAATGAGAAGGACTTCGACAAGGCGTCGAAGTATCTCGGCTCGAAATATACTCAGCACAATCCAATCGCGGCGGATGGGCCGGAAGGTCTCAAGGGGTTCATCGCCTTCCTGAAAGATAAATTTCCGAACAACAAGAGCGAAATCAAGCGCATCTTCGCGGACGGCGATTACGTGATCGTGCATGTCCACGCGGTGCGTGAGCCGGGCACGCGCGGCAACGCGATCATCGACATCTTCCGTCTTGAGAACGGCAAGGTGGTCGAGCACTGGGACGTGATCCAGCCGATCCCGGAGAAGGCGGCGAACAACAACGGGATGTTTTGAAGGGCACCTTCATAGTGGGGAGCGCCACCCTCATCCTTCGAGACGCCGCGCTTCGCGCGGCTCCTCAGGATGAGGGCAGATGAAATCAAGAGCCCTCATGGTGAGAAGCGGCGCGCAGCGCCGCGTCTCGAACCATGAGGGCGGTCATAACAAATGCGCTTGACGCACTTGTTATCGCCGGCTGGCACGCCTCCGGCCTATATGCAGAAAGGGGCGCGTTCGGATCGGAGCTTCCATGACCACAAGCCCCACACGTCGAAAAATCATCCTGGGCGGGGCGGTCGCGGCGAGCGGCCTCGCGCTTGGAGAGGACCTGCTCGCGCAGGGCTACCTCACGCCAACTCCTGCATGCGGGGGAGTTGCAACACTCGCCCAGACCGAGGGGCCGTTCTTCAGTCCAAACTCCCCTGAACGGCAGTCGCTGCTCGAACCAGGCATGAAAGGGCGCGCGCTCGAGTTGGTCGGGCTCGTGGTCACACGGAGTTGCAAGCCGGTGTCCGGGGCGCTCCTCGACTTCTGGCAGGCGGACGCGGACGGCGCGTACGACAATTCAGGTTTCCGGTTGCGCGGGCATCAATTCGCGAGCCGCGAGGGCGGCTACCGGCTGCGGACGATCGTGCCCGCGCGCTACACCGGCCGGACCGCGCACATCCACGTCAAGGTGCAGGCGCCGAACCGGCCTGTCCTGACCACGCAGCTCTATTTTCCGGACGAGCCGGGCAATGCGCGCGACCCGCTGTTTCGGCGCGAGCTCGTGATGCGCGTCACCAGGAGCGGCGACGCCCCGCAGGGGCGGTTCGACTTCGTGCTCGACATCGCCTGACCGCGATCATCCACAGACGCGGTGCGCGGCAAGCGGCCCCTCGCGCCAGTGCCGCCGCTCGGCTAAATCTTGTCGGCAGGACAAGAGCAACGAGCCGGGAGGATCAGCCATGGCCGCACCGCAGCCCGCCGAGAAGGCATTTCCCGTCTCCTGGGATCAATTCCATCGCGATGCCCGAGCACTCGCGTGGCGCCTAGCAGAGGCGGGACCATTCCATGCGATCGTATGCATCACCCGCGGCGGTCTGGTGCCGGCGGCAATCGTAGCGCGCGAACTCGGCATCCGGGTTATCGAAACGGTCTGCGTTTCGAGTTACGACTACCAGAAGCAGAGCGACCTCCAGGTGTTGAAGAGGATCGCTGCCGACGTCTCGGCCGCAGGCGGCGGAAGCGGGCAGGGCGTTCTCATCGTCGACGATCTTGTCGATACTGGAAAGACGGCGAAGCTCGTGCGCGACATGCTGCCGAAGGCGCACTTCGCGACCGTCTACGCAAAGCCAATGGGCAGGCCGCAAGTCGATACGTTCATCACCGAGGTGTCACAGGACACCTGGATCTACTTCCCGTGGGACACGGGCCTCGCCTTCCAGCCGCCGATCAACGAGTCCGGCCTTTAGGCCCGACGCGTCACCACATGCGCGCGACGCGCACCCAGTGATCAAGCTGCTGCATCGCCCAAGGCGGATCGTACAGAAATACGACGGCAGCGATCCCGATAAACGCCATCCATTTGCCCATCGTCGCCTCCTGACGAGATGGATTGGTAGAAGGCCAGATTCCGCCTCGAGATTGAAAGAGTTATTGCGCGGGTCCTGAAAGTTTGGCGTAAATTGACAGATTGATCGAAAAGGTCCGGGAGGGCGCGCTGATGACGCGATTTCTGCATTTCGTTCTGCTTGCGGTATTGACGACAATTTTCCCGGTCGCGGCACATGCACAGGGTGCGAACCTGCACGGGTTCGGTGTCGTGCTGATGCATGGCAAGGGTGGTGCGCCCGGCGGGTTCATCGGTTCGACCGCCTCAGCGCTCCAGGCAGAAGGCGCCAAGGTGGTGATGCCGCAAATGCCGTGGGCGCGCGCGCGGATGTACGATGCCTCATATGAACAGGCCATGGCCGAGATCGACAAGGCGGTCGCGCAGTTGAAGGCGCTGGGTGCGACGAAAATCGTCGTCGCTGGTCAGAGTTTCGGCGCAAACGCGGCAATCGGATATGCGGCGCGTCGTGGTGGCCTCGCGGCTGCCATTGCGCTCGCTCCCGGTCATGCGCCGGAGCTACCGGTCTTTGCGAAACAGGTCGCGTCGGGCGTTACAAAAGCGCGGCAACTCATCGCCGAAGGCAAGGGCGACCAGCCGGGAAGCTTTCCGGACATGAATCAGGGCAAGACGTTCGACGTGCGCGCGACGGCGAAGGTTTATCTCAGCTTTTTCGACCCCGATGGACCGGCTCCGATGCGGAAGAATGCGGCGGCCGTAAAAGCGGTGCCGTTCCTGTGGGTAATCGGACGCGACGATCCGTTGTTCTCAATGGGCGCGGACTACGTTTTCAACAGGGTGCCGAAGCACTCAAAGAGCAAGTACCTGGAGGTAAACGCGCGTCACGAGAACACGCCCGACGTCGCCAAGGCCGAAGTGGTCGCCTGGCTGAAGTCGCTCTAGGGAACCGGACCTTTCCTGTCGCCCTGCGGCAATCCCCCGCCATTTGAGGCGAAGGAATTGACGGGGTGCATGCGATCGAATAGCGCCGAATTGGCCTGATCCGATTGCGGAGGCGGACCTTCATCCGCCGTCTGGGGAAAGTACCGGAACCATGCTGGGCTGGTTTCAAGCGCTGCTTCCTCGCGAAGAACGCTTCTTCGAGTTGTTCGAGCAACATTCGCGGACCGTCGAGCGTGGCGCAGAGGCGCTGCGAGCGATGCTCAACGGCGGCAACTCCATTGCCGATCATTTCCAGACCGTCATGGATCGCGAGCACGACGCAGATGAAATCACCCGGGAAGTCCTGATGGCCGTTCGCCGCACGTTCATCACGCCGTTCGACCGCGGCGCGATCAAGGATCTGATCACGTCGATGGATAACTCGATCGACCAGATGCAGAAGACCGCGAAGGGCGTCATCCTGTTCGACGTGAAGGAATTCACGCCGCAGATGAAGAACATGGGCGACGCAATCGTGCGCTGCTCGCAGCTGGTGCGCGAGGCGATGCCGCTCCTGCGATCCATCAGCCGCGAGGCGAACCGGCTCACCGAAATCAGCCGCGAGATCTCGCAGTACGAGGGCCGGGCCGACGAGATGCATGATACGGGGCTGCGCGAGCTGTTCCTCGCGCACGGGCGATCGGACCCGATGGCATTCTTCGTGGGCAACGAGGTCTACGACCATCTGGAGAAGGTCGTGGACCGGTTCGACGATGTCGCCAACGCGATCCACGGCATCGTGATCGAGCACGTGTAGCTGCAGGCGGGGGCAATGGAAGGCATAATCTCCCTGCCGCTCCTGATCGGCTTGATCGTCGTCGCCCTCGTGTTCGATTTTCTCAACGGGCTGCACGACGCAGCGAACTCGATCGCCACGATCGTATCGACACGCGTGCTGCGACCGCATTTCGCGGTCGCGTGGGCTGCGTTCTTCAATTTCATCGCGTTCCTGTTCTTCGGTCTGCACGTTGCGGAGACGCTGGGCGTAGGGATCGTCTCGGCGAAGGTGATCGACGCGCAGGTGATCTTCGGCGCGCTGGTGGGCGCGATCGCCTGGAACCTCATAACGTGGGCGGTCGGAATTCCGTCCAGCAGCTCACATGCGCTGATCGGCGGCTTGATTGGTGCCGGCATGGCGAAGGCGGGGACCTCGGCGGTGGTCTTCTCCGGTGTGGCGAAGACGACAGTGGCAATCGTGCTTTCCCCGCTGCTTGGTTTCTTTGTGGCGCTGCTGCTGATGCTCGTCGTGTCGTGGCTGTTCATGCGGGCGACGCCGTACGCGGTGGACAACGCGTTTCGTTCCCTGCAATTCGTGTCGGCGTCCCTCTACTCGCTCGGGCACGGCGGCAACGACGCGCAGAAGACCATGGGGATCATCGCCGTGCTGCTGTTCTCGCAGGGGATGATCGGACCGCAGTTCTACGTGCCGTTCTGGGTGGTCATCGCGTGTCAGGCGATGATGGGGCTCGGCACGCTTGCCGGCGGATGGCGCATCGTGAAGACGATGGGATCGAAGATTACGCGGCTTACGCCGGTGCAGGGATTTTGCGCCGAAACCGGAGGCGCGACCATGCTGTTCACGGCAACCTGGCTCGGAATTCCGGTCTCGACGACGCACACGATCACCGGGTGTATCATTGGCGTGGGTGCCGCAAAGAGAGCTTCGTCGGTGCGGTGGAGCGTTGCGCACAGCATCGTGTTCGCCTGGATTATCACGATGCCGGCGGCCGGCTTGATCGCTGCGCTGAGCTATCTTGTGGCGGGATTGTTCGGCTGAAGCGTCAGCAGGAGGACTGCAGATGAACGAGGACGTTCTCAACAACAGCATCAGGAAATTCCTGAAGACCGTGGGCGTCACCTCGCAGCGCGAAATCGAGAAGGCGGTACGCCAGGCGATTGCGGATGGGCGACTCAAGGGCCGCGAAACGCTGCCGGCCAAGGTCGTGCTTACGCTCGGGCAGGTCGAGCTGACCTACGAGGTGAAGGGCTCGATCGAGCTGGAGTAGCGGGCGGGAAGGGGTCGTAGCGATCGAAGTGGAACCCCTCGCGGCGCAATCTGTTATGCTGGGCCGACAATCGAAAGGGGCGCGCCGATGGGCATTCTGATCAGTATTCTGATTACGTTCCTTGTCGTCGTACTCGTGCTTTATCTCGTCGATCAGATTCGGCTCGACAGCCGCACGCGGCAGATCGTGCGGGTCATCGTGATCATCATCGGTATTCTGGCGCTACTGCGTTACCTGTCGGTGTTTTAGGGCGGCCAATCACCCCTCCGTTCGTGCCCGCGAAACCTGTCCGTAGCCCGCTTGGAGCCCACGGGTCGCGCCTCCGGCGCGCCCGAGGGTGAACTCCGCGAAATGCGGGGCGGCCATGCCGCGTGACGCGGCTACAGGTTCGTCGTGGTCGGCGCCTTCACCGAAACTCGACACCGAGCCGGTTGTCGTGCCGCCAGATCTGGCGGCAGGCACGCTTTTCTTGCGCAGACAGGAAAGTGAGATCGAACTCGATCGAGGTATTGAAGCCGCCGGCCATCTCGATGCACGCGCCGAGATCGGTGAGGTTGCGGACCACGCACTCGATCGGCGGCCAGTGCGGATTGAAATCGATCCGCGCGGACTTGAGGCTGCGAAGCCGCGGTGCGCGCCTGCGATCCAGCATATGGTATCTCCCGGTGAAAATCGGCTCGGCCGACGACAATCGTGAATGGAGATAGCGCGCGCAAGACGGCAGTGGAAATTAGGATTAAGCGGTTGCGTTAACGTGCGCGTCTTAAAGCCTGCTTCTGCGGAGGCGCAACGCGTTGGCGACCACGCTCACCGAGGAAGCGGCCATCGCGGCGGCGGCAATGATCGGCGAAAGCAGAATTCCGAAGATCGGATAAAGCACGCCCGCGGCGACCGGCACGCCGGCCGCGTTGTAAACGAAGGCGAAGAAAAGGTTCTGGCGGATGTTGCGCATGGTTGCCGAGGAAAGTTTATGGGCGCGCACGATGCCGGAGAGATCGCCCTTCAGCAGCGTGATGCCGGCACTTTCGATCGCGACATCGGTGCCGGTGCCCATCGCTATGCCGACGTCGGCAGCGGCGAGGGCGGGGGCGTCATTCACGCCGTCGCCGGCCATGGCAACGATGCGGCCCTCGCGGCGCAGCCTCTCGACGACAGCGCTCTTCTGATCGGGCAGCACCTCGGCCTGCACCTCGTCAATGCCAAGTCTGCGGGCGACGGCGTCAGCAGTGATCCGGTTGTCGCCGGTGAGCATCACGATGCGGACGCCTTCGGCGGTGAGCGCCTTGAGTGTATCCGGCGTGGTTGTCTTGACCGGATCGGCGATCGCGAAGATGCCGGCGGCCTTGCCGTCGACTGCGGCGAAGATCGCGGTCGCGCCTTCGCGACGAAGCCTGTCCGCCTCGTTTTCGAGGGAGCCGGTGCTGATACCGAGTTCAGCCAGGAACTTGCCCTGACCGAGGACGACCCGCTTCTCATCGATCTTACCGAGCGCGCCCTTGCCCGTGGGAGAATCGAAATCGGAGACGTTGCTGAGCTTGATGCCGCGTTCCTCGGCAGCGGCCACAATCGCGGCGGCGAGTGGATGCTCACTCGCGCGCTCGACGCTCGCTGCAAGACGGAGCAATTCCCGCTCTTCGAAGCCGGAAGCAGGGACGATGGCCACGACCTTCGGCTTTCCTTCGGTCAGTGTGCCGGTCTTGTCGACGACGAGCGTATCGACCTTTTCCATGCGCTCGAGCGCGACGGCATTCTTGATGAGGACGCCCATCTCGGCGCCGCGGCCGACGCCGACCATGATCGACATCGGCGTCGCGAGGCCGAGCGCACATGGGCAGGCGATGATGAGAACGGTCACAGCCGCGACGAGGCCATAGGCATAGCGCGGTTCAGGTCCGAAGACCGCCCAGGCTGCGAACGCCGCAATCGCGATCAGGATGACGAGAGGGACGAACCAGCCGGATACCTGGTCGGCGAGCCGCTGGATCGGCGCCGCCGTGCGCTGGGCTTCGGCGACCATCTGCACGATGCGCGCGAGCAGCGTGTCGCGGCCGACCTTGTCCGCTCGCATCACGAGGGCGCCGGATTGATTAAGCGTGCCACCGATCAGCTTGTCGCCCGCCTCTTTCGTCACCGGCATCGATTCACCGGTCACCATCGACTCGTCGAGCGAGGAACGGCCTTCCAGCACTTCGCCGTCGACCGGCACCTTTTCTCCCGGCCGCACGCGCAGGCGGTCGCCGACCACAACCGTGTCGAGGCCGACTTCGGCCTCGCTGCCGTCGGCGGCGATCTTGCGCGCGGTTTTCGGCGCAAGGTTGAGCAGCGCCTTGATCGCGCCGGAGGTGTGCTCGCGCGCGCGCAGCTCGAGCATCTGGCCGAGCAGGACGAGGACGGTTATGACGGCCGCCGCTTCGAAATAGGCAGCGACTGCACCATGATGGTCGCGGAAGGCATCAGGGAAAATTCCGGGTGCGAGCGTCGCCACCACGCTGTAGACCCAGGCTATGCCTGTGCCCATGGCGATCAGAGTGAACATATTTAGGTTCCGGGTGACGACGGAATGCCAGCCGCGTACGAAGAAGGGCCACCCGGCCCAGAGAACGACCGGCGTCGCGAGCGTGAATTGAATCCAGTTGGAGGTCTGCTGCTCGAGGAGATGCAGGCCGAAGGCGTGCTGGCCCATTTCCAGTGCGGCCACGGGTAGTGCCAGTACGAGGCCGATCCAGAACCGGCGCGTCATGTCGGCGAGCTCGGGGTTGGGGCCCGCGTCGGCGGCGGCAAGCTCCGGCTCCAGCGCCATGCCGCAGATGGGGCACGAGCCGGGGCCGACCTGCCGGACCTCAGGGTGCATGGGACAGGTGTAGATCGTGCCCTCCGGCACGGGCTGCGCCCGCGCCTGCTCCGCTGCCAGGTATTTCTCCGGATCGGCCAGGAACCGCTCGCGGCAGCGGGCGCTGCAGAAATAGTAGGGCCGTCCCGCGTGCATGGCGGTGTGCCTGGCCGTGTGGGGATCGACGGTCATGCCGCACACGGGATCTTTCACCGCGGTGCCG
>DATBJU010000110.1:0-30143 GCA_036556265.1 Xanthobacteraceae bacterium | reverse complement strand
CATCCTGTCCATTGTCGCCAGCGTGCTTGCGGCCTATGCGATCGTGCGGTTGCGCTACAAAGGAGCGCAATGGGTCGGCGGTGCGATCTTCCTTGCCTACCTCGTCCCGCCCTCCATCCTGTTCATTCCGCTCTCCACGGTGGTGTTTCAATACGGCCTGTTCGATACGCCGTTCGCGCTCATTCTCACCTACCCGACGGTCCTCATTCCGTTCTCCACCTGGCTCCTGATGGGCTACTTCAAGACCATCCCGTTCGAGCTCGAGGAATGCGCCCTGATCGACGGCGCCAGCCGCTGGCAGATTCTCACCAAGATCGTGTTGCCGCTGGCGGTGCCAGGGCTGATCTCAGCCTTCATCTTCTGCTTTACGTTGTGCTGGAACGAGTTCATCTACGCCCTCACCTTCATCTCCTCCACACAGCACAAGACCGTGCCGGTGGCCATCGTGAACGAGTTCGTCGATGGTGACATCTACCGCTGGGGCTCGCTGATGGCAGGTGCCTTAATCGGCTCGCTACCGCTCGTCGTGCTCTATGCCTTTTTTGTCGAGCACTATGTCTCGGCCATGACTGGTGCAGTAAAGGAATAGCTCAGTAGGTCGCTCGCCCGCCGGACAAATCGAACACCGCGCCGGTCGTGAACGAGCACTCGGCCGAGACAGCGAATGCAACAGTCGCCGCGATCTCTTCAACCAGCACAAAGCGCCCGCGCGGGATTTTCGCCAGCATATAATCGATGTGCTCTTTGGTCATCTGATCGAAGATCGCCGTCCTGGCCGCCGCCGGCGTCACGCAATTGACCGCAATGTCGTAGCTCGCCAGCTCCTTGCCAAGCGACTTCGTGAGAGCAATGAGCCCGGCCTTTGAAGCCGAATAGGCGGGCGCGTTGGGATTGCCTTCCTTGCCCGCGATCGAGGCGACGTTGACGATACGACCGTAGTTCTGCGCGATCATCCCGGGCACGACCGCGCGGCAGCAATGAAACGGCCCGTCGAGATTGATCGATAGCACCTCGCGCCACGCTTCGACCGAGTATTCCCAGGTCGGCTTGTTCGGGCCTGAGATGCCCGCATTATTGACAAGAATGTCGATGCGGCCGAGGGCGGCGAGCGTCGCGTCGCGCGCCCGCTCCACCGCGCGCGCGTCGGTCACATCGACCGCGCCGACAGTGACGCGGCCCTGCCCCGTCAGCTCAGCCGCGGTTCGCTCTGCGATCGCCTGATCGCGATCCCAGATCGCGACACTGGCGGCGGAAAGCAGCAACCGCTCGACGATTGCCCGCCCGATCCCCTGCGCCCCACCTGTCACGACCGCAGTCCGTCCCGCAAGGTCGATCCGATTAGCCATGAATTTTCCTCCCCTTGATCGCTAACCTAGGCCGCGCCACGCTTTCTTGACAGCGCAGGACCCTGCCGCCATAAGCATCGCGAAAGCGCGGGCCCGAAGGTCCGCGCGCTTTGTTGCGACGCGCTTGCGCTCGCCAAACCTTGGAAATTCAACGATGTTCGCGGTCATCAAGACGGGCGGCAAGCAATTTCGGGTTGCCGCCGACGAGGTCATCCGGGTGGCGAGGCTCGGCGCCAAGACGGGCGAGATCGTCACCTTCCCGGTGCTGATGTTGGGCGGCGAGCGGCCGATGATCGGCGCTCCGACCGTCGCCGGCGCGACGGTCGCGGCCGAGGTTGTCGACCATCAGCGCGGCGCGAAAATAATCGCGTTCAAGAAGCGTCGCCGCAAACACTCGAAGCGCAAGCGCGGCTACCGCGACGAGTTCACGGTCGTGCGGATCACCGAGATTCTCACCGACGGCAAGCAGCCAACGCTCACGGCCAGGGCCAAACCGGCACCCAAGCCCAAAGCCGAGAAGAAGGCGGCCGAAAGTGAAAACGAGGCGCCGAAACCGAAGGGGAAAGCCAAAGCGTCGGCGAAGAAAGCTTCGAAGCCGAAGGGCAAGAAAAAGTAACAAGAAATGAATGAGTCCGTCACGAATCTGGTGTATAGAATAGCGGAGATTGGAGTTCGGTAATGGCTCACAAGAAGGCAGGCGGTTCTTCGCGCAACGGCCGCGACTCGGCAGGTCGCCGGCTCGGCGTGAAGTGTTTTGGCGGTGAGCGCGTGCTCGCCGGCAATATTCTCGTCCGCCAGCGTGGCACCAAATGGCACCCCGGCGTCAATGTGGGCCTCGGCCGAGACCACACCCTGTTCGCTCTAATGGAAGGTGCAGTTCAGTTCCGTACACATGCCAAAGACCGCGTCACCGTTTCCGTAGTCCCGATGCCGGAGGCTACGGCCAAATAGCGGCGGAGATCAGCGAAGGTCCCGCCGGCACTCGTCAAACCGGCGGACCTCGTAGAGCGGGTCCGAATCTCAGGGGGGACGGGTTGCGTCTCCCCTTCGCATTTGGAGGAGCCCGCGATGACCACACTGCAGATGTCCTGCACGGCGCCGCCTGGCGAGCTGTGCGTCTCGACCCTGGAATCCGAACGGCTGATGCTGCGCCCGCCGCAGCTCGCGGACGCGCCCGCCATTGCCGCGCTTGCGAACAACCGCAAGGTCGCGGAAATGACGGCATCGATTCCGCACCCCTACCGCGTCGGGGACGCCGAGGCCTGGATCACGCGCCTCGCGGATAAGGCCGGGCCCGTATTCGGCATCTTCGCGCGCAAGGGCGGCGCCTTTGTTGGGGCCTGCGACTATCAGATGCGCGATGAAGCCATCCCGGAAATCGGCTATTGGATTGGCGAACCGTTCTGGGGCCGCGGCTTTGCGACCGAGGCGGTGCGCACGATGATCGACCACGCCTTCACGGCCACCGACCTGGAAGCGCTCGCAGCCTCTTGCCGCGTGACCAATCTGGCGTCTCGGCACGTGCTCGAGAAGTGCGGCTTTCAGTGGACCGGTGTTGGTCTCCTGCGGGTCCGCACGCTGGGGGCGTCGGTCCCCTCGGATCGTTTCCGGCTGGACCGCCGCACGTGGGTCGCGCTGCGCGCCTGGGGCAAGACGCGGCTGCCCGTACGCAAACGGGCGGCGCGGGGCTGAACGCGATGAAATTTCTCGACGAGGCGAAGGTCTACGTCCGCTCCGGCGATGGCGGCGCGGGTGCAATCTCGTTTCGGCGCGAGAAATTCATCGAGTACGGCGGGCCTGACGGCGGCGACGGCGGCCGCGGCGGGGATGTGATCGTCGAGTGCGTGGACGGGCTCAACACGCTGATCGACTATCGCTACCAGCAGCATTTCAAGGCCACGAACGGCGCCCAAGGCATGGGCAAGAACCGCTCGGGTGCCAGAGGCAAAGACGCCGTGCTGAGAGTGCCGGTCGGCACACAGGTGCTCGATGAGGCTGGCGAGGATCTTCTCGCCGACCTCACCGAGATCGCACAGAAAGTGACGTTGCTCGAAGGCGGCAACGGCGGCTTCGGCAACGCTCACTTCAAATCATCGACCAATCGCGCGCCCCGCCGGGCAAATCCGGGACAGCCCGGCGAGGAGCGAACGATCCGCTTGCGGCTAAAACTGATCGCTGACGCCGGTCTGGTCGGTCTGCCGAACGCCGGCAAGTCCACCTTCCTCGCCGCCGTCTCAGCGGCAAAGCCGAAGATCGCCGACTACCCCTTCACGACGCTGCATCCTCAGTTGGGCGTCGTGCGAGTCGATCAGCGCGAGTTTGTGCTTGCGGACATTCCTGGATTGATCGAGGGCGCGCACGCGGGCGCAGGCCTCGGCGATCGCTTTCTTGGTCATGTCGAACGTTGCGGAGCCCTCCTGCATCTCGTGGATGCAACGGTCGAGGACGCCGGCCGGGCGTGGAAAACCGTCCGAGCCGAGCTGGAGGCATACGACCGCGGGCTGGAAGAAAAGCCGGAAATCGTCGCGCTTTCCAAATCAGATGCACTGACGGCTGACGCAATCGCTGCCCAAAAGAAGAGGCTCGAACGCGCGAGCAAACGCAAACCGATCGTCCTTTCCGCTCACACCGGCGAAGGCGTCGAGGATGCGCTGCGCGCCCTGCTCAAGTTGGTCGAACGGTCGCGCCGCGGCAAAGTCGCGGCGGAGGCGGTGCCGTGGCAACCGTAACGCCCCGTCTGGAGAATTTCCGGCGCATCGTGGTGAAGGTCGGCTCGTCCTCGCTCTTCGACCACGCCGCCGGCGCCCTGCGGCACGCGTGGCTTGAAGCGCTCGTCGAGGATCTTGCCGAGCGAGCGAAGAACGGAGTCGATCTCTTGATCGTATCTTCCGGCGCGATCGCCCTTGGTCGCAACGTGCTGAAGCTGCCGAAGACCACGCTCAAGCTCGAGGAAAGCCAGGCTGCCGCCTCGGTCGGCCAGATTACACTTGCACGCATCTGGACCGAGACGCTCGCGAAGCACGGGCTGACCGGCGCTCAAATTCTGTTGACGCTCGGCGACACCGAGGAGCGACGCCGTTATCTCAACGCTCGGTCCACTATCGCGAAGCTTCTTGAATTGCACGCCGTGCCGATCATCAACGAGAACGATACGGTAGCCACCAACGAAATCCGCTACGGCGACAACGACCGGCTCGCAGCGCGCGTCGCGACCATGATGAGCGCCGACTTGCTCGTGCTGCTTTCCGATGTTGACGGGCTCTACGACGCTCCACCCGGCGAGAACAAGAACGCGAAGCGAATTCCGATTGTCCCTCGCGTGACCCCCGAGATCGAGGCAGCGGCAGGCGCGGCCGGATCGGACCTGTCGCGGGGTGGCATGCGCACCAAGATCGAAGCGGCGAAGATCGCGACGAGCGCGGGCGTCCACATGATCGTCGCCTCCGGACACGCGCTGCACCCCCTGCGCGCAATCGCGAACGACGCCTCCTGCACGTGGTTCCTGACGCCCGCCAATCCCATCACTGCCCGCAAGAAGTGGATTGGCGGCAGTCTCGAGCCGAGGGGGGCAATTCACGTCGACGCGGGCGCCGTCGCCGCGCTCCGCCGCGGCAAGAGTTTGTTGCCCGCCGGCGTCGTGCGCGTTGAAGGCACATTCGCGCGCGGCGATGCTGTGATCGTGCGTGGGCCCGACGGAGCGGAAGTGGGGCGCGGTCTCGTTGCCTATGACCGCGAAGACGCCGAGCGTCTTGTCGGGCAAAACAGCGAGCGCATCGAGGCGATTCTGGGTTATCGTGGCCGCACCGAGATGGTCCACCGGGATGATCTTGTGATCGCCGGGGAATGAGCATGAGCGCGAAGCTGGACTCTGTGGACGCGAAAGACGACGTGGCCGCAATAATGAAAGCCATGGGGCAGCGGGCACGAGCGGCCGCGCGCGCACTCGCGCTTGTCGAGCCGGTGAAAAAAACGGCCGCCCTCAAGGCCGCAGCGACCGCTTTGCGCGATAGTGCGTCCGCGATCCTGCAGGCGAATGCCGAGGATATCGCGGCCGCGGGCAACAAGCTCACGCCAGCGTTTCGCGACCGCCTCTCGCTCGACGCAAAGCGCATTGCCGCTATGGCGGACGGCGTCGAAGTTGTCGCGGCCCTCCCCGACCCCGTCGGTACCGTAATCGCCGCTTGGGAGCGCCCAAACGGTCTCAAGATCGAGCGTGTGCGAACACCGCTCGGTGTGATCGCCGTTATTTACGAGAGCAGGCCGAACGTCACCGCGGATGCAGGCGCACTCTGCGTCAAGGCGGGAAACGCCGTGATCCTGCGTAGCGGGTCAGAAAGCTTTCACTCCTCGCGCGCGATTCACAAGGCGCTCGTGCGTGGGCTTGAGGGCCAAGGGCTGCCTATCAACGCAATCCAGCTTGTGCCCACGCGCGACCGCAACGCGGTTGGAGAGCTGCTCTCGGGGCTCGACGGCGCCGTTGACGTAGTCGTGCCTCGCGGCGGAAAGGCGCTCGTCGGCCGCGTCGAAGCGGAAGCTCGAGTGCCCGTCTTCGCGCACCTCGAAGGTGTATGCCATGTCTACGTTCATGCGCCGGCCGACCTGGAGACAGCGAAGAAGATCGTTCTGAATGCCAAGATGCGCCGAACCGGCGTGTGCGGCGCGGCCGAGACATTACTGGTCGATAGGAAACTCGCGCCGACATATCTGAAGCCTCTCGTCGAGATGCTGATCGACGCCGGCTGCGAGATCCGCGGCGACGAGCAAACCCGTGCCATCGACAAGCGTGTCGTAGCCGCGACCGAGCAGGACTGGTCCACGGAGTATCTCGATGCGATTCTCTCGGTGAAGGTTGTGGATGGGGTGCAGGCGGCGATCGACCACGTCGAGCGCTACGGAACACACCACACGGATTCGATCGTCACCGATGACAAGGCCGCCGCCGAGAAATTCATGAACGAAGTGGATTCGGCGATCGTTCTGCACAACGCCTCGACTCAGTTCGCCGACGGCGGAGAGTTCGGCTTCGGCGCAGAAATCGGTATCGCCACAGGCCGGTTGCATGCGCGCGGGCCGGTGGGCGTCGAGCAGCTCTGCTCGTTTAAGTACCGCGTGCGCGGCACGGGGCAGACGCGACCGTGAACCAAGCTGCGCCAACCGGGCGCACGGACCCCACCCGGCTGCCGATCGTCTCGGCCGGCATGCGCATCGGCCTCTTTGGCGGCAGCTTCAACCCGGCGCACGAGGCGCATCGCGCAGCGAGCCTCCTTGCCTGGAAGCGCCTCGCGCTTGATCGCATCTGGTGGTTGGCCACGCCCGGGAACCCTTTGAAGGAAACGAGCGGCCTACCACCGCTCGCGCAACGCGTTGCGCGAGCCCGCCTGGTCGCAGCCAATCCATTCATCGAAGTGACAGGAATCGAGGCTACACTTGGCACTCGGTTCACCTATGACACGGTGTCGCGGTTACGACATCGGCATCCCGAAGTTCGCTTCGTCCTGCTCATCGGAGCCGACATTCTGGCAGAGTTCCATCGGTGGAGGCGGTGGCGCGATCTCGCCAGCCTGATCCCGCTCGCCGTGATCGATCGCGCCGGCTGGACATATCGCGCCCTCGCCTCACCCGCCGCAGCGGCACTCGCCTCCGAACGCCTCCCGGAACATGCGGCCGCCCGCCTCGCCTCGTCAGCGCCGCCGGCGTGGGTGTTCCTGCACGGGCTGAAGTCGCTCCAATCTTCTACCGCGTTAAGACATTCACCGACTTCTGTTGCGGAGGGTTGAAACAATTCCCGGCAAGCCGATATCCTTGAGCGGTCGCCGCAAGCGAACTGAGTCGCGGCGACAGAAACGTCAGCAGCAAGAGAGGCAAGGACCCCTGTCACCCACGTTGAATGTTGCGGCGAAGACACCCGCCGCCTCCGTCTCCCGGGCGCGCCCGAGCCCCGACGAGACGCTCGCCCTGATCCTCGCCCGCCTCGACGACGACAAGGCGGCGGACACCACCACCATCGACCTCAAGGGCAAGACGACAATGGCCGACTATATGGTCGTAGCCTCAGGCCGCTCGCACCGCCACGTCGGCGCAATCGCCGAGCATCTGCTTGAGGCGCTCGGCAAGTCGGGCGCCTCCGGAGCGCGTGCCGAGGGGCTGCCGCACTGCGATTGGGTGTTGATCGACGCCGGTGACGTGATCGTCCACGTGTTCCGGCCCGAGGTCCGCTCCTTCTACAATCTCGAGCGGATGTGGACCCGCGCCCGCCAGGCCGGCGCCTGATCGAATCGCCGGCGGCCCATGCGGCTACTGATTGCAGCCGTCGGACGCCTGAAAGCGGGCCCCGAACGAGAATTGTTCGAGCGTTATATCGAGCGCGCAAACGCCGCCGGCCGCGCCGTCGCCCTTGCGCCCCTCGAAATTTCCGAAGTTCCCGAAAGTCAGGCTCGCCGGCCGGCCGACCGACTGTCCGAAGAGGCCGCCAAACTGCAGGACGCCGTTCCCAAGGACGCAAGACGGATCGCGCTGGATGCCCGGGGCCGCAATCTTTCGACCGAGGAACTCGCTACCCGCCTCGCGAAACTGCGGGATCAAGGGCTTCCGGTCGCCGCCTTCCTGATCGGGGGCGCCGACGGCCTGGCAAAATCGACCGTGCAAGGCGCTGATCTGACGATTTCGTTCGGCTCCGCCACGTTTCCGCACCAGATCGTGCGTATTCTGCTGGCCGAACAGATTTATCGAATCATCACAATTCTGTCGGGGCACCCCTATCATCGCAGCTGAAATGATTCGCGCCGCCATCAACCACGGCGGAACTGCAGCGGCCCGTCGCTGCGGCGCTCCCGCGTTGTTATTCGCCCTCCTGCTGGCACCAAGCGCGTTTGCCCAGGAGGCCCCCGCATCGCCGCAAAGCGCCCGCGAGGTGGAAAAATTCGAGCGTCTGCGCGAGCTCGACATCCTCAACAACGACCTTGATCGCCGCAAAGCGGCTGAGACCAAGCTCAAGGACGAGCTTGAGGCAGTAAGATCGGATCGCAAGAAATTCTCTCAGGCGCTCGTCGACACAGCGGCTCGCATCAAGGCGACTGAAGGGCGGCTCACGGCCGCGGAGGCGCGCTTGCCGACTCTCGACTCGCGTGAGACTAGTCTCCGCCGATCACTTGAGTCACGTCGCGCGCTTCTCAGCGAAGTGCTCGCCGCCGTTGTCCGGCTTTCGCGACGGCCAGCGCCGGCGATCATGCTTCAACCGGAGAACGCCCTCGCCGCGGTTCGGTCGGCAATTCTCCTGAACGCAGTTGTCCCGGAACTGCGCTCCGAGACAGATATCCTTCTCGCCGACCTCACCGAACTCGCGCGCGTTCGCCTGGAGCTCGTAAGTGAGCGTAACTCGCTCAGGGACAATCGCGCTCACCTCGAGGAGGAGCGCGTTCGCCTTGCCGCGCTTGTCGAGGAACGACAGCGCCGGGTGTCCGAAGGCGAAAAAGCGCTCGAAAGTGAGCGAGCGCGTGTAGTCGCGCTGTCGAAGCAAGTCGCGACCGTCACAGAGCTTGTCCTCCGCATGGAGAAAGAGATCGAGTCGGCCATCCGCGCTACAGAGGCGGCACAACGCCAGGCGGAGGCCACAGCGAGCGTTTCCGCCTTTAACGATCCTGGCAGAATTACGCCGGCACTTCCGTTTGCCCAGGCCAAGGGTCGGTTGCCTCTGCCGGTCGCCGGCACACGCGTTCGTGAGTATGGCGCTCCGGATGGCGCCGGCGGCACGCAAAAGGGCATTGTACTCGCGACCCGCACCGGCGCTCCGGTAACAGCCCCCTGCGACGGTTGGGTCGTATACGCTGGGCTCTTCCGCTCCTACGGCCGTCTATTGATCATCAACGCGGGGGGCGGATATCATGTCTTGTTGGCCGGAATGGAACAAATCACCGTCGACCTCGGGCAGTTCGTGCTTACTGGGGAGCCCGTGGCGGTGATGGGAAGTGGGTCGAGGACGGCTTCCGCTGCGGCGATGCCTGCCTCGCAACCGCTTCTTTACGTCGAGTTCCGCAAAGACGGAACTTCGATCGATCCTGGTCCCTGGTGGGCAGAAACCGATAGCGAGAAGGCGCGCGGATGATGAAGAGACTCTCGTTGTTTTTCCTGGGCGCGGCTGCGGGCGCGCTGGTGGCCGTCGTCGCCATCCAACCCCGCATCCTGATCAATGCAACCGCGAACGCCGCCGGCTCTGACGTCTATCGCCAGCTTAACCTCTTCGGCGATGTGTTCGAGCACGTACGCGCGCAGTACGTCGAGAAGCCCGACGAAGCGAAGATGATCGAGTCGGCCATCAACGGCATGCTCACCTCACTCGATCCCCACTCCGCCTTCCTCGACATCAAAAACTTCCGCGATATGCAGACCCAGACCCGCGGGGAGTTCGGTGGGCTCGGCATCGAAGTGACGATGGAAAACGGGCTGGTAAAGGTCGTCTCGCCCATGGACGGCACGCCCGCCCACCGTGCCGGCATTCAGCCGAACGACCTCATCACGCATCTCGACGATGAGCCTGTAAAGGGCCTCACGCTCGAGCAGGCGGTCGAGAAGATGCGCGGCCCGGTGAATTCGTCGATTCGCCTGAAGATCGATCGCAAGGGTATCGAGAAGCCCGTCGAAGTCACGATCGTACGCGAGATCATTTCTATCCGGAACGTGCGCTCTCGTGTCGAAGGCGAAGACATCGGCTACCTCCGGATTACGAGCTTCCAAGGCGAACGCACCCTCGAGCAACTGCGCACCGGAATCGCAGACATTACGAAGCAGGTGGGGGCCGACAAGCTCAAGGGCTACGTGATCGACCTGCGCAACAACGGCGGCGGCCTTCTCGATCAAGCGATCGCGGTCACCGATTCGTTCCTTGACCGCGGCGAAATCGTTTCGACCCGCGGCCGCAATCCCGACGATACGCAACGCCACAACGCCCGGCCCGGCGACCTCACGAATGGCAAGCCGCTAATCGTATTGGTCAATGGCGGTTCGGCATCCGCCTCGGAAATCGTCGCCGGTGCCTTGCAAGATCACCGGCGTGCGACGCTGCTTGGCAGCCGCTCGTTTGGCAAGGGATCCGTGCAGACGGTGATCCCGATTGGCGCGTTCGGCGCCCTCAAGCTTACCACCGCGCGCTATTACACTCCGTCAGGGCGTTCGATTCAGGCGAAGGGCATCGCGCCCGACATCGAGATGGTTCAGGACCTGCCCGAGGACCTGAAGGGCAAGATCGAAACTCGCGGTGAGTCCTCGTTGCGCGGCCACCTGAAAGCAGGCGACGCCGACGAAGAGAAGGGCGGCTCGCCGGCCTATGTGCCGCCGGATCCGAAGGACGACAAGCAGCTGGCGCTCGCACTTGACCTGCTGCGCGGCGTGCAAAAGAACTCGGCATTTCCGCCGAATCCAAAGGCACCGATTCCGAACTGAGTTGAGCAGCTGAACCGACTTGAATGCCCCGCCCGGCCTGCCGGGCGGGGCCTTGATTTGTGGCCACGTGATAAGCTGCCCGCGATTCGCTTGGAAATCGCAACGGTGGCGGCCGAAGACCTCAACACCCCTTTGAGCGCTAAGCGGCCAGGACGAGCGTCCCGCTTGCCGACGCGGCTGCTCGCTCCATTATTGGTCGTCGTCCTGGCAGCGTTGGTGGCAATTCCGGTTGCCTGGATCGCGCTCTTCGACGAACCGCACGGCGGCGAGCCGTCGGCCGTCGTTACGATTGACGCACCACAACGCGCCGCCGCGGCACCCTCGATGCCGTCCGTGCCGCCTGTGAATGCACTCGCGGCGGACAAGTCGGGGGGCCAGACGGTCACGATTATTGACGGGAAGAGCGGCACCCGGACGCAGGTCGCCGTCCGCTCAGGAGAGCCAAACGACGAGCCAGCCGGCACGGCTCCCCCGCTCGATGCGCGGCTGTTCGAATCGTCGCGCCACGGCTCGATCCCACGCCTTGCTCCGGACGGAGTGCGTCCGCTCGACGTCTACTCGCGCGCCGATCCCGCGCTGGCCACCCGCAAAGGACCGCAGGTCGCGATCGTCGTCGGCGGCCTTGGCATTGGCGCTCAGGCGACCCGCGATGCGATCGCGAAGCTGCCCGAGGCGATCACGCTCGCCTTCGCACCGTACGGCGACGATCTCGGGCGTTGGGTTACACGGGCGCGCAGCACCGGTCACGAAATTCTGCTGCAGTTGCCGATGGAACCCTTCGACTATCCGGACAACGATCCGGGTCCGCAGACGCTGCTGACCACGCTCGCGCCGGCCCAGAACATAGACCGGTTGCATTGGTTCCTGAGCCGGTTCCACGGCTATGTCGGTGTGACCAATTTCATGGGCGGCCGCTTCACCTCGAATGAGGCTGCCTTCGCACCCGTGCTCGCCGATTTGTCGGCACGCGGTCTGCTCTACTTCGACGACGGCGCGTCGTCGCGCAGTCTGGCGTTCAAGGTCGCCGCAACGGCGAAGACGCCCTTCCTGAAGGCCGACATCGTCGTCGACGCGAAGCCCAACTGGTCGGATATCGACGCGGCACTCGAGCAACTGGAACGCATCGCGGCTGAGCGCGGATCCGCCGTAGGCATGGCAAACGCGTTGCCGATCTCAATCGAACGCATCGCCCGCTGGGCCAGGGCGGCGGAAGGACGCGGCGTGCGCGTCGTACCCTTGAGTACGCTCGCGGCACGTTCTAAGCAGAGCTGACCGCGGCTTCGTGCGATCCATTTCATGGCCCGTTTCGAGGACCTTCCTTACCGTCCGTGCGTCGGCTTGATGCTCTTCAATAAGAGGGGCCGCGTGTTCGTCGGTCGCCGCACTGACGGTCCTGAGCACGTCGATGAGACGCATGCGTGGCAGATGCCGCAAGGCGGCGTCGATGCCAATGAGGATCCTTGGCCGGCAGCGCTACGCGAGCTGTACGAGGAGACGAACGTCACCTCGATAGAGAAGCTGGCGGAATCCAAGGAGTGGTACTCCTACGACATTCCACGCGATATCGTCGGCAAGGCTTGGAAGGGCAAGTATCGCGGCCAGACACAGAAATGGTACGCGCTACGCTTCGTCGGCGAGGATTCCGAGATCGACGTGATGCATCCGGCGGGCGGCCATGAGCCGGAATTTGTGGAGTGGCGCTGGGAGAAGATGGAGCGGCTGCCCGCGCTCGTCGTGCCGTTCAAACGCAAGGTCTACGAGCAGGTCGTCAAAGAGTTTCGCGAATTTGGCGAGGCCTGACGCTAGTGCGCCGTTGACGCCGCCTGCCCGATCTGCGCGGCGGCGACCTTGAGCCGGTCGGCGACCTCGATTGCCTTCCAGCGCCCCTCGTCGTCCTTCGCCTCCGACACCGCCTGCTCGGCCTCCTTGATCGCGGCCGCAAGCGCTTCACGATCGATTTCCTCGACCGGAACCGCGGTTTCCGCCAGGACCGTGAGCCCTTTTGCGTTCACTTCGGAAAAGCCTTCACGCACGAAGTAGCGTCTCGCGTTACCGCCTCCGCGGATCGTGAGAACGCCGGGCCTAAGCGTCGACACGAACGGCGCGTGCCCGGCCAACACGCCAAAATCGCCCTCGGCGCCCGGCACATCCACCTGCTCCACCTCGCCCGAAAAGACGAGTTGCGCGGGCGATACAAGCTCGAACGGGAAACCTGCCATCGTCGACGCCCTAGAACTTCAGTTTGCCGCGGTCAACCGCGTAACCGAAGCCGAGACCGATCAGTCCCCCGACCAGAGTGATGATCGCGATGTGCTGCACTTGGCTCGACGTCAGCTCACCATTCCTCGAAGCAATCCCCTTGCCTGTGACTTCGATCTGCAACGGACCAATTCTGATTTCGGCGGACTCCGGCCGGGTCATGTAGCCGGCCAGCGCGCCGATCAGCAACCCGATCACCAGGAACGCCACCATCGCATTGGAACGGCGCTGGAGAATCTGCATGGCTAGGCCGCCTCCGCGGCCAGTTTCTTGCCCTTCTCGACCGCCTCCTCGATGGTCCCCACCATGTAGAAGGCTGCCTCGGGCAGGTGGTCGTATTTGCCCTCACACAACCCCTTGAAACCCTTAATGGTATCGGAAAGTTCCACGAACGTGCCGGGAGCGCCGGTGAACACCTCGGCCACGTGAAACGGCTGGCTGAGGAAGCGCTCGATCTTGCGGGCGCGCGCGACCGTAAGCTTGTCCTCCTCCGACAGTTCGTCCATGCCCAGAATGGCGATAATATCCTGCAGCGCTTTGTAGCGCTGCAGGATCTGCTGCACTTGCCGCGCAACGCCATAGTGCTCCTCGCCGACGACGATGGGCGTCAACATGCGCGAAGTCGAATCGAGCGGGTCGACCGCGGGGTAAATTCCCTTTTCTGCGATCGAGCGTGACAGCACCGTCGTTGCATCGAGATGCGCGAACGAGGTCGCCGGCGCCGGATCGGTGAGGTCGTCGGCTGGCACGTAAATCGCCTGCACGGACGTGATCGAGCCCTTCGTCGTGGTGGTGATGCGCTCCTGTAATGCGCCCATGTCGGTCGCAAGTGTCGGCTGATATCCCACCGCGGACGGAATACGCCCAAGTAGCGCCGACACTTCCGAGCCCGCCTGCGTGAAGCGGAAGATGTTGTCCACGAAAAACAACACGTCCTGACCCTTGTCGCGAAAATACTCAGCGACCGTCAGGCCCGACAGGCCGACTCGCGCACGTGCGCCGGGCGGCTCGTTCATCTGTCCATACACCAGCGCGCATTTCGATCCCGCCGTCGAGCCGTTGTTCTTCTTCGGATCCTTGTTCACACCCGACTCGATCATCTCATGATAGAGGTCGTTCCCTTCGCGCGTCCGCTCTCCCACGCCCGCAAAAACCGAATAGCCGCCGTGTGCCTTGGCAACGTTGTTGATGAGTTCCATAATGATCACGGTCTTGCCGACGCCGGCGCCGCCGAACAACCCGATCTTGCCGCCCTTGGCGTACGGCGCGAGCAGGTCCACGACCTTGATGCCGGTGATCAGAATTTCCGCCTCGGTCGACTGCTCGGTATAGCTCGGCGTCGCCTGGTGAATCGCCCGCCGGTCCTCGCCCTTGACCGGGCCGGCCTCGTCCACCGGCTCGCCGATCACGTTCATGATGCGGCCGAGTGTGGCGTCGCCGACCGGCACCGCGATCGGCTGGCCGGTATCGGTCACCCTGTGCCCGCGCACGAGCCCTTCGGTCGAGTCCATCGCGACGGTGCGCACGGTCAATTCACCAAGGTGTTGCGCGACCTCAAGCACCAGACGCTGGCCCTGATTGTCCGTCTCGAGCGCGTTCAGAATCTCCGGCAGCCCCTCTTCGAATTGCACGTCGACGACGGCGCCGATGACCTGGGTGATACGTCCAACATTGTTCGAAGCCATATCGTCCTCGTTCTCGAATTAGAGCGCCTCCGCGCCGGAGATGATCTCGATCAATTCCTTCGTGATCATCGCCTGGCGCGTGCGGTTATAGGTGATTGTTTGCCGCCGGATCATGTCGCCGGCGTTGCGAGTGGCGTTGTCCATTGCGCTCATCCGAGCGCCCTGCTCGGACGCTGCGTTCTCAAGGAGCGCGCGGAAGATCTGCGTCGCGATGTTGCGGGGCAGGAGCTCAACGAGGATCTCCTCCTGCTCCGGCTCGTATTCGTAGACCGCCTGGCCGAGGCCGGTGTCGCCTTCGGGGAACACAGGCGGAATGATCTGATGCGCGGTCGGAATCTGTGCGATCACCGACTTGAACTTCGAATAGAACAGCGTGCAGATATCAAACTCGCCTTGCTCGAAGCGACCGACGACCTTGCGCGCGATATCGGCGGCGTGTTCGTAACCGAGAACACGCGCGCTACGAAGGTCCACGACCTCGAGGATCTGCTTTTCGTACTGGCGCCGCAGCTGCTCATGGCCCTTGCGGCCGACGCACATGAATTTGACCGTCTTCCCCTCCGCGGCGAGCGAGTTCGCGCGCTCACGCGCCAGCCGCACGATCGACGAGTTGAACGCACCGCACAGACCGCGCTCGGCCGTGCACACGAGCAGGAGATGCGAATCGCTTTTCCCAGTGCCGGCCAGAAGTTTCGGCGACTCCGGCGTCGACGTCATACTCGCTGCGATATTGCCGAGCAGGCGTTCCATGCGCTCCGCATAGGGTCGCGCCGCTTCCGCCGCCGCCTGCGCGCGCCGAAGCTTCGCCGCGGCGACCATCTGCATCGCCTTGGTAATCTTCTGCGTTGCCTTTACCGAGGCGATCCGGTTGCGCAGGTCCTTGAGCGAAGCCATCGCGTCCTTCTCGGTGCCTCAAGTGAACGACTTGGCAAACGCTTCTACCGCCGACCTCAGCTTGCCAGCCGTGTCATCGCCGAGATCTCTCGTCGATCGGATCGTCTCCAGGATGTCTGCGTGTTTCGCGCGGATATGCGCCAAAAGCCCGTTTTCAAAGGCTTTCACGCGATCGACCGCGAGCGGATCGAGGAACCCGTTCACGCCCGCATAAATCACGACCACCTGCTCTTCCATCTTTAGCGGCGAGAACTGCCCTTGTTTCAGCAGTTCGGTGAGGCGGGAGCCGCGATTAAGCAGTCGCTGCGTGGTGGCATCAAGATCCGAACCGAACTGCGCGAACGCCGCCATCTCACGGTATTGCGCGAGTTCGCCCTTGATGCGGCCGGCGACCTTCTTCATCGCCTTGGTCTGGGCGGAGGAACCGACGCGGCTCACCGACAGCCCCACGTTCACCGCCGGGCGAATGCCCTGGTAGAACAAATCGGTTTCCAGGAAGATCTGGCCGTCCGTAATGGAAATCACATTGGTCGGGATGTAGGCCGATACATCGTTCGCCTGCGTCTCGATCACCGGCAGTGCCGTTAGCGAGCCCGCGCCCTTCTCGTCGTTGAGCTTGGCCGCACGTTCCAGCAGTCGCGAGTGCAGGTAGAAGACGTCACCCGGATACGCCTCGCGTCCCGGCGGCCGCCGTAGCAGCAATGACATCTGCCGATAGGCGACCGCCTGCTTCGATAGATCGTCGTAGATGATGACGGCGTGCATGCCGTTGTCGCGGAAATACTCGCCCATAGCGCAGCCGGAGAACGGGGCGAGAAACTGCATTGGCGCCGGGTCCGACGCGGTTGCGGCAATCACGATCGAATAGTCGAGCGCACCGTTCTCCTCGAGCACCTTCACGAACTGCGCGACGGTGGAACGCTTCTGCCCGACCGCGACGTAAACGCAATAAAGCTTGACCTTCTCGTCATTCGACTGATTGAGCGACTTCTGGTTCAGAATCGTGTCAAGCGCGACCGCGGTCTTGCCGGTCTGCCGGTCGCCGATGATGAGCTCGCGTTGGCCGCGGCCGATCGGGATCAGCGCATCGATTGCCTTTAGTCCCGTCGCCATTGGCTCGTGCACCGACTTTCTCGGGATGATGCCGGGCGCCTTGACGTCCACGCGTCGCCGCTCCTTCGTCTTGATCGGGCCTTTGCCGTCAATCGGCTCACCGAGCGCATCCACAACGCGACCCAGCAGCGCCTTGCCGACCGGGACGTCCACAATCGCACGCGTACGTTTGACGGTTTGGCCTTCCTTGATGTCGCGGTCGGTGCCGAAGATAACGACGCCGACATTGTCGACTTCGAGGTTGAGGGCCATGCCTTTGATGCCGTTCTCGAACTCGACCATCTCGCCGGCCTGCACGTTGTCGAGACCGTAGATGCGGGCGATTCCATCGCCGACCGACAGCACCTGGCCGACTTCGGAGACTTCCGCCTCCTGGCCGAAATCCTTGATCTGGTCCTTCAGGATCGCGGAGATCTCCGCAGCGCGGATATCCATCACCGTGCCTCTTTCATCGCAATACGGATGGAGTTGAGCTTGGTCTTCAATGAAGCGTCGATCATGCGGCTGCCGAGCTTCACTTTGAGGCCGCCGAGAATCGAGGGATCGATCTTGACGTCAAGCGCGACGTTCTTGCCCGCCGCGCCCGCGATCGCCGATTTCAGCGCATCCAGGTGCTTCTCGGTAAGCGGCTCAGCTACCACAACTTCGGCGCGGGTCTCGCCCTTGTGGCGCGCAACCAGAACACGGAACGCCCTGATCATCTCGCGGATGGCGAACAGTCGCCGCTTCTCCGTGACGAGGCGGAGAAACTTCTCCGCAAGACCGCCGATTTTCGCCTTGTCGAGCACCGCCGAGAGCGCACGCTCTTGCTCGTCCGCACCAAACACCGGGCTCCTTACCAGGCGAACGAGGTCCGCGCTTTCGTCGAGCAGCTTGTCGAAGTTGTCGAGGTCAGTCCTGACCGCGTCGAGCGCTTTCTCTTCGAGCGCGAGCTCGAACAAAGCGGTCGCATAACGGCCCGCCATGCCGGAGACGATCGGTTCGTCGGCCACGATTCTTCCCTGTGGGGTTGGCTCCACGCGGATTGCCCGCAGCGGAGGCCCGACTATGCCGTACGGACTGTCGTTGTGGAGAAGGACGCGGCTTCGTGCGCCCCTCGAAAGCCGGCGGTTCAGTAACATAGGGGCATGTCAGGCGCAACACGACGAACCTGCCTGGAAGGTGAAGAAAGCCGTATCGAATGGGCACTTCCGGGGTGCGACCAAGTTGCGGCCCGGGCGACCGGGAGCCTCTCACAGGAAGCTCTGCGGGTCCACGTCAACGATCACCTGAACGCTTCCTTTCGCCTTCGGACCCGCGGCGAGCCACTTTCGAAGATAGCGTGACAAGTCGAAGTTACGTGGCGACTTGACGAGCAGGCGCCAGCGCCGACGGCCACGGATCAGCGCGAGCGGCGCTTCGGCAGGGCCTAGCACGCGCACGTGCTCCTCGCGTGGCGCAGCGGCGGCGAGCTTCCGTGCATAAGCCTCCGCCTGAGGGCCATCCTTCGCCGAGACGATCAGGCCCGCGAGGCGCACGAAGGGCGGCAGCCCCGCCTCCTCTCGCGCCGCAATTTCCCGACTGTAGAAGGCGTCGCGGTCGCCTGCGATCAGCGCCTGCATCACCGGGTGCTCCGGTTGATAGGTCTGCAACAGGCCCCGCCCGGGCGCTGCCTCACGCCCCGCGCGTCCAACGACCTGATGCAGAAGCTGGAACGTGCGCTCGGCCGCACGCGGGTCGCCATATCCGAGCCCGAGATCAGCGTCGACCACGCCCACGAGCGCAAGCGATGGGAAATGGTGCCCTTTGGCCACGAGCTGGGTACCGATCACCACGTCCACCTCGCCCTTGGCGATGGCCTCAAGTTCGATGCGCAGACGTTCCACTCCACCCGAGAGATCGCTCGACAGCACCTGCGTGCGCGCCCTCGGAAACAACGATTTCACTTCCTCTTCCAGTCGCTCCACGCCCGGTCCGCACGCGACAAACGAACCCTTCGTATCGCATTTCGGGCACGCCCCGGGCGGCGGCATGGAGAAGCCGCAGTGATGGCAGCTGAGCCGCTGGTGGTAGCGATGCTCGACGAGCCATGCGTCGCAGTTCGGGCAGCGCATACGATGGCCGCAGGTACGGCAGAGCGTGAGCGGGGCGTAGCCGCGTCGGTTCAGGAACAGCAACACCTGTTCGCCGCGCTCGATCGTCTCGCGCATCGCCACTTCCAGCCGCGGCGCGATCCAACGCCCCCTTGCGGGTCCTTCCTTGCGAAGATCGAGGGCCTCCAGCGGCGGAATGGCGCTGCCGCTGAAACGCTCGGGCAGCGACAAACGCCTGTAGCGCTCACGCCTTGCGTTCACCTCAGTTTCGATCGCGGGCGTCGCCGAAGAGAGAACGACCGGCGCACCCGCGAGCGAGCCGCGCACCACCGCCATATCGCGCGCGTGATAGTGCACGCCGTCTTCCTGCTTGTACGCGGGATCGTGCTCTTCATCGACGACGATCAACCCGATGTCCTTGAACGGCAGGAACAGTGCCGAGCGCGCGCCGGCGACCACCGCCACTTCGCCGCGCGCGACCGCCTCCCATGTGCGGGCGCGCTTACGCGACGAAACCTGCGAGTGCCATTCCGCGGGCCGAACCCCGAAGCGATCGGCGAAGCGATCAAGGAAGCGCGCGGTGAGGGCGATTTCCGGGAGCAGGATCAACGTCTGTTTGTCGCGCCGGATCGCCTCACCCGCGGCCTCAAAATAGACTTCCGTCTTGCCCGAGCCGGTGACCCCGTCGAGAAGATGAACGGAGAATTTTTGCGCCGCCACCGCCTCCCGCAACATGGCCGCCGCAGTCTGCTGCGCGGTCGTGAGCACGGGCTCCGCGTGGCCGGGGTTCGGGACGCGCGCGACCGGCTCCGGGGGAATCTCCGCGGCCTCCAGCGCGCCCTCGTCGAGCAGCCCGCTGATCACCGATGGAGTTACGCCGGACTCCCGAGCCGCATCCGCCTTGCTGCGAACCAAGCCGTCCGACATCAGCTTGAGAACGCGCTCGCGCGCGGAGGTCTTGCGCTTCGGCACGGCCGCACCGATGCGAACGCCGATGCGCGCTGCCTCCCCCTTCTCGTCGAGTTTCAACGCCATGCGCAACACCATGCCGCGCGGAGCAAGCGTGTAGTCAGCGACCCAATCGATAAAGCTCAGGAGCTCCTGGGAGAATGGCGGTGTGTCGAGCGGCGCCGAGATCGGCTTGAGCCTGGCCGCCGCCGGCGTCCGTGCCCGCCCAGCCGGCCACACGCAGCCGATGGCGCGGCGCGGGCCAAGCGGCACCGCCACAATGTCTCCGGGCGCGAGCGCTACACCCTCCGGAATGCGGTAGGTATACGGTGAGTCGACGGCCACAGGTACGAGCACGTCGACGGTACGGTCGTCCATCGGTCTGCCGCTTCGGGAATCGCCATCAAGCGTTCGGAAAGGATCGGCTGACATCATCCGCCCTGTGTCAAGGGACGCCATGAGGGACAAGGATCTGGATCCAGCTGAACTCGCGGTCGCCGCGGTCTCCGCGGTGTCCGCGAAGGATGTCGCTGCCGAGGCGCGGCGCTGGATCGGCTTCCTCGCACATGAGCGCCGGCTCGCGGCGAAAACGCTCGAAGCCTATGCCCGCGACGTTGCGGGCTTCCTCGGATTTCTCGCGGAACACCTCGGCGGCAAGCCGAAACTGCCCGAGCTCGCCCGCCTCGCCCCTGCCGATGTGCGCGCCTACCTCTCTCGCCGCCGCAGCGATGGCATCGAAGCCCGCACGCTGATGCGATCACTTGCCGCGGCACGCTCTTTCGCTCGCTTCCTCGAGCGCGAAGGCCGCGGCAAGGTCGCGGCATTGACCGCCGTTCGCGGGCCGAAGGTCGCCCGCAGTCTGCCGAAGCCGCTCTCCGTTGTTTCCGCGCGCGGCGTCGCCGACCCGGCGAACCGTGCGGGCGAGCAACGCGAACCCTGGGTGATTGCGCGGGACGCGGCCGTGCTCGCCCTGCTCTACGGCTCGGGTTTGCGCATCTCGGAAGCGCTCAGTTTGAAGCGGCGCGACGCGCCGCTTCCAGGCAGCACCGATCAGATCACCGTTACCGGCAAAGGCAGCAAGACGCGCATGGTGCCAGTGCTGCCTCAAGTGGCGCAGGCCGTCGCCGACTACATCGCAATTTGTCCGCTCGATCTCGCGCCCGACGCGCCGCTCTTCCGCGGCGAGCGCGGCGGACCGCTGTCGCCGCGGATCGTTCAGCTCGCGATGGAGCGCCTGCGCGGCGCGCTCGGTCTGCCCGACACGGCGACCCCACACGCGCTGCGTCATTCTTTTGCAACACACCTGCTCGCACGCGGCGGAGACCTGCGCTCAATCCAGGAACTGTTGGGACATGCCTCGCTCGCCACGACACAGATCTACACGGCCGTCGATTCCACTCATCTCGTCGAGGCCTATCGCGCGGCCCATCCGCGTGCGCGTGACTGAATTTCAGCCTCCAAGGACGCCTTCCACCGCACTGGAAACGGGTCTAGGCTTTCGCGTCCGGCGTGGATTCTCCCATGCCGGTGATGGAGACGTGCCAATGAAGAAGCTTTCTCTGGCACTGGCCTTTGGATTGTCGCTCGTCGCAATCCCAGCGGCGGCATTCGAAGGTTGCGGCGGCTACGCCCAGACCCCGGCGACTCAACCCGTGGCGACGACGCAAGAGGCTACGACGCCAACCAGGGCCGCAGTGGAACAGATGCAGCCGGCGACGACGGCGCAAATATCGACACCGAGCTCAACGACCAACTGAGTTAGCGTGGAATCGATCTCGCCCGGGCTTAAAGCCCCGGGCGTTTTATTTTCACATGTGAATCGGCCGACCGGCCACCGCGAGCGCGGCTTCCTTCACCGCCTCGGATGTCGTCGGATGAGCGTGGCAGGTGCGCGCGATGTCCTCTGCCGCCGCTCCGAACTCGATCGCGAGTGTAACCTCGGCAATCAATGTTCCCGCGTCCGCACCGATGATGTGCACGCCGAACACACGGTCAGTCTGTGCATCAGCTAGGATCTTCACGAACCCTTCGGTCGTCTTGTTCACCTTCGCGCGGCCGTTCGCCGTGAACGGGAACTTGCCGACGCGATACTGCACGCCGGCCTGCTTCAATTCCTCTTCGCTCTTACCGACCGAGGCCACTTCCGGGAACGTGTAGATCACGTTCGGGATCGCGTCGTAGTTCACGTGCCCGGCCTGGCCTGCGATAATCTCGGCGACAGCGACGCCTTCGTCCTCGCCCTTGTGCGCGAGCATCGGTCCGGCGATCACATCGCCGATCGAATAGATGCCGGGCACGCTCGTTTGGAAATGCGCGTCGACTACGACGCGTTTCTTGTTATCGACCTGCACGCCCGCTTCGGCGAGGCCAAGCCCGTCCGTGTAGGGCACACGGCCGATCGCAACGAGCACGACGTCCGCGTCGAGCGACTCCGCCTTTCCGCCGGCCGCAGGCTCTACACTTACCTTCAGCACCTTTCCCTTCGAGTCGACCGCAGTAACCTTCGACCCAAGTCGGAAATTGATCCCCTGCTTTTCCTGGATGCGCTGGAACTGCCGTGCGATCTCGCCGTCCATCCCCGGAAGAATTCGGTCGAGGAATTCAACCACCTCGACCTTCGCGCCGAGCCGACGCCACACCGAGCCGAGTTCCAGCCCGATCACACCTGCCCCGACCACGAGGAGCCGCTCCGGCACCTTCGCTAGTTCGAGCGCGCCCGTGGACGACACGATGCGCTTCTCGTCGATCGCAATGCCCGGAAGCCGCGCCACGTCCGAGCCGGTCGCAATCACGATCGATTTGGCCTCGAGCGTCTGCGCCTTGCCGTTTCCGCTGCCGACCTCGACCTTGCCCGGTCCCACGATCCGCCCACGCCCGTGGAACGCCTCCACCTTGTTCTTTTTAAAGAGGAAATCGACGCCCTTCACATTTGCGTCAACTCCCTCCTGTTTGAACTTTTGCATCTGTGCAAGGTCGAGTTTGGGCTTGGAGACGCCGATTCCCATGCCCATGAATGCGTGCCCTGCGTCCTCGAACAAATGCGAAGCATGCAGCATCGCCTTCGAGGGAATGCAGCCGACATTGAGGCAGGTGCCGCCGAACGTCTTTTCCTTTTCGACGACCGCCACCTTCTTGCCGAGTTGCGCGGCGCGGATCGCGCACACGTAGCCGCCGGGCCCAGAGCCGATCACGATGAGGTCGTAGGGCATTGAATGCTCCGCGGTGTTCTGCGTCATGCCCGACCTTCTGTCGGGCATCCACGTCTTAAACTTCGATTTGGCTTAAGACGTGGATAGCCGAGAGAAGCCCGGCCACGACAAAAGAAGACTACAAGTCCAGCACCAACCTTGCCGGATCTTCCAAATTTTCTTTGACACGCACAAGGAAGGTGACCGCCTCGCGGCCGTCGACGATGCGATGATCGTAACTGAGCGCGAGATACATCATCGCCTTTATCACGACCTGACCTTTCACAGCGACCGGCCGCTCCTCGATCCGGTGCATACCGAGAATACCCGACTGCGGCGCATTCAGGATCGGTGTTGAGAGCAACGAACCATAGATCCCGCCGTTCGTGATCGTGAACGTGCCACCCTGCATCTCGTCAATGGAAAGTTTCCCTTCTCGCGCGCGCCTGCCGAAATCGGCGATCGTCTTCTCAATCTCGGCGATGGAAAGCTGATCCGCTTCGCGCACCACGGGCACGACGAGCCCGCGGTCGGTGCCGACCGCGACGCCGATGTGATAGTAGTTCTTGTAGACAAGATCCTGCCCGTCGATCTCCGCGTTGACTGCCGGAATATCCTTCAGCGCGGCGACGCACGCCTTCACGAAGAAGCCCATGAAACCGAGCTTCACCCCGTGCTTCTTCTCGAATGAGTCCTTGTAGTGCGCGCGCATCGCGATGATCTCGCTCATGTCCACGTCGTTGAACGTGGTGAGCATCGCCGCCGTGTTCTGCGCATCCTTGAGCCGCTGCGCGATCGTTTGGCGCAGCCGCGTCATACGCACGCGCTCTTCGCGCTCGCTATCCGACTTCGGAGACGGCGCACGCGCAACAGTAGGGGCGCGCGCGACCGGCGTAACGCCCGACATCGCCGCCAGCATGTCACCCTTGGTCACGCGGCCGTCCTTGCCACTGCCCGCGAGCGTCGATGGATCGACGCCGGACTCAGCCGCGAGTTTTCGCACCGAAGGCGCGAGCGGAATCTCGGACGTCGCCGCGCGCGGGGGCGCAGGTGCCGCTGCGGCTTTCGGGCCAGCCGTCTTGGCGGGCGCCGGCTCGGCTTTGGCCGGAGCCGCCTTCGCCGGCGCTGCCTTTGCACCGCCGGCACCTTCCGCGATCGACCCGAGCACGGCACCGACGCCCACCGTCTCGCCATCCTTCACGAGGATCTTTTCCAGCACCCCGGCCGCGGGTGCCGGCACCTCGACCGTGACCTTGTCGGTCTCCAGCTCGACCAGCGGCTCGTCTGCCCGCACCGCGTCGCCGGCCTTCTTGAACCAGCGCCCGATCGTCGCCTCGGTCACGGACTCGCCGAGCGTCGGTACCCGGATCTCGGTCGCCATCGTCTGTCTCCGCTCGCTCGCCTACGCGAGTGCCTCGTCGAGAAAGGCTTTCAATTGCTTCAGGTGACTGGACATCAGCCCGGTCGCTGTCGCCGCCGACGCCGGACGGCCGACGTAGCGCGCGCGCTTGCTAATGCCTCCGGTCTGCTCCAGCACCCATTCGAGATAAGGCTGAACGAATGCCCAGGCGCCCTGATTGCGTGGCTCTTCCTGGCACCAGACTAGTTCAGCTTGCTTGAAACGCGAGAGTTCCGTGACCAGCGCCTTCAATGGGAATGGATAGAGCTGTTCGATGCGCATCAGGTAGATGTCATCGACACCGCGCCTCTCTCGCTCCTCGAACAGATCATAGTAGACCTTGCCGGAGCACAGCACGACACGCCGGATCTTCTCATCCGGCACAAGCTTGACGCCGCCGCTCGGGTGCAACTGCGCGTCGTCCCACAGCACGCGGTGGAAGCTCGTGTCCGGCCCGAGTTCAGCGAGCTTCGAGGTGACGCGCTTGTGGCGCAGCAGCGATTTCGGCGTCATCAGCACCAGCGGCTTGCGGAAATCGCGTTTCAGCTGCCGGCGCAGGATGTGGAAATAGTTTGCCGGCGTCGTGCAGTTGGCGACCTGGATGTTGTCTTCGCCGCACATCTGCAGGAAGCGCTCGAGCCGCGCCGACGAATGCTCGGGGCCTTGCCCTTCGTAGCCGTGCGGCAGCAGCAGTACGAGTCCCGACATGCGCAGCCACTTGCGCTCGCCGGAGGTGATGAACTGATCGATGACCACCTGCGCACCGTTGACGAAGTCGCCGAACTGTCCTTCCCAGAGCGTCAGCGCGTTCGGCTCGGCGAGGGAATAGCCGTACTCGAAGCCGAGCACCGCCTCTTCCGACAGCATCGAATTGATCACCTCGTAGCGCGCCTGGCCTTCGCGCACGTGATTGAACGGCGTGTAGCGCTCGTCCTTTTCCTGATCGTGCAAAACCGAGTGCCGTTGCGTGAAGGTGCCGCGCTCGGAATCCTGGCCGGAGAGTCGCACCGGGTTTCCGTCGAGCAGCAACGAGCAGAAGGCGAGCGCCTCGCCCGTCGACCAATCGATTCCACTGTCGTTCTTGATCGTCGCGCGCCGGTTCTCTAGGAAGCGCGCAATCGTGCGGTGTATGTTGAAGCCTTGCGGCACCTCGGTAATGCGGCGCCCGACTTCCTTCAGCGTCTCAACGGCGACCCCGGTGTTGCCGCGACGCGGATCGTCGACTTCCTTGATCGCGCGCATGCCCGACCAGCGGCCATCCAGCCAGTCAGCCTTGTTCGCCCGATAGCTCTGGCCGGCTTCCTGCTCCGTCTCGAGTCGCGCTCGCCAGGCGGCCCTCATCTGCTCGACTTCGCCGGCGCCGACGATACCTTCCTGTTCCAGCTTCGCGCCGTAGATCTCGAGCGTTGTCGGCTGCGAGCGGATCTTTCTGTACATCAAGGGCTGTGTGAAGGACGGCTCGTCGCCCTCATTGTGACCGAAGCGCCGGTAGCAGAACATGTCGATCACGACCGGTTTGTGGAAGCGCTGACGGAACTCGGTCGCAACCTTCGCGCAGAATACGACAGCTTCCGGATCGTCGCCGTTCACATGCAGGATCGGCGCCTCGATCATCTTGGCGACATCCGACGGATAGGGCGAGGACCGCGCGTAGCGAGGATTGGTCGTGAAGCCGATCTGGTTGTTGATGATGAAATGCAGAGAGCCGGCCGTGCGGTGGCCGCGCAAGCCGGAAAGACCGAAGCACTCCGCGACGACGCCCTGTCCCGCGAACGCAGCGTCGCCGTGGATGAGCAGCGGTAGCACACGCGCACGTTGGTCGAGCGGGATGACATCGGGCCGCGGTCTGTCGGCCAGCTGATCCTGCTTCGCTCGCGCTTTGCCGAGCACGACAGGATCGACGATTTCAAGGTGCGAGGGGTTCGCGGTGAGCGACAGATGCACTTTGTTCCCGTCGAACTCGCGATCCGACGAAGCGCCGAGGTGATACTTCACGTCGCCCGAGCCCTCCACTTCGTCGGGGGTGGACGAGCCCCCCGTGAATTCGTGGAAGATTGCCCGGTGTGGCTTCCCCATCACCTGCGCGAGCACGTTGAGCCGCCCGCGGTGCGCCATGCCGAGCACAATCTCACGCACGCCGAGCGCGCCGCCGCGCTTGATGATCTGCTCGAGCGCCGGGACCATCGACTCCGCGCCGTCCAGCCCGAAACGCTTCGTACCCGTGTATTTGACGTCGAGGAATTTTTCGAAGCCCTCGGCTTCGACGAGCTTGTTGAGGATTGCGCGCTTACCTTCGCGCGTGAAGCTGATCTCCTTGTCCGGGCCCTCGATGCGTTCCTGGATCCAGCCCTTCTCGTCCGGTGACGAGATGTGCATGAACTCAACGCCGATCGTCTGACAGTAGGTACGCTTGAGAATTGCGAGCATCTCTCGCACGCTCGCAAGTTCCAGCCCGAGCACGTGATCGATGAAGATCTTACGATCGAAGTCGGTCTCGTTGAAGCCGTAGCTCTTCGGGTCGAGCTCGGCGTGCGGCTTGATCGGCTCGAGCTCCAGCGGATCGAGCTTCGCCTCGAGATGTCCGCGCGCGCGATATGCGCGGATCATCATGAGGGCACGCACAGAGTCGCGCGTCGCCTGCTGCACCTCGCCCGGGGAAATTTCCACCCCGCTTCGCAGGGCCCTCGCTTGAATCTTTTCGCCGACGGATTTTTCGACCGCGAGCCAATTGCCGTCGAGCGCGGCGACCAGCTCGCCGTTCATGGGCACCGGCCAGCCGGGCTGCTTCCACGAAGCGCCGCGTGCGTTCTTGAGAACGTCACCGCGCTCTTCCTTCAGCGCCTTGAAGAAATTCTGCCACTGCGCGTCGACAGACGAGGGATCCCGCTCGTAACGCGCCTGCAGATCCTCGATATAGGCGGCGTTTCCGCCGTAGAGAAACGAGGTACGCAGGAATTGTTCGTTCTTGTCGGCCCTAGACATGATTCCGTCCCCGAGGCGGGGCTAGCAATTTGTGTTCCGCGCTTTGGCGAACCACGATGACATACGATCGGTTCAGGCCGTGTGAATCGCACCCGCGCGTCGAGAATGCCCGATTTATCGGCCTTTTAGTACTTCGACGAGCGTCTTGCCGAGCCGCGCCGGAGATTGCGACACGCGAATACCTGCGGCCTCCATCGCTCCAATCTTCGATTCCGCGCCGCCCTTTCCACCCGAAATGATGGCGCCTGCATGACCCATGCGACGGCCCGGCGGAGCGGTTCTGCCTGCAATGAACCCGACACATGGCTTCTTCCGTCCGCGCTTCGCCTCATCGCGCAAGAATTGAGCAGCGTCTTCCTCGGCCGAACCACCGATTTCGCCGATCATCACGATTGCCTCGGTCTCCTCGTCCGCGAGGAACATTTCCAGCACGTCAACGAACTCCGTGCCCTTCACCGGATCACCGCCGATACCGACGCAAGTGGTCTGTCCGAGCTGCTCGGCTGTCGTCTGGAAGACTGCCTCATATGTAAGCGTGCCCGACCGCGAGACAATCCCGACCTTGCCGCGCCGATGGATGTGGCCAGGCATGATTCCGATCTTGCATGCTTCCGGTGTGATCACTCCAGGGCAGTTCGGCCCGATCAGCCGCGACCTCGATCCGCACAACGAGCGTTTCACCTTCACCATGTCGAGCACCGGGATGCCCTCGGTGATGCAGACGATAAGCGGCACTCCAGCGTCGATCGCCTCGGCGATTGCGTCGGCTGCTCCGGCCGGCGGTACGTAAATCGCGGTCGCGTCACACCCCGTCGCCTTGCGGGCGTCGGCAACCGTGTCGAAGACAGGCACTCCGAGATGCGTTGTGCCGCCCTTGCCCGGCGACACCCCGCCAACGACCCTGGTGCCGTACTTGATCGCTTGTTCAGTGTGGAATGTGCCATTCTTCCCCGTAATGCCCTGGGTGATGACTTTCGTATTTTTGTCGACCAGGACGGACATCACTTCGTCCTCTTGACGGCTTTGACGATCTTCTGCGCAGCGTCGTCGAGATCCATTGCCGCAAGCACGTCGAGTTTCGATTCCGCGAGCAGCTTGCGGCCAAGCTCAACGTTGGTGCCCTCGAGCCGCACCACGAGCGGCACCTTCAGCCCGACCTCGCGCACCGCCGCGATGACGCCCTCGGCGATGACATCGCAGCGCATGATCCCGCCGAAGATATTGACGAGAATTCCCTTCACGTTCGGATCTGCCGTGATGATCTTGAACGCGGCCGCCACCTTCTCCTTGGTCGCGCCGCCGCCTACGTCGAGAAAATTTGCCGGCGCCTCTCCATAAAGCTTGATGATGTCCATTGTCGCCATGGCGAGGCCAGCCCCGTTCACCATGCAGCCGATCGTTCCGTCGAGCGCGATGTAGTTGAGATCGTGCTTCGACGCCTCGATCTCCTTCGGGTCTTCCTCCGACTCGTCGCGCAGCCGGTGAATAAGCGGATGGCGGAACAGCGCGTTGTCGTCGAACGAAACCTTGGCATCGAGACAGATGAGATCGCCGCTCTTCGTCTGGATCAGCGGATTGATCTCGAGCAGGCTCATGTCCTTCTCGACGAACGCGCGATGCAGATTGGTCAGAAGCGCGCTCAACTGTTTCGGCTGCGCTTCACCGAGCTTGAGCGCCTGCGCGACCTTGCGAACGTGATAGGGGCAGATGTTCGCGACCGGATCGACGGAGAAGGTGACGATCTTGTCCGGCGTCTTCGCCGCGACCTCCTCGATGTTCATGCCCCCTTCGGTCGAGACCACGAATGCGATGCGTGAGCTTTCCCGGTCCACGAGCAGCGATAGATAGAATTCGCGCTCGATCGCCGCGCCCTCTTCGATGTAGAGGCGGTTCACTTCCTTTCCGGCCGCCCCGGTCTGATGCGTGACGAGCTTGGAGCCGAGCAGGCGCTTCGCCTCCTTCTTCACCTCGTCGATCGACTTGACGACCTTCACGCCGCCGGCCTTGCCGCGCCCACCCGCGTGGATCTGCGCCTTGACCACCCAGACCGGTCCGCCGAGCTTCTTTGCTGCCTGTTCTGCTTCCTCGACGGAGAACGCCGGCTCGCCGCGCGGCACCGGCACCTCGAATTCACGCAGCAGCTGCTTGCCCTGATATTCGTGGATGTTCATCGAAACCTGCTATCGAGACATGCACGAATGTTCGGCACGCCGGGGATCAATCAGTTTCCGAGGTCGGGCGCGATCTTGAGACAGGCGTCCACGAGGCCGCGCACCGACGCAACCGACTTGTCGAACATCGCCCGTTCGTGTCGGTCGAGGTCGATTTCCACGATCCGCTCGACGCCCTTGCCGCCGATCACGACCGGGACCCCGACATAGAGCCCTTTGACGCCGTACTCTCCGTTGAGCCAGGCGGCACACGGCAGCACGCGCTTCTTGTCCCGAAGATAGCTCTCCGCCATGGCGATGGCCGACGCCGCGGGCGCATAGAATGCCGAGCCGGTCTTCAGCAGGTTGACGATTTCCGCCCCGCCGTCGCGCGTCCGCTGCACGATCGCATCGAGCCGGTCCTGCGTGGTCCAGCCCATCTTGATGAGGTCCGGAATCGGGATGCCGGCGACCGTCGAATAGCGCACCAGCGGCACCATGGTGTCGCCGTGCCCACCGAGCACGAAGGCGGTGACGTCCTCGACGGAAACGGCAAATTCGTCGGCGAGGAAATAACGGAAGCGCGCCGAGTCCAGCACGCCCGCCATTCCGACCACCTTGTTCTTCGGCAGGCCGCAGGCCTTCTGGATTGCCCAAACCATCGCGTCGAGC
>DATBJU010000109.1:0-2090 GCA_036556265.1 Xanthobacteraceae bacterium | reverse complement strand
CAAGGCAGGCGGATGCGCAGATCCTGTTCGATTGGGCCGGGGGGCTCGTGTGGATCACGCTCGGCGCTGGCCAGGACGCCGGCGCCGGACTCGTTCGCCGCGCCATCGCGACGACCGGCGGACATGCGACGCTCATTCGCGCGCCCGCCCCGGTGCGCGCGACGGTTGCCGTCTTCGAGCCACAGGAGCCCGCCATCGCGACATTGACGAAGCGAATCAAGGAAGGCTTCGATCCCGCAGGGATCCTCAATCCGGGACGGATGTGGGCTGGGGTGTGATCGCGTCAACAGAGACTGACACCGGCGCGGATCCCTGATAACTGGCTTCCGGCGCAGGCCATGCAGACCTCGTTCACCCTCGCCCAGCTCGCGGATCCGAACATCGCGGAAGCGGACCGGATCCTGCGCAGCTGCGTGCATTGCGGCTTCTGCACCGCCACCTGCCCGACCTATGTGCTGCTCGGTGACGAGCTCGATTCGCCGCGCGGGCGAATCTACCTGATCAAGGACATGCTCGAGAATGAGCGTCCTGCAACCCCCGACGTGGTCAAGCACATCGATCGTTGCCTCTCCTGCCTGTCCTGCATGACCACCTGCCCGTCGGGGGTGCATTACATGCACCTCGTCGACCACGCCCGCGCCCATATCGAATCGAGTTATCGCCGGCCGCCGATCGATCGCCTCATCCGCGCGCTCCTTGCCCGCGTTCTGCCCCGCAATGATTTCCTGCGTTGGGCGCTCGTCGCAGCCCGCCCGGCCAGGCCGTTCGCCGGGCTGTTTACCGCGCTCGGCCTCGAGCCGGTCGCGGCCCTTCTGCGGTTGGCGCCAGGGCGGCGACCCGCGAAGCCCGTGATTGCGGGCAGGCGCCTATACCCGCCGCAAGGATCGCGGCGCGGCCGGGTAGGGCTGCTGGCGGGCTGCGTCGCGCCCGTGATCGCACCCTCGATTTCCGAATCGACTATACGGCTGCTCACTCGGCACGGGATCGAGGTGGTCGTGGCGGATGCAGGTTGCTGCGGCTCGCTCGTCCACCACATGGGACGCAAGCAGGAGGCCTTGGCCACGGCCCGCCGCCAGATCGATGCCTGGATCGCCGAGATGCAAGCAGACGGGCTCGACGGCTTGCTGATCACCGCTTCGGGCTGCGGCACCACGGTGAAGGACTATGGCTACATGCTGCGGACGGACGAACAGCACGCGGAGAAAGCCGCCCGCATCTCGCAGCTGGCCAGGGACGTGAGCGAATATCTCGCAGGTCTCGAAATGTCGCCCGCGCGCAGCGTGTCGGATGTCGTCGTCGCCTACCACTCCGCCTGCTCGCTGCAGCACGGACAGAAACTTGGGAGCACACCGAAAGAATTGCTTTCCAAGTTCGGCTTCGTAGTCAAAGATGTGCCGGAAGGACATCTGTGTTGTGGGTCGGCTGGCACCTACAACATTCTCGAGGCGGAGATTGCAAGGAGGTTGCGCGACCGCAAAATCGCGAACATCGAAAAGCTAAAGCCCGACGTAATCGCAGCCGGCAATATCGGCTGCATGACGCAGATTGCGGCGGGCACGGCGATTCCGGTTGTCCACACGGTCGAGCTGATCGACTGGGCGACCGGCGGCCCCCGGCCCGAGGCGCTCGCCGGGAGAGGGGTACGCGCCGCGACGGCCGAGGCCGTCCCGGCGATGTAGCAGTAGCGTCACCAAACGCGTTATAGACCTGACCCGCAACCGATCGGGAGGCGATCATGGCGAAGAAAGCCAAGAAAGCGAAGTCCAAGGCCAAGAAACGGGCCAAAAAAGCCGCTCCGGCGCGCAAGAAGAGTCGCGGCGGCATGGGAAGAAGCAGCGCAAAGAAGAGCGCAGCGAAGAAGTCGAGCCGCAAGGCAACGGCACGTAGGTCGCGGCGGCCGGCATCGGCTCCCCCGGCCGAGCCCGAGTCTTTCGGCACATCTACGTCGATGGGCGGTATGCCCTTCGGCGGTGACGATTCCGACCGGGGTTCGTCCTAGCGCATGATCCTGAAGACTCGACAGGACTAAGGTACCTGCCGACGAGGGAAACTCATTGCAGGCTGGTAGGCCTCCTACCGGCCTGCATTTT